>CAZFSB010000057.1:0-1549 GCA_964521645.1 uncultured Candidatus Saccharibacteria bacterium | reverse complement strand
TAAAGCGGTACGCGAGCTGGGTTCAGACCGTCGTGAGACAGGTCGGTCTCTATCCGCTGTGGGCGTAAGGGATTTGAGAGGAGCTGCCCCTAGTACGAGAGGACCGGGGTGGACAGACCTCTGGTGTGCCAGTTGTCGTGCCAACGGCATTGCTGGGTAGCCAACGTCTGGCAGAGATAACCGCTGAAAGCATCTAAGTGGGAAACTCGCTTCAAGATAAGATCCCTCTTCCTGTAAAGGAGTAAGGTCGCAGGTAGACTACCTGCTTGATAGGCGGCGTGTGTAAGTGTAGTAATACATTCAGCTAAGCCGTACTAATGACCGAGGGCTTCCTCCGTGATGAGGAGAATTGAGTACTTTTTCGAAAGACTTGACCAGAAATCTACAACACTATTCATAAAATTGTAAGAACAAGTCTCTTGGTGATTTGTGCGACAGTGGTACACCCGGTCACATCCCGAACCCGGTCGTTAAGGCTGTCAGCGCCGATGGTACTTGGAGGGCGACTTCCTGGGAGAGTAGGTCATTGCCAAGAGGCTTTTCTATTTAATATTACGCTGTGCCATCTGGCACAGTTGTTTGACTCTTTTTAACATTTCGTGATATAATAATTTGGTTTTATTCGACGCTATCATACGTCAATACTGAGCCTTTCGATTTTTACTTGTGATATTTATGGAGGCTACGGCAGCATGCTCCCGAGGATGTAGTTACTGACATCTCCTTGTCCACCGTACTCGGCTGCAGTGTCGTCCATTGCCAGTCGAGTTTTTATTTGGACTGGACCTCAATAATATACTTGAATCCCTTAAACGAAGGGAGGTGAGAAAACATGACGAGTGTGGTTCTTCGCACAAATGAATCTCAGGACCAACTGCTCAAGCGCTTCCGTAAAAAGGTTGTGAAGAGCGGCATCCTGAGCACCGTACGCCGCAAACGCTGGTTCATCTCCAAAAGTGAGTTGCGCCGCGTTGAGAAAAAGAAGGCTGTTCGCCGAATGAAGCGACGCCAGGTCGGCAAAACGGGTGAGTAAAAAGATGTTTTCCGGTTTGTTAGACCAGGCATTGGGTCGTTCCTGGCCCTTGGCCTTCGCAGGAGGTGTTTATGGCTAAAGAAGAAGATAAGATCAGTGTTGAAGGAACCATCGTTGAAGCGCTGCCTGGCACACAGTTTCGTGTGAAGCTCGACAACGGTCACGAGGTCCTCGCTTATCTTTCAGGCAGAATGCGAAAATATTACATCCGTATTCTGCTCGGGGATCATGTAAGAGTCGAGATGTCACCCTATGACCTTTCACGCGGACGGATTGTTTACCGCCAAAAGAAATCGCATGGCGGTGGCAGCACTGAAGAAGAATAGACACCCCCCGGAATCGTTTTTTCAACTCTCTTCTTCCGAAATTTATTATAAAAAATTCCCTCAAGTCATTTGGCTTGAGGGAATTTTTGATTTAAGTATCGATCATCTTCAACTGCCGCGCGGCGGCCCGGCTAAAACGCGCTGCCGGAGTTCTTCGATTGCTTCGAGGACCCCCTCAAGAAAACCGCAC
>CAZFSB010000056.1:0-1676 GCA_964521645.1 uncultured Candidatus Saccharibacteria bacterium | reverse complement strand
CAGCTGCAGTTTTTGCAGGGCTGCGGTCATGCGTTCGCGACCGACCAGGTCGGCGCTGCCCGCATCGGCCCGAAACTCGCGATGGCGTGAGAAGAACATGACGATCGCGCTCGCCAAGATGCCGAAGAAGATCTCAAATACGATCGCGGTGAGATGGTATGCGAGCGTCCCCATGCCGTTTTCATTGTCGCGTGCGAGGAAGGTCTGGACCGCGTAGGCCGCGATACGCGCAAAGAAAATAACAAACGTGTTCACGATGCCCTGGATGAGCGCGAGCGTGACCATGTCGCCATTGGCGACGTGTGCCATTTCGTGTCCGATCACGCCCTCAAGCTCGTCTCGCGTCATGTTATGAATAAGGCCAGTCGAGACCGCGACGAGCGCGCTGTTCCTGTTCCACCCGGTCGCGAAAGCGTTGGCTTCCGGCGACTCATAGATACCCACCTCCGGCATGCCGATCTTTAGTCGCGACGCGAGTCGCTCGACCGTCTGCACCAAAAAACGCTCATCGTCGGTCTCGGCCCGCGCGATGACCTTTACCCCAAAGGCACGTTTCGCCATCCACTTTGAAATGAGAAGCGAAATGAGCGAACCAGTGAAACCGATGATAGCCGAGAAGATGAGCAGGCTCTGGTAGTTGAGCCCCGCCTCGGTGAGGTACGGCGCGATGTTGAAGACACTAAAGGTGACTGACACCACCGCAATGACCGCGATGTTGGTAAGTAAGAAGAAAAAGATTCGTTTTGACCAATTCATATATTCAAAAAGTAAGTACGTGCATTATGCCACGCTCCTTTTTGTACGCAACAGCAGTATTGAAATTTCACCCGCTCCGGTGGCCCTTCCCAAACTTCCGATGCTGTTGTACAGTGGCAAGCGGAAACAGATACATCAACCAAAGAGGAGCCTCTCATGAAAAAATACCGGTACTTTCTTGAACCGATCGGCCACGGAGCTGATGAAGCACTGGCTGAGCTACTCAACCAACTCGGAGAGTCCGCCCAAACCTGTGAGCGAAGAAACGTCATTGTCGACGGCAAGGTGGTCGAATTCATGTATGAAGTGCCTCGGCACTCGATCATGACCATCACCGGCCACTCGATACACAAGCATAACTTCCGCGCGTATTTCCAAATTAATAATGGAGAAACGCATCGCTACTCGCTCTACGGGAATATCGGCAAGAAGCTCGTGAGAACAAAAGAAGTGAAGCAGGTAGCTCGCGCGCTTGAGGAGCAGTCAGAGTGACCTCAGTTCATTACTTTCAGTAGTACCTCCCGGCCGGACACCTTGTGTCCGGCCTTTTTCTTTCCCTACCCCCGCTCGCGCACCTTCTGCAAAAAGAGAATGAACCACACGAAACCAAGCGCTGCCGAACTCGCAACGGAGAAATACATGTCGAGCGTCCAGTACGTGATACCAAACACAACGATGACAATAGCAGTGAGGAGGCTCGACCAGCGGTTTGGCTTGTCGGCGGTAAAGACCGAAGGCAGGAGCGCCACTAAAAAGACAAGCTGTCCTACCATGATGACCCAATCTTGCCACGTCGAAGGAATATCCATATAACTGGCACTATAGCACGAAGCGGCAAAAGGCGGGGGGGCGCGACCAAATTTTTGAGGAGGGCTGCCGCGCCAATAAAAAACGTACTACTCATATGGGGCGCCCCGCCC
>CAZFSB010000055.1:0-1965 GCA_964521645.1 uncultured Candidatus Saccharibacteria bacterium | reverse complement strand
AACAAGGAGATTCACCGGATTAGCGTTACAAATGACCGGTTATTACAGTTATACGAGCCGGTGTACATGAGTCCTGAGTCAAACTTTGGCAGGGCACAATTTTATGCACCTTTCAAAAAAATAGGTTATTTGGAAATTGATACCTTTTATTTTAATTTGATTATAATATGGCTTTTTAATGCAGTTTTATATATTTCCTTGATAAATGGATGGGTCCCTGTTTTGATGAAGGTTTTTGTGAAGTAATGGGGGGGGGGGGGGCGCGTTACCCCCCCCCCCGCCGATCGCGCGGTCTTGGAACTCCCCTCGCCATTATGCTCAGTGATACGTTTTTCAACGTCGGTCGTGTACCCCGTGTACAACGTTCCATCGGCGCACTCCACCATGTACACAAAGTGAGTCATCGGTCTTTCTCCTCTTTTCTTCCCCACTGCCACTTGGGAGGTTCGCCGGTTCGCCATGATATGACGATGAGCAAGGCCGTCAAACCAACGATAAGCCCGACAAAACCCAGCGGATCCTCCTCCACGCTACCAGTCTTTTCCGCATGCACCGCCAAACCGAGAACAATGAGCAGATAGACTGCGATCACGGCCCACCCCGCCGGCTTGGCCGGAGTCCAGCCCCAGCCATACAACTTTCGTTTGAACCAGTACCCCTTCGGATTATCTTTCAAGTACGCGACGTACTCATTCCATGCTTTCTTCATAGGAGTAGTATGTACTTGGTGAAAGCAGCTGTAAAGACTTTTAGAAACATTTGGTACACTATTGTCACTATGCAAGAAAGACTCCTCAACGATATTGTCCGACTCGACCAGGCAATCAAGGCTAGATCGGAAACAGAATTATTGACCGAGCTCGAAGCTGATTTTGGCGGACAGGACGTGGCTGAAAAAGTACTTGCTGCACAAGAACAGAAAGCGACCCTCATGAACCGATTGCGAGCTGACCTCGCACAGCTCAGCGAGACCGGCACGGTCGGCATTGAAGGCAAGATGCGCGGTGCAAGCTACGACCCGGAAACCGAGAGTCTCTACTGTTTTGGAAAAGGCGGGCAGAAGCTTCCTCTCAGCCGCGGCCAACTCATGGTCGCGGGCCTGTGGGGTGAATCATATTATTTAGACGAGTCTGTTCCCTACGATATCAAGAAACAATACCTAGTACAGAAAGCTCGATATGAGATATCCGACCTGTTCGACAATCAGATCGCGCTCTACGAAGCCAACCAAAACTACAATCAAAACACAGGGCTGGACACCGCCTACCAAGCGGTCACCGAACGCTACGAGGAAGGTTACGAGATACCTCCCGGACTGGCCGCTGAAAAAATGGTCGAGTCTCTTCTCACCAAACTTGCCATTGACCACGACCTTCCCTACCAACTCAAGAGCGTGTCTGTCTATGAGGATGTCGAATACAAAATAGACTTCATCATCGAACCGATCCATGAAGACCGGGGCGAAGTGGGTGTGGGAGTAGCCGAGCCGGAAGACCGTCCTGATATCGGTATCCAGTTCACGACCGCCGAAAGTGAGCTCACCGTAGAGCATAAGAAGCGCCAGATAACCCAAGCGAAAAGTCGGCTCGAGCGTGAGGGCGAACTCAAACTGAAGGACTTGGTACTCATCGTGTTACCCATCCATGAGGTAGCGAACGTCTACCGAGAGTGGCAGGAGACCAAAGGCAACCGGCGCCTGCCAGGTGGACCGGACGAACTATGGAGTGACGCGGTACGAGAAACTGTCTTCAGGGGAGTCTTGGATAAGGTGTTCAGTGAGGATGAGGTGCGGGGGATGCTGGAACAGGTGCAGGGTAAATAAAACAAAACGGCCGGCGTCCGCTTTGCGGACGCCGGCCTTTTTGTTTTATTTGCCCTTCTTCGGCTTCAACTTACTGAGATCCAGCACCTGATCGATCTGTATCTTCTCGACAAAGTCTGGCACGTGGGAAACGAGTATCATCA
>CAZFSB010000054.1:1127-2444 GCA_964521645.1 uncultured Candidatus Saccharibacteria bacterium | reverse complement strand
ACCAGCAGCGTTGCTGCGTACCTTCAGCTGCGTACTGCGGTGTTTATCAAGCTTAGGTAGTTTTATCTCCAGGAGGCCGTGTTTCTCTTGAGCCTCTGCTTCATCGATGGCGACCTCTTCTGGGAGAAGTAGCGTGCGTGAGAAACTGCCCCAAAAAAGTTCACGGTGGAAGTAGTTGTCATCGTGTGCTTCCTGATATTCCTCGCGGGTACCACGAATAGTCACCATGTCGCGAGTAATCGAGATATCGAGTTCACCAGGGCTGACGCCAGCGACCAGGGCACGGATCACAATAGCATCATCGGTCTGGTACATATCAACCGGAAGCTCACCCTCCTGCGGAGTGCTCTCTTTATCGGTATTATCCCAAGCTTCCTCTTCTTGATATTCATCTTCTACTGCCAGTTCATCATCTTCGCCAAACTGGTGATCTTCGTCCAAGATACGGTCGTATTCAGCTGCTTGGCTTCCGCCGGTGAGGCGTTCTAAAAATGATGGTTTTTTCATGATGCTTGTTGTTGAAGATTATGTTCGTGTTCCAGCAGTTTAATTTTTTCGAATAAAAGAAAGAGTAGGATGATACCCATCCAAACAAACAGGAAGACAGTCAGTATGGTCTCTCCATTTGTACTCATTATAAAAAAGTTAAATAAGGCATGCAATACAATGGCAAGGGACAAGCCAATGGTGCCGGCCAGAACCTGGACCGACCTTGATCGGTAAAAGGCCAGCGCTAAGGCAACGCCGACCGTACCTGAGGCTAATACGTGAAGCAGGGTGGCTCCTAGGAAGCGGAAGCTGCCAGTAACCGCAGAGTTCATGTATTCACCGAGGACGAGCGGGTTGAATATGAAAAGGGCATTTTCGAGAGCAGCAAAGCCAAGTGCAACTACGATCATGTAGATGACCATATCGATCGGTTCATCAACTTCACGGTTCCAGAATATCAACAGAAGCGCTACAGCATACTTGAGGAGTTCCTCAACGATCACCCAGACCACCATCACGTTCGCGCCGGAGTAGAGTTCCAACGCAAGCTTCTGCAAGGGGAGTGCCATGGGGACGACAGCCATACCGGCGATAAAAGATATCGCGATGAGAAAGTACGGTTCTGGCTTTCGACAATCTTCGCGGAGCCAAAACCACACCCAAAAAAGAGCGGGAATAAGACCAGCTAAAAAAGCGATGGCAAAGTACGTCGATTCCATGTGTTTGCTACATTGTAGCAAAGTGCCGCGCCCCCGAAGGGGGCGGGGGCCATATAAAAGGGGTTAACGCGCTACACAGCATTGGCCCGTGGTGTACAAAAGGATTTTG
>CAZFSB010000054.1:0-1117 GCA_964521645.1 uncultured Candidatus Saccharibacteria bacterium | reverse complement strand
GTAAATTTTCGTCTTTACATTTTTTTTGCTATTTTTTATAAATTGCCGGCGCCCCCGCTGGGGGCGCGGCACATATAAAGGGGATTACCGCTCTCCTCCGCTTGGCCACTTGGTGACCATGAGTATTTGGTGGTCCTTGATAGCGTCAGGTGCGTGCTGCCAAATGGTCTCGGTCACGAACGGCATGAATGGGTGCAGCATCTTTAGTGAAGCAACCAAGCACTCTTTGAGTACGTACTGACGCGCGAATTTTGCTTCAGCATCATCGCCAGCGAGGATCGGTTTTGATTCCTCAAGGACTTTGTCGGCCAAGTCGTGCCACACGTAGTGGTAGGCCTTTTCTGCTGCGAGGTAGAGACTGAATTTTTCAATATCATTTGTCACGTCAGCAATGGTAGCTCTTAATTCAGTCAGAATTTCTTCATCGCGAGCGCTGAGTGTTGGTTCTTTGGTCCAATCAGCATCAGCGATATTCGAAAGCACGAAACGACTGATGTTCCAGATCTTATTTGCAAATTTTTTGTACGCTCGCACTTTATCTTCGCCCAGTGGCATGTCATTACCTGGCGCTGCTCCGACGATGAGTGAGAGGCGAGTGGCGTCGGTGCCGTATTTGGTGATCATGTCGAGCGGGTTGATGGTATTGTCGAGTGATTTACTCATCTTGCGACCTTTTTCGTCCCGGATAAGTCCGTGAATGTAGACGTACTTGAAGGGTACTTGGCCAGTGAAGTAGGTGGTCATAAGGATCATGCGAGCGACCCAGAAGAAAAGGATGTCATACGCAGTCTCGAGTACAGTGGTGGGGTGATAGGTCTTGAAGTCGGCGGTTTCATTTGGCCAACCAAGGGTGGACATGGTCCAGAGGCCAGAAGAGAACCAGGTGTCGAGGGTATCAGATTCCTGTTCCCAGCCTTCACCTGGGGATTCTATTTGTACCTTCAACTCGCCACCTTTATACCAGGCTGGAATACGGTGTCCGTACCAGATCTGACGCGAGATACACCAGTCGTTGAGATTAGTGATCCAGTTGTAGTACACACGCTCGAATCGCTCTGGCATGATAGAAACACCGTCGTGTTCTACAGAGGCGATCATGAGTTCTTTGAGAGTTACC
>CAZFSB010000053.1:0-2786 GCA_964521645.1 uncultured Candidatus Saccharibacteria bacterium | reverse complement strand
AGACTAGCATACTTTATGAGTGGTTTGAAGTCGCAACCACCCCTACTTTATATAAATAGTCGAAAGCACCCCGAGCGTCACCAGCGTACCACCCAGCACATTCCCCACCGTTGGTTTCTCACCAAGGAAGATGAACGCGAGAATGATGGTAAGCGCGATACTAAGCTTATCGATCGGAGCGACACGCGCTACTTCCCCAAGCTGCAATGCCTTGAAATAGAACATCCATGAAAGGCCAGTCGCCAAGGCGGAAAGCACAATGAAGGTCATCGAGTACGCGGAGATCTTGAACATGTCACTCGCATTACCTTGCAGAAGCACCACTCCCCACGCGAAGAACACGATGATGATCGTACGTATGGCCACCGCTAAATTACTATCAACATTCTGTATGCCGATCTTACCAAAGATAGCCACCAGTGAAGCGAAGAAAGCTGATAAAAGTGCGTAGGCGGCCCAGCTCATATGATTTTATTTAGATTCATAAGATGCTTTCACGAAGGCCGTGAAGAGCGGGTGTGGCGCGAGTGGTCGCGCTTGTAGTTCGGGATGAAATTGCACCCCCACAAAGAACGGATGTTCTTCTACTGGCAGCTCGGCGATCTCCATCAGCGTACCGTCGGGTGAAGTGCCCGAAAAAAGAAGGCCAGCCGCTTCGAGACGTTCAATATAGTCTGGGTTCACTTCGTAACGATGACGGTGTCGTTCGAGTATTTCAGTTGCTTTGTAGGCTTTGGCAGCGACCGAACCAGGCTTGAGTTTTGCGGTATACTGCCCGAGACGCATCGAGCCACCCATTTCCTTCTTGGCGATCTTCTCGCGCTGCTCCGGCATCACACCGATGACCAAGTGACTAGCAGTAGGATCGATCTCTTCGGTGCTCGCGTTCTTAAGGCGCAGCACGTGCTTGGCAAACTCCAGCACCATCAGCTGCATGCCGTAGCAGATACCGAAATACGGGATCCCCTGTTTACGCGCGTACTCAATGACGTTGAGCTTGCCCTCGATACCGGTCGTACCAAAGCCGCCGGGCACCAATATACCATCGAACGCAGTAAGCTTCTTAAGCTGTTTTTTATCGGTGAAATCTTGTGAGCTTAAGTAGGTTATTTCTGGTTTGAGGTTGAGTTTGTAGGCCGAGAACTTGATAGCTTCAAGGACAGAAATGTATACATCAGAAAGGACGAAGTCGCCTGAGTTGAAGTACTTTCCGACCACCGCGATCTTTACCGTATCGGCACCATCTTTAGAGCGCTTCACAAACTGCTTCCAAGCCTTGAGGTCGGTCGGTTTTTTTGCCTTCAATCCAAGAATATTGAGAAGACGGAGCGAAAGATCATCTTCTTCGTAGTTAAGGGGGATATCGTAAATACTTGAGAGGTCAGGCGAGGAAATGACATTCTCCGCGCGCACATTGCAAAAGGTCGCGATCTTTTCCTTACGCTTCTGGTCGACCTTCTGCGGACTGCGGCAAATGATCATGTCGGCAAAAACGCCAGCGCTATTGAGCATCCGCACCGCGGTCTGCGTTGGCTTGGTCTTCATTTCCCCGATCGAGCCTGGGACCGGCAGATAGCTCACCATCACGACCGCGACGTTTTCTGGCTCATTTGTCTTCATCATACGGATCGCCTCGAGGAAAAGGACGTTCTGGTACTCACCGACCGTACCACCGACTTCGATGAGGACGACATCGGCGGCCGCAACGTGGGCAGCTTGTTTGATACGCCGAATGACCTCAAGCGGAATATCTGGCACCACCTCCACGTTGCGGCCGCCGTACTCCAAGTTTCTCTCTTTCTCGATCACCGATCGATAGACACTCCCCGTGGTCATGTAGTTGATGCTCGGCATATCGACATTAAGAAAACGCTCGTAGTTCCCCATGTCCTGGTCGGTCTCGAGACCATCTTTGAGCACAAACACTTCACCATGTTCGGTCGGGTTCATGGTCCCTGCGTCGACATTGATGTACGGGTCGATCTTCATGGCGGTGACGGTAAGGCCACGGGCTTGCAGTACGCACGCCATCGAAGAAGAAGTGATCCCTTTCCCTACCCCACTCATCACACCACCGACCACAAATATGTACTTCGTCGCCGGCTGTGCTGCAGTCGTTTTAGTTGCTGTTTTTTTCATAGGAAGAAGCGGAGGGAGTTAAGTTCGTAAGTATCGCGCGACCGCTAGAATACTAGAGACTAAGCCGAGCACGATACCAATGCCAACAAGGACCCCAAAGATCTCACCGAAGTGCATCATGTAGTAATCGAAAAGGTTGATCTCAAAGAAACTCTCAGTACGGGGACCGATCCATACGAGCAGCGGGTAGAAAAGAAGTAAAGCAAGTACCCCCGAGACAAGACCATATAAGAAACCCTGCAACATGAACGGCCCGCGAATAAACATGTTACCAGCTCCTACCAAGCGCATAATGGTAATCTCTTCACGCGACGTATAAATAGCTAAACTAATTGTATTGAAGGTAATAAGAGCGGCAGCACCAAGTAGGACAGAAATTACAATTAGACTTAATTTATTGACCGCATCTAAGGTTGCGACTACGGTATCAATTGCCGGCTTATTTCGTTCATAGTTGATGTTATCAATTACTGCCTTTGTCCCAAACTGGTTCTGCTGTTCCTCCAGAAAAGTATTTATATTTTCATATAATGAGATGTCATTAGCCTCTATCACTAACGAGGACCCCAGGGGGTTTTCACCTAGTTCCTCAAGTGCTTGCAAAGCGACAGCATCATCTCGATTACGCTCTAGATAATTCCTCAGAG
>CAZFSB010000052.1:0-3006 GCA_964521645.1 uncultured Candidatus Saccharibacteria bacterium | reverse complement strand
TGCCCGCCCTGGTCTCATCATTGGTCGCAGCGTCGACGGTATCACTAAGCTCAAGAAGGAGATCGACCTCTTCCTCCGCCAGCAGAAGGCGACCGACAAGCCAGAGATCAAGATCGACGTCGAGGAGATCCGCTCACCAGAATCATCAGCCCGCATCGTCGGTCAGATGATCGCTGAAGGACTCGAGAAGCGTCTCACCTTCCGCCGCGTCATGAAGCAGACCGTTGAAAAGGTCATGGCCAACCGCGACGTGCAAGGAGTTCGTATCAAGCTCTCAGGCCGCCTCGGTGGTGCTGACATGGCTCGTATCGAAGAGCTCAAGAAAGGTCGTATTCCACTCCAGACCCTCCGTGCCGATATCGACTTTGCCCGTGTAGAAGCTAATCTTCCGTACGGCGTGATCGGTATCAAGGTGTGGATCTACCGTGGTGAAGTGTTTGCTGATCGTAAGGCTGGTCAGCAGGAACAGGAAGCCCGCCCAACTCGTAACCGATAATTAGACGCGTATGTTATTTCCTAAAAAAGTAAAACACCGCAAGTGGCAGACCAATCGCATCAGCGAAGAGCGACGGCAGCGACCTGACACCCGCGGTATCACCGTGTCCTACGGTGAGTATGGCCTCAAGGCCACCACTGGTTCACGCGTAAAGTCCAACCAGATCGAAGCCGCACGTCGCGTTATTTCCCGCACGATGGGAAAGACCGGCAAGGCGTGGATCCGTATCTTCCCCGACCGTCCGATCACCCAAAAAGCGGCTGAAGTACCGATGGGTAAAGGTAAAGGAGACCCAGATCACTTCGTATTTGAAGTAAAGCCAGGACGCATTCTGTTTGAGGTTGATGGCGTCCCAGAAGATATTGCTCGTGAGGCCTTCCGTAAGGCCTGCGCGAAGCTCCCATTACAAGGTAAATTCGTGCGTCGTGAGGACACACGTGTCTAATCAGTGAAATGTCTATGACAAAGATGGAAGACATCCGCAAAAAGTCAGAAGCTGAACTCGCCAGCCTGGTAGAGGAAGGCCGCAAGACCGTTCGCGAAGAGCGTTTCAAGGATAAGTTCAGCCGCAAGGCGAGCATCATCCGCGGCGCTAAAACTGAGATCGCCCGCGCCCTCACTGAACTTTCCGCGCGCCGTCGTAACACCCAAACCAAATAGCGTATGAGTACCGAACAAAAAACCAGTAACGGTCGCGTACTTCGCGGAACAGTGGTCGCTTCAAAAATGATCGACACCTGCACCGTCGCGGTAGAGCGATACGTTCAGCATCCAAAGTACAAGAAGTTCATGCGTCGCACGAAGAAATTCTTGGTGCACGATAAAGGAAACACCGCCAAAGTAGGCGATGTGGTCGACATTAAAGAAACCCGCCCGATCTCAAAGCGCAAGTGCTTCGAGCTCGTAACGACAAAGTAGTATGATCCAGCCTCAATCAATCGTGAAGATCACCGACAACTCCGGTGGTAAGATCGGCCGAGTCTTCAAAGTACTCGGTGGTTCAAAGAAGCGTTACGCTGAGCTTGGTGAGATGGTCGTGCTTTCGATCCAGACCGCTGAGCCCCGCAAGGCCGTGAAGAAGAAGGACGTGGTCTACGGCGTGATCGTTCGTCAGCGCAAGCCGTTCCGTCGTAAGGATGGTTCGTACGTGAGCTTTGATGACAATGCCGTCGTGCTTGTCGACAAGGTGAAGAAGGAACCAAAGGCCAACCGTGTCTTCGGTCCGATCCCTCGTGAGCTCAGTGAAGCCGGTTATCAGAAGATTGTCAGCCTCGCCCCAGAGGTAGTCTAAAACTTACAAAACGAGCGCACTGCATCGTTGCAGCGCGGAAAAATTTTCTCACCGTACAAAAAGTACGACTCGAAAATTTTACCGCTCGCGCCTCGCATTGCATCTCATTTTGAAACTTTTAGAAACCAAGAATAAGTAAGAATTACTATGAAAATTCGTAAAGGAGATACTGTCAAAGTGATCGCGGGGAAGGACAAGGGTAAGACCGGAACCATTCTGCTTACGTTGCGTGACACCGACCAGGTGGTTATCGAGGGTGTCAACGAAGTAAAGCGACACCAGAAGAATAAGCGCACCCGTTCACAGGGACAGATCATCGAGAAGAGTATGCCGATCCATGTCTCGAACGTAGCACTTATGGAAGATGAGAAGACCGTTCGCGTCGGATACACCTTTGAAGGAGAAGGCGAGAAGCGCAAGAAGGTGCGTGTTTCGAAGGCAACAGGTAAGAAAATTTAATCAAGATAATAATTTTGGAGCGAGACTGTTGAGTAAAATTCGAGGAGTATAGTGGTTTTGTGAGGAAGGCGTAGTTTAATCTACGACGACTGAACAAAACCACGTAACGACAAAGAAGTTTACCAACAGGATGCTCCCAAAATGGGTATGGAAACAGTACAGACTCAATTAAAGACCACATTCGACGCCCTCAAGGGTCAGTTCGGATACACCAACGTAAACCAGGCACCAACCATCGAAAAAGTGGTGGTCTCAGTGGGAACTGGCCGCGTCGATGACAAGGCAAAGCTTGCGCTCATTCAGGATCGTCTCGCGCAGATCACCGGCCAGAAGGCGTCAGCACGACCAGCCAAACAGTCGATCGCTTCATTCAAATTGCGTGAAGGTGAGATCATTGGCTACCAGGTGACCCTGCGTGGACAGCGCAAGATGGACTTTCTTAACAAGTTGATCCACATCGCTCTCCCACAGACACGCGACTTCCGCGGTCTCAAGACCTCATCGATCGATGAGATGGGGAACTACACCCTTGGTATCAAGGAGCACACTATCTTCCCAGAAACCGCTGATGAAGATATTCGCGACGTGTTTGGCATGTCAGTCACTATCGTGACAAGCGCCAAGACCAAGGCAGAAGCAGAAGCGCTTTTGCGTCACGTCGGGCTCCCTCTCCAAGCTGCTGCGTAGGTTGTAAGGAGGAGAAGAAAATAAACCGGCCGGGCGCGAAGCGCCCGGCCGGTTTTCATAATATAAAAAAAGC
>CAZFSB010000051.1:0-3036 GCA_964521645.1 uncultured Candidatus Saccharibacteria bacterium | reverse complement strand
ATAGGTCACGATTTACCTTCTGCACCGCCATCGCTACTTTTTTCCGCCTCGGTGTGCTTTACTGGAAGGGTAGATAGAAGAACTCCTTTTGGTCTCTTTTGAAACTCCTTGGACCAAACGTTTAGTTAGCATAATAATCAGATAATTCATGGAATGGTTTGTTTCACTTGGTCCGATAACACAAGCGCTTTTAGCTGGCCTCTTTACCTGGGGTGTGACTGCGCTTGGCGCCGCGATGGTCTTCTTTTTTAAGGAGATCAATCGAAAGATCTTAAATGGCATGCTCGGTTTCGCGGCGGGGGTGATGATCGCGGCGAGCTTTTGGTCACTGCTTTCTCCCGCGATCGAGATGTCTGAGAATGGGCCGCTGCCGGTCTGGCTACCGCCAGCGATCGGTTTCATGTTGGGTGCGATCGTGCTCTACGTCATGGACAAGGTGATCCCACATCTTCACATGGGCTTTCCGATGAATGAACGGGAAGGACCAAAGACCTCCTGGCATCGCAGTATCCTGTTGATCTCAGCCATTACGCTGCACAATATTCCCGAGGGATTGGCAGTCGGTGTTGCGTTTGGTGCGGCGTATGCCGGACTGGAGAGCGCGAGCTTGGCTGGTGCGATCGCGCTCGCGGTCGGTATCGGTATTCAGAATTTTCCCGAAGGCGCGGCCGTGTCGGTACCACTCAGGCGAGAGGGGATGAGTAGAAAGAAAAGTTTTTGGTACGGACAGCTATCGGGTATGGTGGAACCATTTGCGGCGGTCCTTGGAGCAGCGGTGGTCTTGGTGGCAGCACCGATCTTGCCCTATGCGCTCAGTTTTGCTGCTGGCGCGATGATGTTTGTGGTCGTTGAAGAGCTCATTCCAGAAGCACAGCGCGGTGGCTTGGCAGATTTTGCTACCATGGGAGCCTTGGCTGGTTTTACCGTTATGATGACGCTTGATGTTGGTTTGGGGTAGGGACAAACGGCCACAGTGTGCCGCAGGGTGACAACGAGAAATGAGAGGAGTACAATGAACAGGTATGACACACAACATTAGAGGTTCACAAGCGACGCATCCGAACCGACATGTTGGTCAGGCACAAGCGCCACATCGCGTGGCCACCCGAATGGAAGGTGCCGTGAAGAACATGGGCACCAAAAAGGCGAAGAAATAATTCCCCGTGTCGACCAACTGTCGGAGGTGAGGGAAGATTTATGAATAAAAAACGGCCGCGCACCCGAAGGGGCGCGGCCGTTTTAAAAGAACCCCTCAGTATATATTTGTTGTTGCTTCACGCCGCTGTCGCGCAGGGTCTTCCAGAGTGACTTGGTGAAGTCCATGGAACCGCAGAGAAAGTAGTCGGCCGTCGCGGCTTCGGGAGCGAGCTTGTGTATGTGCTCGGGTGTCAGGCGGCCAGCGATGTGCCCGTCAGTCACAAGCGTTTCGCGCGTGATGAAGTGATGAACGGAAAGCTGTAAATTATGTGTAGTGAGCTTATCGAGTTCGTTTTTAAAAACAGTCTCTCTTTCGGTTTGATTTGAGTAGAAAAGATGAAGCGGGCGCGCGTCATTTTTATGCGTGAGCTCCTTAATGATACTAATGACAGGAGTGATACCGATCCCACCGACAATGAAAATGAGCGGGGTAGCGTCGTTTGGTTCAGGGTAGAAGAAACCGTACGGAGCCGAAGTGGTGAGGGTGTCGCTTTTTTGAAGGGCGAGTAGAGCAGTCGAGAACGTGCCCATTTTTTTGATAGTGATGCGAACCAGTGCTTCGTGCGGAGCACTTGAAATGCTGTACGCCTTGCCTTCGGCGGGGCCAAGGTTAGGGAGTTTGATGGTGAGGTATTGACCGGCGATAAAGTTCGGGCGCTCACCGGTTGCTTCAAGAAAAAGGCTTCTCACTAGTGGTGTTTCTTCTCGCGTGTCAGCGATCTGCCAGGTGTACTCAGTCTGTTTTTCCATGTTCAGGTTTCTTATTTTCGTAGTCTTCGATCGCTTCGCGCAGTGCTAGGTGTCCAAGTACCGAGCAGTGATACTTTTGGGGAGGGAGGCCACCGAGTCGCTCCAGGATGGCTTCCGGAGTGATTCGCTTGGCGTGCTTGAGCAGCATACCACCGTCCTCGGTTGCCATGACCGACATCATAGAAGTAGAAGCGATTGCTGACGCGCAGCCAAAGGTGCGCCATTTGCAATCCTTGATGCGCTGCTGTTCCTTGTCTACTTGTATCCACACCACCATCATGTCGCCGCAAGCTGGGCTGCCCACGATACCCACGCCGTCCGACTGGTAAGTAGCCTCATCGAGCAGCAGGTTACGCGGGTGAAAGAAATGGTCCTTCACCGTGTCGCTGTATATCCACGACGGGTCGCCGTTGCAAGTTTTGATATCAGGAATGTTTGTCATACGTAGCTGAAGCAATGATCGGACTGGCCGAGATGGCGCGCAATTTGGTAACTATCTCACCGAGTGCCTTTGCTGTGTAGGTAAGCTCCTCAGCGGTGGTGCTTTTCCCTAAGGTAAAGCGCAAGCTGCCGTGGATGATGTCGTCGTTTCGACCGATGGCAGTGAGGACATGTGAGGGAGCCAGGTCAGCCGCGTTACAGGCCGAGCCAGTGGCGGCACAGATACCGGCCTCGTCGAGCATGAGGAGCATCGACTCACCTTCGACATCGGGGATGCAGATATGGATATTGTTGGCGAGGCGCTTAGTGGGGTGGCCGTTGAGGATCAGGGTGGGAACGTGCAGACGGAGTTCGGCAAGGAAGTTTTGCTGGAGGGCGGCGAGCCGGCACGCGGTCGGGGCGGTCTCAGCGACGGCCTTCTCGAGCGCCGGCGACAGCGGGCTCTCGCTCGCCCCGCTCGAGCGCGGCGAGCTGCGCGCGCCGAGCCGGTCGGCGAGACCGGCCAGCGCCCGGTTGTCCTTCTCGAAACCGCGCAGGATGGCGACGGTCAGCCCGCCCGAGCCACCGCGTCCGCCACCGCCGGAGGTCGAGGTCGGCCGCCAGCTGCCGACCTCGGCCGCGAACTCGGCCCAGCGCGTGGCGCGGGCA
>CAZFSB010000050.1:0-3392 GCA_964521645.1 uncultured Candidatus Saccharibacteria bacterium | reverse complement strand
ACAACTAGCGCTGGCGGTGCAGAAGGCAAAACGTGACTTAGATCTTCACCTTGAGTAATTTCACCGAATTGAGGAAGACCAGGGTGTCTGGGACCAGGTGGATGAGTGCGGCTTCAACCGGGCCAATGACCCGAGTGAGTACCAGAATGATACCGACCACATGCACGACGCCGACGCCGACAAAGATATTTTCTTTGATGGTACGATACGCGCGGCGACTGATGGCGCGAGCGTGGGCTAGCTTGCTGAGGTCATCATTCACCAGCACAATGTCGGCCGCCTCCATGGCTGACCCGGTCCCGATCGCGCCCATCGCGACCCCCACGCTCGCCGCCGCCAAGGCCGGAGCATCGTTGACGCCATCACCTACCATCGCGACCAAATGCCCATCACGCTGCAACTCATCCACAATGCGGATCTTGTCTTGCGGAAGCAGGTCGGCTTGTATTTCAGTGATCGAAAGTTCGTTGGCGATCTTTTTCGCCGCGTCAGCATGGTCACCGGTGAGCATCAGTATCCGCTTTACCCCACTCGCGCGCAGCGACTCGATGGCTGCTCGCGCGCCGGGGCGCACCGTACTCGTAATATGAAAATGACCCTTTACCGTACCGTCTACCGAAACGTAGACGACGGTGTCGACTTCGTCATTATGTCCACCATCAGGTACTTCGATGTGATTCTCTGCAAACAGTGCGTAGTTGCCGACGAGAATGGTCTTGCCGGAAACATTTGCCTGAACTCCTCTACCCTTGATGACCGCAAAGGAGTCTGGTTCAACATGAGGAATACCCCGCGCATCAGCATAAGCAACAATGGCGCGCGCGAGGGGGTGCCCTGAGCGGCGGTCGGCAGCGGCAGCAAAAGTGATCAGCTCCGTATCGGATATGTCTGGAGCATCGACACTCACCTCATCAACCTCTAATGTACCAAGCGTCAGCGTACCGGTCTTATCAAATACGAAAGTGTCTGCCCGTGCTAATGCCTCGAGGTAGAGACCCCCTTTTACCAAGATACCCTCGCGGGCAGCGCGCGCGATAGCCGAAATGGTCACGAGCGGTGTCGCGAGCCCAAGCTCAGCTGGCGACATAAAGATGAGGAGCGCAATGATGAGTTTGACGTCTTTCGTGTACAGATAGACGACAAGGACAAAAATAAAAACGAGCGGAATCAACCAGGTCGCTATTCTATCGGTAAATTTTTGGATGACCGGTTCGCGACTTTCTGCTTCCTCGACCAGCGTAATGATACGCGCAAAGACCGTGTCCTCGGTGAGTTTGGTCACTTCAATATCAAGCGCGCCAGTTTCGAGGATGGTTCCGGCATACACCTCGTCCCCCACCAACTTCTCCTGCGGCATACTCTCACCAGTGATCGGTGATTGATCGACCGCGCCGTCACCGCTCAGCACCTGCCCGTCAACGGGTATCTTTTCTCCGGCTCGGACCAGTACCACATCACCGATCTTTATGAGCGCGAGGTCGACCACTTCATGCTTGTCACCACGCTTCACCGTGGCAGTTTTGGGCACAGTGCCGATCAGCTCACGGATGGAAGAGCGCGCTCGCTCACCTGAGACACTGGCAATGTACTCAGCGATCAAAATGATCATGAGGACGATAGCTCCAGCCAGGTACTCCCCTCCCACCAGCGCGATGATGACCGCAACCGCAATGAACAATTCGGTGCCGATCTTCTTTTTAAGCAGTTCCTCAACCGCCTCTTTGGTGATGATCGACAGACCGAGGAGCGTGGCCAAAACGAGCAACGGGAGCGGGAGCAGATCGACTGAAAACAGCAGTGCTGCGAGGCCGACAGTGAAAATAGCCGATAGTTCAACCCAGTGCTCGCGCGCTACCAGAAGTTTCAGCAAGGTCATAGTTATGGGCAATTCTACTCCTTTTTAGGGCTGAATACTACACTCTAGGTGCAGTGGCAGTCAAAAGAAAAGGCCGGCGCGCAAGCGCGCCGGCCCAAGAAACAAAGATCACCCCTACCCACTCTGCAGCAACCGCGCCACATCAACGTAGAACTGCGTAGCGTAATTCTCGTACTGAGAACACGCGAAGCCGAAGTGCGTATCACCCTTCCCGCGCTCGATCTCGCGAAAGATCGCAGCGGAGGTACCGCGGCAGAACTTTTCATCTTCGTCACCCGTCACTTTGAAAAGATCCTGGTGCGCTCTGATGAAAGCTTCGTCAGCCATATCCTCATAGAAGAAGTGATGGTGGAACGTCGAACGGCGCGGATCATTCTCATGGCTAGCGTCATCACTCCACCCGGGGAAACACTGACTCACCACGATCACCCCCGGATACCACTCGAGCATAAGACCAGACTGGCGAAAGGTGACCCACACCGCACCGAGCAACTCATTGGTCACCGGAGAGGTGAGAAAGCTACTTTCACCTAATGCGGACCAGAACTCCATGCCATATCGTGACCGATCAGGATCGAGACGATTCTTGAGTGGCAACCACTGCACGATGACATGCTCATTGCAGAGAGACTGATACCCCTCGATCGTACACACTTGCCCGAGCGACTGAGGATGAATGGACGCGATGTGAAAGATATCGAGATAGTTGATCAAGCCAGTCAACACATCAGCGTGCTGTGGTTCCGATATCGCCCTGAACTCGTAGCCACTGATGCTGGGATTACCCGCGTCGATGGAAAAAAGTCCTGGGAAGACCTCATCCACAGAAGCAAAAGCCTCACGAAGCGCGAACTCCACTCCTTCTGGATCATCATCACCCAGACGAAAGACGAAGCCGTTGCAAACCGTGATATTCTCCGGCTTCAGGCTGAGCTCAGTGGGCGCGATCCCCTTCGGCAACGTCGCGGCTGAGTAACCAACGCAATTACCTGTCCCCAGATCAAACGCGAGCGAGTGAAACGGGCAAACTGTCAGCTCCCCCGGTTGTTTGCTGATACGTTGATCAAGTTGCTCACCCGTGATGAGCGGGTACTTATTATGTGAGCAAGCGTTGGTATGACCTCGCACGTCCCCTCTTCCATTGGAGTGGTAGCACACCTCAGGAAAAGCTTTGGTGGCAAAGGTAAACGGCTGGGAGCCATAAGCCGGGCCAAGGTAGATGGCACCCTTTTTACGTAGCACATCCATGATCTTGCGAACATGAGCTTCATGCAGTCCATACGGACCACGGCGACCGCTTGGTGCTGGGCCAAGATCAAACTGTTCTTGTCTAGACATTGGTCTCTCCTTTCTAAGGATTCACTGAAATGAACAAAACTACTGACCCCGATATACCACAGAACAGGTGTCGAGACAACGAACGGGCGGCAAACGCGTCGCGTTTGGCGCCCGCGACCCCCCCCGCAAAAACAACAAGGCCCCAGCCTGTGCTACGATCCGAAATTAGCGAATTTTG
>CAZFSB010000049.1:0-3568 GCA_964521645.1 uncultured Candidatus Saccharibacteria bacterium | reverse complement strand
TCGTACTAAGAATTCTGAAGCTTGGTCTGGATCTGCCATAACCTCTTCTACAATGCGCTCGGCGCGCATTCCCTGCGAGGCCTTTACCAACACCACGTCTCCAGGATTGAGGATCGTTTGCAGTTCGCGACCGGCTCGGAGCGCATCATCGTATTGAAAAATATGCTTCTCGCTCATACCGGCTGCCAGTGCACCCTCCGCGATTGACCGCGCCCGAACACCAACCGTGAATAGTATCTGCGCTACCCCAGGGACGAGTGTGCCGATCTTTCGGTGTTCCTCGGTGGAGTACTTACCAAGTTCGAGCATGTCGCCAAGCACGGCGATCTTTCGCTTCGCGTAGGCCAGTTCCTGCAAATTGGTCAATGCCTGCTCGGCTGCTACTGGCGAGGAATTGTAAGTGTCGTCAATGATGAGCGTCGACTTTATGCCGGGAATCAATCGCATGCGACCGCCCGGTACTCGGAGGGTGTTGAGCGCGGCGATTGCTGCCTCGATCGGGACACTGAGCTCATCGGCAACCGCGATCGCCGCGCTACAAGAATAGACTTGCTGCGCACCGATCGTGTCTTGAATGATGACCTCGTAGTCATTACCGTAGCGACAGAGGGTGAAACTCATACCGATCGGTTGGTCGTCACGGTAGACGGTGCGGTCAGCTCGGGCGGTGAAATCTGTCTCAGAGTAGCGACCAAAACCGACTTTGCGCTGCAGTACCGCTGGCAGCTGGGCCTCAATGATCGTGTCATCATGGTTGTACACCAGTACTCCATCGGGCTTGAGTGCACTGACCAGCTTCATCTTTTCCTCAACAACTGCCTCTGGAGATGAGAAGAACTCAACGTGCACAGGGACCGCTGGTAGCTTGGTCAGTACGACGATATCTGGTTTGATCCAACGAGTTAGTCGGTCCATGTCACCAGGGCGGTCTATCCCAGTTTCGAGGATGAGCACCTCTGGGTAGGTGCGCGAAAAAACAGCGATCAAGAAACCTTCGATCAAGTTACGAAGCCAGAGAAATGGATTATTCCAAGCATTAGGTAAACCAAGTACCGTTAGCGGCACGCCGATATCGGAATTAAAACTTTTTTCACTCTTTCGCGCGTAAACGTTGTTCTTGATCGCGGCAAAGATAGCGTCCTTGGTGGTGGTCTTGCCGACGCTACCGGTCACCGCAACGATCTTGGGCTTGTGCCGCTTCAGAAGCAGTGACGCCTCTGCGACGAGTAAACTGACGACGATCGATCTAAATAATTCCTTCATATGCTAGCGATCAGGTGGAATTGAGTAATAATTTATCAAAAACTTTGTGATCTCCATGAATGGGTCAGTGAGCGTTTCGGACGCGTACTTAACCCCCTGTGGTTCTACAGTATACATGAAAATGATGAATTTAGGCTCAAAAGCTGGAAAATAGCCGAAAAATGAGTGGAGGAATTTGTCCTCATAGTACCCTCCGCCGGTTGGATCAGGGATCTGCGCAGTACCAGTTTTCGCTCCAATGGTGTGATTAGGGAGGGCAACTTTCCCACCTTGCAAGGCTTCATCGACTACTCGTGCGAGCATTCCTGATACTTCTTCGCTCGTGTCTGCGCTCAGTACCGACTCACCTTCTGGATATCGGATCTCCTTTGTCGTTCCGTCAGTATATTCGATCCTTTTGACGAGGTGTGGTGTCACCAACTTTCCTCCGTTGGCGAGCGTGGCCAAAGCACGGATGGTGGCAACTGGAGTCATTGCTATTCCTTGCCCAAAGGAAGCGGTCGCGTACTCAACGTCGCGAGGAGAATTGAGGTTGTCGGTAAGGCCGTGCGTCTCGCTCGGAAGGTCGATACCAGTTTCGCTCCCGAGTTGGTAACTGAGAAAGTAGTTGCGGAAACGTTCTTTCCCCATCAACTTTACGATATGCGAAACTCCCGTGTTGAGCGATTGATTCAGCACCTCCTGCATCGGCACCGTCCCTCGACCGCGACCGTCAAAGTTTTTGATAGTAAAACCATCTAGCTCGAGAGAACCTGCGTCGTAGTAAGTAGACTGAGGAGTGATGACTTCGGCATCAAGTCCAGCTGCCACGGTGAGAGCCTTAATGGTAGAACCGAACTCATATAAGTCCTCAACCAGCGGGTTCTTGAATTGGTCTATAGTCGCATCGGCACGGTCATTGAGATCAAAGCTGGGCGAGACATTCATAGCAATGATCTCTCCGGTCTTTGGGTCCATGATGATAGCCCCCGTCAGCTTACTGTCATAGCGATCGTTTGTCTCTTGTAAGACCGTGTCGAGAACTCGTGAGACTGAGGGTTCGAGAGTGGTCACGATGTCCCCAACTGGACTATCCTCTTTCCGATAGATAAGCTCTCCTAAGTTGCTAAAAAGTTCCGCGAAGAAATTGACTGACAAGACCTGTCGTTTCTGATACAGGACGTTATCATACTGCCGTTCCAGACCGTATTTCCCCCTTAGCTCTGTACCGTCGTCAGCGTAACCGACAAAGCCGATCGAACGGGCTGCCAGCGAATCACCTGGGTAGTATCGCCACTGATTTTTGTATAACTGCGCTCCGGAAATATGCAGTGCATCAAGCGCAGCCGCCTCGTCTCCACTAAGCCGCTCAGCGAGTTCAACGTAGGTACGACCGGGTGTGGAGACTCGATTTGCGCACGTCGACTCGTCGATCACGATGTAAGTTGAGACCGATCGGCAAAACTCCTCAGCGGATGTTGTCAGGTGCTGAGGATTCGCAGCTAAAAGATACCCCGATTGAATAGCAGCAGCCGATAGTTTTGCACCGTCTCGGGTAGTGAAATATATTGAACCGCGGGTGTAGAGATCATTCTTGGTGTGCACATACTGACTTTCTGCCTTAGCAATATACGTGTCAGCATTCATGATCTGAATATGATACAGACGACCGATCAGCAGCAGGCCGACCACCACGATCGCCAGCGACAAGATGCGAACACGGAAAGCTAGCTGTTGTCGCTTCATAGACCTTAGTTTGAATTCAATACCAATTTTGCATCCTCTCGGGACACGAAGATCTTCTGAACGTCTCGATCATACCCTTCGAGGGTAGCGATGCGGTTCGCTATTGCATGCTGTGACTCCATATAGCGAGCCTCTAACATGGCAATCTTAGCGGTCGTGTCGCGCTGGGTTTGGACGGCCTCAGTGCGCATGACCACCTGCACCACGGACATGTTCAGAAAATACAAGTAAGCAACGATTCCCACCACTAGGAGAACAAAGCCCACCAGGGTTGCTGTTGCATATGAAGTTGTTTCGCGACTTTTTCCCACCATAATTTTGTACTTTGTAAGCTCTACGTTGATTTGGTAATAACTCGCAATTTGGCGCTGCGGGCGCGCGGGTTTTCTTTGAGTTCCTCCCTGCTTGGAACAATTGGTTTCTTCGGAGTGAGGGTGGCTACTCCCGAGTCTTTGAACTCTCGGAAGGAGTGTTTGACCACTCGGTCCTCAATGCTGTGAAAGGTGATGATGCCGAAGCGACCGCCAGGCTGGAGGACTGCGAAGGCGTCTTTGATGAAGCGTTCAAGAACGCCGAGTTC
>CAZFSB010000048.1:2529-3787 GCA_964521645.1 uncultured Candidatus Saccharibacteria bacterium | reverse complement strand
ATATTTCGCCGCTTTTTTCTTTTAACACTTGCGTCACGGGTTACTAAGCATAATCATTCGCTTTGCTCTGATTCTGCTAAGTACCCGCGACCCCGGCTCACTTGTATTTTGCTTTAGGAGATAAGCAAAATACATCGTTCAGCCTCGGAAAGCGGTACGTGCCTGACGCAGGTCAATCGCTTTCGTCACGAATCACTAGGTATATTTCTGCACTTCGTGCAAAATCTACTAAGTGTTCGTGACCACGGCTCGACTGTTTTTATTTCTAGGAAAGGAAAAAAACATGTCTGCGCCTGGGCAAACGATACGTAAAAGCCGCAGGGCTTTTACTAAAGCAAGAAAAAATGCTGGCAGTTGCCAGCATTTTTTCTTGCTTTATCGTTTGCCCCCCATCAGCCTTCCTGGCTTGCGACGAGCGACGATCATCTTGTTCGAATACTTCTTTGGTGAACGAGTCTTTTGACCCTTTCCAGTTGGACGACCCTGCTTGGTTCGCGCGCGGCGATGTCCTCGTGGGGCACGTCCTTCACCTCCTCCGTGTGGGTGGTCGACGGCGTTTCTTGCGCTACCACGGTTCTTCGGACGAAGTCCCATGTGACGAGCGCGTCCTGCCTTTCCGATACTCACGAGACGGTACTCTTCGTTCGATACTGAACCGACTGAGGCCCAAGCGGTCTTGTGAACCTTGCGGATCTCCGTTGACGGCATCTTGAGCGTCGTGTGGGTATCATCCTGCGCCACTACTTCAGCGGCGTTACCAGCTGAGCGAGCGAGACGAGCACCAGCTCCCGGGTTGATCTCCACGTTGTACACGAAGGTACCAACGGGGATCGCCTGAAGTGGCAAACGGTTGCCTACCTTTGGCTTCGCGGTAGCTGAGACAATGATCTCATCACCAGCCGCGAGGTCTTGTGGGGCAAGGATGTAGCGACGCTCGCCGTCCGCGTAGCAGACGAGGGCGATGAATCCTGAGCGGAATGGATCGTACTCAATGGTCTCGACGACCGCTGGCACGTCCTTCTTGTTGTACTTGAAGTCGATCTCGCGGTAAGTTCGCTTGTTACCCGTACCACGGTAGTGGTTGGTGATGCGACCGGCGCTGTTGCGACCGCCAGTACTCTTCCGGCCCTTGGTGAGTGCCTTGAGCGGATTACTTCTCGTACTGGTGAGCTTCTTTTTATACTCAATGACTGAGCCGTCACGACGGCCAGCTGAGGTTGGTTTATATGCTTTCATAATTAGCGGTTAGAAACTAGTG
>CAZFSB010000048.1:0-2429 GCA_964521645.1 uncultured Candidatus Saccharibacteria bacterium | reverse complement strand
AGGTACACGTAGGCCTTCTTCATGCCCTTTACGTGCTTGGTACGGTTGCGGCTGCCTTGCATACGCTCCGCTGGTTTTTTGTTGACGATGTTCACCTTCACCGGCGTCACTTTGTAGAGTGCTTTGATCGCATCACTGACCTGGTACTTGGTAGCATCACGCTGCACGTTGAACGTGTAGACATTCTGCTCGCCCTGACGCACCGATTTCTCAGTGATCCGTGGGCCAATGATGACGGCGTCGAGGTTGCGGTCGGTACCAAGCGCCTTTGGCGCGGTACTTACCTTCTTCTCAACAGCACTCTCTTCTTTGGTTTCTTTCTTTTTTCCGAAGAGAGCCATACTACTTTGACTTAGCAGTTGGGGCGACACGCTTCTCCAGTATCTCTACTGAACTTGGCGCGTCAGCCACCACTACGAACTTATAAGTGAGGAGATCAACGGGGTTGATGTCCTTAGCCTGTACCACTTCGATGTTACCGAAGTTGCGGAAGCTTTTCTCGGTAGCCAGATCGCGACCAGAGAGAACCACGACCGCGGCGTTCTTGCGCTTAGTAGCGAGCGTTGCATTGTCTGATCCTTTCGCAATCGCTGAAACGATCGCCTTGGCATCCTTGGTCTTTGGGTCAGCGAGCTTCAGTGAATCGACGAAAACGATCTCCTGGTCAGCGAACTTCTTTGAGAGCACACAGGCAAGTGCCTTAGCGCGTACTTTCTTGTTGATCTTGACCGAGTAATCTTTTTCGTTGCGTGGACCATGAGCGACTCCACCACCCACCCAGATCGGTGAGCGACGTGAACCATGTCGCGCGCGACCGGTTCCCTTCTGCTTCCATGGCTTCTTTCCACCACCACGAACCTCACTGCGGTCTTTGGTGTGCGCAGTGCTTTCGCGGGCGTTAGCCTGCATACCGGTCACTACTTCGTGCACGAGATCTGCGTTCCAAGCAACTCCGAACACAGCTTCTGGAAGGGTTACCTTACCAGCTTCTTTTCCCTCTTGGGAGAATACTTTTGCATCCATATGTTTGTTGTTACTTAGGCCCCGTAGACCTCTACTAATGTTCCTTTTCGACCTGGGACAGCGCCTGATACCACGAGGGTATTCTCGGCGGCGTTAACTTGGAGGACCTTGAGACCTTTCACGGTCACCGTGTCACTACCCATGCGACCGGCCATGCGAGTGCCCTTGATGACACGCATGAAACCGGTAGCACCGATGGATCCTGGTTCACGTTCAGAGTGCTTCTGACCGTGCGTGCGCTGACCGCCGCGGAAACCGTGACGCTTCACCACACCCTGGAATCCCTTACCCTTTGAAATAGCAGAGACAGTGATGTCATCGCCAGGGGTGAAGATGGAAACATCGACAGCCGCACCCTTCTCGAGGCCGCCGAGTACTGCTTCTTCGCCAGCGCGAGGGCGGAACTCACGGGAGAGCGCGAGCGCGCTACCGAAGTGCCCCTTCTGTGCTTTGCTGACACGGTGTTCTTTCTGCGCGCCAGAAGCGAGCTGAACTGCCGCGTAGCCATCCTTCTCAACAGTCTTCACCTGCGACACGATCGCTGGAGAGACCTTGAGTACCGTAGCGGCGCGACACACGCCTTCGTTATCGAAGATCTGTGTCATGCCGGTTTTGGTTCCAACAATGAATTTCATTCTTGTATGGACTAGTCTTGTAATACAGCTTTTGACCCATACGACAAACCGCGCAATTTTGCCTGCGCGGACACAAGTCCGCACGCAAAATTGCGCGGTTTGTGCCCATTGGTCCGGAAAACTTCCCGTACATAGGTCTTTAAAGCTGCGGTGAGTATACCCTTTTTATCAATTTTGGCAAGCAAAACGGCCGCCCTTCGGGCGGCCGTTTGGTTCATCATGGGCGGTGCCTCCTAGTTCTCCTGAATAGTCGGCAAGACGCTGATGCGTGCTTCGGTACTGGTGCTGACGCCCCAGCCGTAGCTGTCGGTACAGGTGATACCTACTTGTTGAGCGGCAGTGAGCGGGCGGGTAGTTCGACTACTGGTCGTAGAATTGCTCATGGCTACTGCGGGGTCAAAGGTGAACGAGATCGGTGAAAGTTGCACCCCGTACAGGTTACAATTGATTGGGTATATTGGTGCCGGAACGTTGATGTCGAACTGCACCTCGGCCGTCTGACCACTACGGATCAGCTGCGGAGCGACGGTTAGGTCGATAGTCGGTGGTGGCGGTGGCACGATACAGGTAGACGATACCGGGTCCCAAACTAAGGCTGCGTCACAATTAGCGGTCCTATCAACAGTTGCTAACACATCAGTATTACCATCACGTAACTGTATGACATTTGTCCCTCGTATAAGAGTCATCGGCCGATCTACTCCACTTGAGTCACCAAGATATTGTTGATCGCTAGTCGACGCGTTGTATATATTTGGAGCTGTAACCTTA
>CAZFSB010000047.1:0-3983 GCA_964521645.1 uncultured Candidatus Saccharibacteria bacterium | reverse complement strand
CGGTTCAAAATGTTATCACTGTGAACATGGGGGTGGGGTTTCCCACCCCGGCGCGAGGGGGGGGGGCGCGTTCCCCGCCCCCCCGCCGCCCCGTCACCCTGGTGTACACCGAGTCATTTAAGACTCGCAGCGAAGCCTTGCAACGCGAGTATGCCATCAAACAGCTTTCTCGCGATGAGAAAATGGTGCTTAAAGGTGTTCAGCAGCAGTGATGGTATATACTGTTGCTATGGACCCAAAACTACAAGAACAGCTCGACGAGCAAGAGATCAAGATCAACCAGATCTATGAATCGGTCAGAAAGACGGAACGTTACCTGCGTTGGACCTTCTGGGTTACTATCGGAATGGTGGTGCTTCCGATCTTGCTCGCGCTGTTCATCATCCCGCCGCTCGTGAGTGAGATGGGTAGGTCACTGAGCGGACTGACCGGTTTATAATTTTGCGTATGAGTAAATACCTAGAATTCATTTTTGGGCTGATCATTGTTTTCATGATGATTGCGGTCTTCTGGCAATTCCTTGATCGAGGAGTGGCAGACCAAGACTCGATCACTGCGGGAGAACAGTCGACAGAACAAGTTCCCTTACCGGAAGACTCACCACTTCCTACCCCTGAAACAGAGGAGGAAGTACCGACCCCCGCTCCACTGCCACCTAAAGTGACCGAGGAAATGCCACCACTAGTGGCTTGTACGATGGACGCCAAAATGTGCCCGGACGGTTCGTATGTCGGGAGGGTTGGGCCAGATTGTGAGTTTGCGGCTTGTCCGGGAGAAGTGTTAGGGTCACCAGAAGTGCAACACTGCGGTCCGCGACCGACCGAGCCGGGGGCATGTATTGCCGTCTTTGAACCAGTCTGTGCGCAGGTGCAGGTAGAATGCGTGACCACACCGTGTGATCCGGTCCATCAAACCTTCAGTAATAGTTGCGAGGCGTGTCAAAACGACCGAGTGCTTTCATACGTAGCGGGGGAGTGTCTCTAGAAGCGTTCGGGAGAGAGTGGGGTTCGGAGAGAATCTTCACTGAGCGGCGTGTCGCTAAAAGTGTTTAAAACGGTGACGATGACACCTCCTAAGAGCGCTACCAGTACTGTTGCTCCGACAACGGTACCCAGGCCATACACCATCCCGCGCACAAAAGCGTACTTGAGAGAGTTTTGCCGTTGGATGTGGCTGTCCAGAGTTTGCAGCACTTCGAGCAGTCGTGGTGGCTCGGGAGCGTCAATTGGTTTGTCGTTTTCCATGCTTGCAATTGTATCATCTGTGTTGCACTAGTTACACACCGGCGGGGAGAGACAAGAAGATGGTCCGTCCCTTATACTTATTGGAGCGGAATTATTAATATAAGTACATAGACCGTATGGCAAAAGGAATGGATAGAAAGAAGGAGGCGAAAAAGCCTAAGAAGGACAAGGCAGTGAAGAAGTAAGGGGAAAGGGGCCGGCGCGAAGCGCCGGCCCCTTTCTTTTCTCACCCGCGTTGCCGTTTTGAAAGAAATACCGTATAGTATCCCCGCATTGCCTGGTGAGGCTTTTCCTATTTATTTGGAGTGGAGAATCGTGCGTTTGCACACACTAGGAGAGACAAGCAATTATCATTACGAACTAAACACATTATATATAGCTATGGCACGAGCATTCCCACTCGAAAAACTGCGCAACTTCGGTATTGTCGCGCACGTAGACGCGGGTAAGACCACCACCTCAGAGCGTATTCTCTTTTATACGGGCGTGAGCCACAAGATCGGCGAAGTGCACGATGGTGCAACTGTCACCGACTGGATGGAGCAAGAACGCGAGCGTGGTATCACCATTACCGCCGCTGCTATCTCCTGTAACTGGTCCAAGACCATGGAGGTAGACCGTAAGGACACCTCAAAGCAGTACACCTTTAACATCATCGACACCCCGGGTCACATCGACTTTACTGCTGAGGTAAAGCGTTCGATGCGTGTGCTCGACGGCGCGGTCGTCGTGTTCGACGGTTCGGCTGGTGTAGAGCCACAGACCGAGACCAACTGGGGCTACGCCGACGAAGCCGGTGTGCCACGTATCTGTTTCATCAACAAGATGGACAAGATGGGCGCCGACTTTGATGCTTCAGTAAAGTCCATCCACGATCGTCTCTCCAAAAAAGCAGTTCGTATCCAGCTCCCGATCGGTCGCGAAGACAGCATGGCTGGCGTCGTAGACCTCATCACCATGAAGGCCTACCGTTTCAGCGGCGAGATGGGTATGACCGTGACCGAAGAAGAGATCCCAGCTGACATGCTCGAAGAAGCTAAGAAGTGGCGTGGTGAGCTCATCGAGCAAGTAGTTGCCCACGATGACGTGCTCATGGAAGCCTATCTTGGTGGGGAAGAGCCAAGTCTCGAAGACCTCAAGAAGACCTTGCGCAAGGCGGTGATTGCCAACGCGATCTTCCCGGTCATGACCGGTACCGCGCTCCGCAACATCGGTGTACAGCTCGTCCTCGACGCGGTGGTAGACTACCTCCCATCACCGATCGACCTTCCACCAGTGAAGGGTATCGACCCAAAGACTGAAGCCGAGATCGAGCGTGGTCCATCAGATGAAGAGCCGTTTGCAGCGCTTGCTTTCAAGCTCCAGGACGACAAGTTCGTTGGGCAGCTTGCCTTCTTCCGCGTGTACTCTGGTACCGTGAAGGCCGGCTCATACATCATAAACTCATCAACTGGTAATAAAGAGCGAGTGGGACGTATCGTACGTCTGCTCGCCGACAAGCGTACTGAAATTGAAGAAGTATACGCTGGAGAAATTGCTGCGATGGTAGGACTCAAGGAAGTAAAGACCTCACACACCCTGTGTGACGTTGATAAGCCGATCATCCTCGAGCAGATCACTTTCCCAGAGCCAGTGGTAGCGGTACGTGTCGAACCAAAGACCAAGAACGACCAAGAGAAGATGGGTGTGGCGCTCAAGCGTCTCTCTGATGAAGACCCAACCTTCAAGGTGTCAACCGACGACGAGACCCTCGAGACCATCATTGCTGGTATGGGTGAGCTCCACCTTGAAATTATTGTCGACCGTATGAAGCGAGAGTTCGGTGTGGAAGCCAACATCGGTCAGCCACAGGTAGCCTACCGCGAGACCATTCAGGGCGAAGCGGAAGCTGAGTACAAGTACATCAAGCAGTCGGGCGGTCGTGGTCAGTACGGTCACGTCAAGATCCGCATCAAGCCGCTGCCACCAGCACCGGCCGAAGATGAGAAGGTGGCCAAGAACGTTACTCGTGAAGACCACTTTGAATTCGTTAACAACATCAAGGGAGGTGTTATTCCAGGTGAATACATCCCAGCTGTCATGAAGGGTGCGAAAGAAGCCATGACTCGCGGTTTCGTCGCTGGCTATAAGATGGAAGACGTGTCTGTCGAGCTTTTCGACGGTAGCTTCCACGATGTGGACTCTTCAGAAATTGCTTTCAAGCTCGCGGCTATCAACGCGTTCAAGGAAGCCGCTAAAAAAGCCCATGCCGTTATCCTCGAACCGATCATGAAGGTAGAGGTGCGCACTCCAGATGAGTACATGGGAGACATCAACGGAAACATCTCATCAAAGCGTGGTCAGGTGGAAGGAACTGAGGAAATGGGTGGTAAGACCATCATCCATGCTAAGGTGCCGCTGTCTGAGATGTTCGGATACACCAACACTCTGCGTTCGATGACCCAAGGTCGTGCTTCGATGACCATGGAATTCGATCACTACGAGGTGGTACCACCAAACGTCGCGATGGAGATCAAGAAGGCGCGTGGCATCAAGGAGGAGTAGACTACGAAATGATAATAAAACCGGCCGGGCGCTTCGCGCCCGGCCGGTTTTTCATTGCAAGGTTAAGGCCGGCCGTTGTCCTACCGAAGGACGGGCCTTCGTAAGAGAAACACGAACCCTCGCCGCTGGCACCGCGGGCGGCACGCGCTACGCGCCAGTTTCGTGGGGGGAGTGCCGCCCGCGGTGCCAGCGGCG
>CAZFSB010000046.1:0-3995 GCA_964521645.1 uncultured Candidatus Saccharibacteria bacterium | reverse complement strand
GGTGCGGTCCGGGCGAGCGCTCTAGATCATATGTCCCGGACCGCACCCCGCCATCCCGGCGCCACAGCACCCCCAACACAAACGCCAACAGCAAGAACCAGAGAATTACTGCTGGAGAAAGATCAAACCTGGTCTCCAAACCCACCCCTACTGCAAAAGCTATAAGCCCACCATAAAAAAGCTGTGCCGACATAGAGAGTAGTGTACCAAGACAATAGAAAACACCGCCCGGGGGCGGTGTGAGAAACGTGTTGATGAAAAACTAGGCAAGCGCCGGTCGAGTGTAGGTGCTCGTGCCGACCATTGCGCTGATCTGCTCTTCCAGTCGATTGATCTGGTCCTCGAGGTGCAGCCGATGCTTTTTGATATCCCTGATCTTGTCTTGATCTTCCGGTCTTCGGCTAGACTCGAAGGTCAGAAGTTCCTTTTCCAAACCGGCCAATTTAGCCTTCGTGTGACGCAGTTTGGCATCGAGCTTCTCAATGGTGATCGCAGTGGTCCTCATTCAACTATCTCCTCTTTTGGTTACGGGAACTACACGCACTTCTCTTTGTACGTGCTCCTAACAAAAGACGATATCGTGTGAAAGGCTAGGCGTCAAGTGCTTCGTTCGCCAAACGACCAGCTTCCTTATTGAGCTCACGGCGCACGTACGTGAAAGAGAGATGCGGAAAATGAGTCACGCGCAGGTTGTGCACCTCAATGAACAGCGGCACTAGGCCAGGGTGGGTGATCGGCACCTCGCGATTAAGTTGCTCCTTAGTGGTCTCCCCAGAGAGGTGCAGCTTAAGCTTCAACTGCTTGGTCTTACCGGGAAAAAGTTCTTGAACAAGCTGCAAAGCTCGTATCACGGCAAAGTATTCCGCGTACTCGTTGGTCGCATTACCGAGCTGCTCAGAGAGCTCTCGCACCACACTTCCCCCCTCATCGCATATCTGTACTCCGAGCGCTGCCGGCCCGGGGTTACCCCGCGACTCACCATGAGCATAGATGACTAGTGTATCCATACTGCCAACCTACCACGAATAACACCTCAAGCGCCAGTTCACGCCGCGCTCGACACGTTGAGTATTATGAAAAGTCAGCGATGATCGTTTTTTCTTCTTCTGCAGAAATGGCCTTTTTGAATCGCACTCCGCTCTTTCCTTTTACCCTCGCTTCGCACTCCTTCCAGGTCTGATGCGTCTCAATGACACCATCCACTTTGCTCACGTAGGAATAGGCTTTGATAGTCTGCCGCTTGCGAGCGTCGCTTCGTTCTGCCGCTTTCGCTTCATCATACGAAACATTCTCTATTTCATGGCCATACGACACCCGAGGTCCGTTATAGAGGTCTACCGGCTTCCCGTCACCCAAGTCAGACGCGATCGAATCAGCCCGTTCATTACCAATGATCCCCACATGACCCGGCACCTTATGCCAATCAACTTGGATATTTTTGAGTAGTGCAGCGAGCTCCTGCCAAACTTCCCGGTGCAAGACATCACTCCCGGTCTTTGTCTTCCAGCCATTTTTCATCCAGCCAAATATCCATCCTTTCGCCCCTTCCACGACGTACTTTGAGTCAGTGTATATCGCCACGTTCTTACTCTCTGCCGGCACCCGCTTTAGCGCTTCCACCACCGCCCGCAGCTCCATCTCATTGTTAGTGGTAGGTGTCTTACCCTCTCCGATCTCAAGGACCTGGTTTCCAAAAGATAAAACCGCTCCGTAGCCGCCCGGCCCTGGGTTTCCTTTCGCTGCTCCATCGGTAAAGATCGTGACTGTTTTCATGAGTTTTAGACTAGCATATTAACCATAAACTACACAGAGCAGCCCTCCCTCCGCTCTCGACTCGTACGCTCCTTGCGCGCCCCAGCCAAACCCTCCCGCGCATAGTCGCTACTCGCTGAGGTCGGAGGGAGGGCTGCTTAGAGATCAAATTATATCCACAATACGCAAACGGATCTGTTGCCGTCCCATGAAGAACGAGCGTTCCACATGAGCAACTAGGTCGCAAGGACTGTCTACCTGCGGAACCTTCGCAAACTGCTCAGGCACTTGGAAGAAGGCGATGGCTTCGAGCTTGCCACGTTCGGTCGTGAAGACGAGTTTCGTATGTTCCTTGGTCTTGCCAAACAGTTCAACTGCTGTCGGTGTGACCTGCTTAAACACAAAAAGTGGCTTAGGGTTCCCTGTGCCGTAGGGAGCAAGCTGGTCTAATTGCTTGATCAGGAGTTCGTTGACGTCGTCGAGGCGGAGCTCGGCGTCGATGACGCGCTCTTCCGATACTGCGGCCGCGTCGCCGAGCTCCGCCATCGCCAGATTGAGTTGCTCACCAAAAGTAAAAATGTGTTCTTCTCTTATCGAAAACCCGCCCGAAGCGTGATGGCCACCCGACTCGATGAACACCTCTTTAGCAAACTGCATCAATTTCACGACGCTCACCGTTCCCCCCGAACGACATGAACCTTTGTATACGCCATTACCATCCGTACCCCAGAGGAAGGCTGGGCGACCGTATTCTTCAGCCAGTTTGTTTGCTGCCAGTCCCACCAATGACGGACGCCAATCGATGTGTCCCATCACGAGCACCCCCGGAATTTCTTCGAGTGTACTCACTCGCTTATGGAGATTCTTGGTCATGAGTGCCACTTGTGTCTTGCGTTCAACATTCAGTCGCTCTAGATGTTCGACTCGCTCGCCGGCCCGCGCGATATCGGTCTCCGATAGCATGTAAAACGCGTCCTCCGGATTATCCATTCGTGAGGCGGCGTTGATGCGCGGGCCGATCGTAAATCCAATATCTTCTTCGGTGAGATAACGTTGGTCGATGCGCGCCTTCTTTAAAAGTTGTTGCAATCCTGGTCGACGTGACTTCCGCAAGACCTGCAAGCCATAGCGAGCCAGCACGCGATTCTCTCCCACGAGCGGCACCATGTCAGCAATGGTCGCGATACCCACCATATCAAGCCACCACTTCTCCCAGCCCGGCTTCACCTCATGCTCAAGCTTCATCAGGATCGCTTGCGCGAGTTTGAAAGCAACTGCGGCTCCACAGAGATGCGGAAATGGGTACCCTCCTAATTTTGGATTCACCACCGCAACGGCCGCTGGCAGCACTTCCTCTGGTTCGTGGTGGTCGGTAATAATGACATCGATTCCCTTCTCTTTTGCATATGCCACCTCTTCGATGTTGGAGGTGCCGCAGTCGATCGTGATGATGAGTTTCACGTCCGCTTCAGCAAGCCGATCGATCGCCAGTGCACTGAGTCCAAACCCCTCGTAGTGTCGGTGCGGAATGTAGTTTTGAAAGTTATCGTAGTTGAGCGCTTTAAAAAGGTCATGGAGCACCACTGCACCAGGAATACCATCGCAGTCATAATCACTAAAGATCGCGATCCGCTCATTTTGCGCGATCGCATTCTTTACACGAGACACAGCTGCTTCAATGTCATTGAGGAGGAGCGGGTCATGCAGCTGCGTTTCGTAGTTCGGCGCGAGGAATTCCTCGGCAGTAGCAGTATCCAGAATTCCTCGCGCCACCAAGAGGCGGTTAACAAGCGGAGATACTCCATCTATGATAGTCGGAGTCTCTCTTGTTGGGTCTGGAAAGATGTAGTTGGTCATGGCGAAAAAGTGCTTCTGGGCGGTATCGTCTTGCCCTCAGCGAATAGCGACTATGCGTGGGTGGGTTTGGCTGGGGCACGCAAGGAGCGTGTGAGTCGAGGGAAAGACGATACCGCCCTCCAACACAACATAGTAACGCAACCTTATGGTACCATTCTCAATACTTAGTCGCTAACCGAAGAAACCATGAGCACCATCTTCACCAAAATAATCAATCGCGAGATACCGGGGCACTTTGTCTACGAAGACGAAGTCTGCGTCGTACTAATGGATAAGTTTCCAGCAGTTCCCGGTCAAACACTCGTCATCCCTAAGCAAGAAATTGGATATCTCTTTGACCTTCCAGCAGAAACCTACCATCACCTTTTTGCCGTCGCGCAGGACGG
>CAZFSB010000045.1:0-4059 GCA_964521645.1 uncultured Candidatus Saccharibacteria bacterium | reverse complement strand
CGACTGGCTCGACCTCTACGATACGGAAGGGACGCTGACCTACAATTCAGTCTCTAAAAAGATTCAGTGGGCCATCGGCAATATCGCGGCAAATTCTAGAAAAGAACTCACCTTCCAAGTCAGTATTCGCCCGAGTATCTCGCAGCTTGGCAGCAGCCCGATCTTGGTCAACTCTCAGTCTATGCGTGCCAACGACCGCTATACTGGAGCACTCTTGCAATCTACCGCGGGAGCTGTTAAAACTGATCTTTCGAGCGAAATGGGCTTTGAAAAGGAGAATGGTAAGGTAATAAGATAAGGTGCGTATGGAACGATCGACAGACATGATGGAGAAGGTCGTCTCGCTTTGTAAGCGGCGGGGTTTTGTGTTTCCGGGGAGCGAGATCTACGGCGGTTTTGTCGGCTCATTCGATTACGGTCCGTATGGTGTAGAACTCGCCAACAATATCAAAGCCGCCTGGTGGCAAGCGATGGTCAACCGTGAACCAAACGTGGTCGGGCTCGATTCCGCCATTGTCACGCACCCAAAGGTTTGGGAAGCGTCGGGGCACGTGGGAGGATTTTCTGACCCGCTTGTTGAGTGTAAAGAATGTAACACCCGCTCCCGCGCCGACCACCTCCTTGAGGAGGCAGGCGTTTTCGCTGACGAGAAGATGACTGTGGAAGAGATCAACACGGTCTTTGACAGCGTCCGCGACAAGCTCGTCTGTCCCAAGTGTGGCCAGAAGAACTTTGGGTCAGTTACCAAATTCAACCTGCTCGCCAAGACCAACCTCGGCAACTTCAAAGATGACTGGAGTGCCGATCCCGCTTACCTCCGCGGTGAGACCTGTCAGGGTATCTACATCAATTTCAAGAATGTGCTCGATAGTACGCGCGTGAAGGTGCCGTTTGGTATCGCCCAGATCGGGAAAGCCTTTCGCAATGAGATCGCGCCGCGCCAGTACATTTTCCGCAAGCGCGAGTTTGAACAGATGGAGATGCAGATGTTCGTAGCGCCGAATGAAGAAATGACCGTGTACGAGGAATGGAAGAATAAACGCATGCAGTACTATCTCGACCTCGGCTTTAAGCAGGAGAATCTGCGCTGGCACGAGCACGAGAACTTGGTGTTCTATGCGAAGGCTGCCTTTGATATTGAGTACAACTTCCCATTTGGCTTCAAGGAGATGGAAGGAGTACACGCTCGCGGTGACTACGACCTTACCCAACACCAAACATTTTCTGGTGTATCGATGGAGTACCTCGACCCATACACGAATGAAAAGTATGTCCCGCACGTGGTAGAGACTTCAGTTGGTGTTGACCGTACCTTCCTCGCGGTGATGACCGAATTCTACGATGAAGACGAACTTGGGGGAGAGAAGCGGGTGGTGCTCCGATTCCCAAAGAAACTTGCGCCGATCAAGGTAGCGGTCTTTCCGCTGCTGAAGAATCGACCAGAGCTGGTTGAAAAAGCAAAGGAAGTATTCGCTCTCGTATCAGAACAGATGCGCGCGGAATTCGACGATAACGGCAATGTCGGCAAGCGCTACCGCCGCCAAGACGAGATCGGCACGCCGCACTGCGTGACCATCGACTTTGAGACACTCGGCGAAGAAAAGCCAGAACTGAAAGACACCGTGACCGTCCGCGACCGCGACACCGGCGAGCAGGTACGCGTGGCTATCGCTGAGCTGGTAGAGTATTTGAAGTAGGTAAAACAACAGATATCTCTTATAGCAACTCTCGCTAGATTTTGAAAAACGCGCGTCGCCAGCCCGGCGGCTGGCGCGCTATGCTCGAACGCGCTCAAAGCCGATGTTCTTCGAACGCCTTCGGCATCGGCTTTGACCGGCAGCGCGTTCTGTGCAATGTTTTTCAGAACCTAGCGAGAGCAGCCCTCATGTTCCAAAGCAGCTCATTTGTGATAGAGTAACTCTCATATGACCTCAAAACCCCCGAAGTACATCACCACGACACTGCCGTATGTGAACTCTAAACCGCACATTGGTTTTGCGACCGAGTTGGTGCGGGCCGATGCGTATGCCCGGTACTGCAAGCTTCAGGGTTATGAAGTGTTTTTGAATACTGGTACCGACGAACACGGACAGAAGATCTACGATAAAGCGCAGGAAGAGGGAATGAGTCCTCAGGAATTCGTTGATTCTCTTGTGGTTGATTTTAAGCAGCTACTTCCAGAATTAGGAGTGTTACCAGAAGCACACTTTGTCCGTACGACCGATGAGCATCACAAAAAAGCCGCACAGGAAATGTGGCGCCGCTGCAAGGCAAATGGTGATATCTATAAGGCAACTCATCAGGTGAAGTACTGTAAAGGGTGTGAACTTGAGAAGACCGATTCTGAGTTGGAACACGGCAAGTGTCCACTTCACCCTAACAATGAAATTGAAGTGCGGGAGGAAGAGAACTACTTTTTCCGCTTTTCAAAATACCAGCAAGCGCTCCTCGATTTGTATTCCAACAATCCACATTTCGTTGTGCCAGACTATCGTTTGGCAGAAATAAAGAAATTCGTCGAAGGTGGTCTACAGGATTTCAGTGTGTCACGCCTTAAGACCAAGATGGCCTGGGGAGTACCAGTACCCGACGACGAGGAGCATGTCATGTACGTATGGTTTGATGCGCTGACCAACTACATTTCTGTGACCGGTTGGCCAGAACAGGCTGATTTTGGTGGTTGGTGGCCGGGCGTTCAATTTGCCGGGAAGGATAACTTACGGCAACAGAGCGCCATCTGGCAGGCAATGTTGCTTTCGGCCGATCTGCCAAACTCCACTCAGATATTCATCGGCGGTTTCATTACGAGTAATGGACAAAAGATGAGTAAGTCCTTAGGTAATGTCATCAGTCCGTATGAACTTACCGCTCGCTATGGTGCTGAGGCGACCCGCTACTTGCTGCTCCGGCACGTGCATCCCTTTGAAGATACCGATGTTACTTGGGAGCGACTAGATGAGTGGTACACCGCCAATCTGGTGAACGGCCTCGGCAATCTCACCGCCCGCATCATGAAAATGGCCGAGACACATCTCGAAGCGCCAGTTAATACCATTGACATAACCACGATGGATATCAAAGCGCTTGAGCATTTTGAATTCCAAGCTGTGCTTGATGGTGTGTGGGCGGGTATTGGCGCAATGGATGAATACATCACCGAGAATGAACCATTTAAAGTAGTGAAGACCGATAAAGTCTTAGCACAGGAGATGATCGAGAAATTGGTGCGCGATCTTCACGAAATTGCTGAGTCGCTGGTTCCATTCATGCCACAGACTGCCGAAATAATTCTCGCCGCTATCAAGGAAAATAAGAAGCCAGAAAATCTTTTCGCTCGCTTGGAGGTGTAACTATGGAGATCAAGTACATCGACACCCACGCGCACCTGAACCTGGCCGCTTTTGCGGAGGATGCTTTGGCAGTGGCGGGGAAGTGTGCCGAGGAAGGCGTGGCGGTCATCAATGTCGGTACCAAGGCAAGTACGAGTAAGCGGGCGGTGGAGATTGCAGGTGAGGCCAATAATTGCTTCGCAATTATTGGCCTCCACCCGATCAACACTGTACCTGATTCTCATGATGAGGAAGGAGGTGAAGCAGAAGAATTTAATATTGAATTGTATCGCGAGCTCGCCAAGAGCGATAAGGTAGTGGGAATCGGGGAGTGTGGTTTTGACTATTGGCATACGCCTGCCGATAGTTATGAGATCCAAGAACGCGCTTTCATCGCGCAGATCGAGCTCGCTAATGAGCTTAACTTGCCGCTCATGATCCACACCCGCGGACCGCAACCAAGGAAGCAGAGTCCGACCGGACGCAGTGTGTACCGCGACGTGTATGAAGTTCTGAAGCAGTACGCGAAGGTGCCGTTCAACGTACACTTCTATGCCGGCACGAGCGAAGAAGCGGCGCGTTTTTTCGAGCTCGGGGGCCCCAACTCCATCACAGGCGTCAATACGTTCGCCAAAGACAACGCCGAGCGCGTAAAAAACGCGCCGCAGACACACAACCACGCCGAGACCGACTGTCCGTACGTCGCACCAGTGCCACACCGTGGCCAGCG
>CAZFSB010000044.1:295-6214 GCA_964521645.1 uncultured Candidatus Saccharibacteria bacterium | reverse complement strand
ATGAATTGCTGTTTTTCTTTTAGCACGTGACCTGCGTCACGTGCGGCGCTGGTCCGAAGCGGAGCGATGTATTTTGCTCAATTCTTAGAGCAAAATACAAACGAGCTGGGGTCGCAGGTACTTACTAGAATTGGAGCGAAGCAAACAAATATACTAAGTAACTCGTGAGGACAGCGTAAAATTGTTCCTAATGATTCGTGAGCACAACTCACCCCCGCAGCACCCACTCCTCCAAAGCCAAATCCATCTCCCGTACCCCCGCATGCCCATCGTGATAGAGCTCCAGAAGTAACTGCGCCAATCGCTCCACCTCCCCGGGCGCAAACTTCGTAAGTGCCCGCTTCGCTTTGTTGTACGGAAAATCTTTCATACCAGCTTCTGCTGCCGATCGAGTTTTCATGGCGAGACGCAGTGCTTTCAGCTGCCACCACAGCATACCGATGATCTCTTCTTCCCGCTGGCCAGACAGCTTCGCCTCTTGGAGCAGCACCCAAAGTTGTCGCTTGTCTTTCCCCGCTAGCGCTTCGGCCAGCGCAAATGAATTGAACCGTTCCACCTTATCAGCAGTGAACTCCTTCATTTCTGTCGCGTGGTTTTCATACGTCTTTTTTTGCGCGGCCAAGAGCGGTCCCTCTAGGATCACAAAAGTATTACTGGACTCAGCCATCTCAGACAGCGACTCTTTTACCTCCTCCGCAAACTCTTCAGTGAGCGATGGGGTATCAAACACAAACCACTCCTCTCCCCCAAAGAGCGAGGTGGCACCAAGTGCATCGGCTACCTGCCCTGGCTGATACTCAGGCGCCTCAATCGTGGTCAGTGTCCCATCAGCTGGCATTTGTTTTTCTATGTAGGATGTGGCGATATCACGCACCGCACCTCTATCTGAACCAAAGAAAACTACGTACATACTTATCGCTTCAATTTTGTTAGCTCGTTCCAGTTCACACCAATTTTTGCCTCGGCAACCAGCGGCACCCCTTGACTCTCTTTTTCGGTCAGCACTCCTTCCATGATGGCGACTATGTCCGGCACGACTTTCTCTACCAATTCCTTTTTAATTTCAAATACCAATTCGTCGTGCACCTGGAGGAGCATCCGCACCTCATCAGACCTCTCTTGCTTCTCGATATACTCATGTACCCGCAGCATCGCAATGCGCATACAGTCAGCGGCCGTACCCTGGATCGGCGCGTTGATTGCCATCCGTTCGGCCTGCGCACGAATGAACGGCACACTGGAAGCAATACCGGGGAAATAGCGGCGGCGGCCAATGAGCGTTTCGGTATACCCATGCTGGCGTGCGAAGGTCTTGGTGTCTTCAAGATACTCAGCCAGGCGAGTGAAAGTTTGAAAATACGCGTTAAGGAATTCTTGTGCTTCCTGGCGTGGGGTGTCGTCACCGAGATTCTGCCGCAAAGCGTTCACTCCCATGCCGTAGAGAATACCGAAGTTAATGACCTTTGCCTTGCGGCGCATATCAGCAGTTACCTCCTCTGGCTTCACCCCAAAGACACGTACCGCGACCCCAGTATGTACGTCCTCTCCACGTTTGAAGATCTCCACCAAGTTCGTGTCCTGTGACAGGATGGCAGCGATACGTAGTTCTATCTGTGAGTAGTCGATAGCGACCAGGTGGTAGCCGGGCGCGGCTATGAAGGCGCCGCGGACCATTCGCCCCTCTTCCGTGCGGATCGGGATATTCTGCAGATTCGGATCCTTACTCGCCATGCGCCCCGTCGCGGCGCCGGTCTGCAGCAACGTGGAGTGCAGACGACCATCTGCCCCCACCATTTGCGGTAAGTTATCGACATACGTCGAAACCAGTTTCTGTAGTTCGCGGTAGCGCAATATCTGCTCAATGATCGGGTGTTCACCGCGAAGTTTATCGAGCTCCGATTCCTTGGTCGACCGCTGCCCCCCAGCTGTTCGCTTGGCGTTCTTCGGCTTCAGGCCGAGGGTATCGAAAAGCACTTCCCCCAGCTGCTTTGGCGAATTGATATTGAACTCCGTACTGGCCAGCTCATAGATCTTTTTCTCAAGGGTGGTGAGCTCCTCATGGAATTTCTTAGAGATCTTTTCTAGGTATGGCACATCGAGCGTGATGCCGATTGCTTTCATTTTGGAAAGGACAGGAATAAGCGGCTGCTCGATGTCAGTGAAGATCTTCTCCAGCCCCACTTCCTGCACTCGCTTTCGAAGCGCGACCACTGTGTCCCGCCAGGTCGTCGTCTGCAAAAACGATCGGCCGTAATCCGTGATGTCATCGTATGAAGCATTGGTGCGCTCACTCTCTAAAAGCCACAGGAGAATACTCGCCTCCTGGAGCTCCTGTTCACCGATATCTTCGGCCAGAGCATGCTCATCAGCAGACGTGATCGAAAATAGTTTCTTCACCCGATCCGTCACTGTGCGGAAACCCAGTTCACTGAACAGTTTGATGACACCTTCTGTGTCAGCTCGTCCGCGCCACTCAGTTTCTTCGACGACAAATCTATCGAGTGCATCGGTACGGATAGTGGCGAGCATTTTGGAGAACTCCGCATCCTCCTTCCCTTCTCTTAGCAAGCTAATGATGCGCGACTTGATCCCCGCTTCAACGAAGGACTTTTCCCCTTTCTCAAGCTTGGCATACATTTTCTCAAGGGAGCCAAAGGTGGTGACCAGCTGGGAAGCGGTCTTTTCGCCGATACCGGCGATACCAGGAATATTATCTGAGGGGTCACCACGCAGACCTTTGTAGTCCGGCACTAATTTCGGACCAAACCCGAAGCGCTCTTTCACTGCCTGTTCATCATATAGCACAGTATCCTTGATGCCTTTTTTTAAGGTAAACACCTGTACACGTTTCTTATCGACGCACTGGAGCGTATCCATGTCTCCCGAAGCGATAATGATCCTGAGGTCTTTCTCCCCTGCGGTGAGGTGCGCGATAGAGCCGAGCATATCATCCGCCTCAAACCCTGGTCGTTCATAGATCGGGATACCGAACACCTTGAAGATATCGCGCGACCGTTCGATCTGTCGCACCAAGGAATCATCGGTCTTTACCCGTCCCGCCTTATACCCATCAAACGCTTCATGGCGGTACGTTGGCTCCGGCAGGTCGTAGCAAGCGGCAATATATTCTGGCTTGAACTCTTCAATGATCCGAAGCAACATCGTGGTCACCCCATAGAGCGCTCCGGTCGGTTCACCGGTAGGAGAAGAAAAATCAGGCAATGCGTGGTACGCCCGGTGCAAAATAGCATGGGCGTCGAGAAGGACGAGTGTCTTAGGATGCTCTTTCGACATGGGCTCAGTATACGGTCTTTTAGGTTGTGCGACCACTTTCTGGATAGGCGACCAGCACCTGCCGGACCTCTCCTTCTAGGATTGAAATTCGTACCACTACCACGTCTTTGGGGAGCAAGTTCTTGATCTGCTCCGGCCACTCCAGGCAGACAATCGTTCGGGGTATGGCGAACACTTCCCCCAAACGGAGCGGGACTGCTTCCTCCTCAGTCTCAAAACGATAAGCATCGATGTGCACGAGATGGTCGAAGTCTTCCTGTTCAAGTTCGTACCGCTTCATGATGGTGAAGGTTGGGCTAGTGATCGGCTCAGTCACTCCCAGCGCTCGCCCCAACTCCTGGGTGAAGGTGGTCTTCCCCGCCCCCAGCTCACCTTGGAGCGTTATCACTACACTCTTTCGGCCAGCAGTTGCGTACGCCAAAATATCAGCAACGACCACTTGAAGGTCTGTCGGCTGCATAACTTGGTAGGTGTGTTCCATGGCAGGACTATACCAACCAACAAGCGCTCCGTAAATAAGCATCTCCGTCAATCTGACCATGATATGATGGAACATATGCTCAAATTTGATGATAGCTATTCAACAAACCGACTAGCGGATCTTCGTGTCCAAGAGGAAGAACACGTAGTTGAACTGAAGGCTCCTCGCTTGGGCTTTGCCTATGCAAACCTCCGCGGCATCACCATCAACCCTGAAGCGTTGGGGGTGATACCAGAAGCAAAAGCGCGGGCTGCTTTCGCCGCTGCTTTCGCCCTCAATCAATACGACCTCTCTTTGGCGACAAAAGACCCGAGTTCACCAGAGTTCCAACGGCTTGCGCAAGAGCTGCAGCAGCAGCGCTACCGAGTGACCGTGTTCATGTGTTCTTCAGCCAGCCTCGAACATGCCTGGGCTCGCTACGCCGACATCACCGATTCCACCGCCGAGAAACGTGGCGTATTTGAGATCAATGCTGTTGACGTGAACCGGCTGATGGGAGAAATAAAAAAGAAGGATGATGTGCCACGTATTCTCAAGACCATAAGCACCGCCAACAACACGCGACGTATCTCAGAAACTTTGGAGCTCATCTTTGCCGCTGGTATCGCGCTTGGGGCGTCTGACATACACATTGAACCAGAAGAAACCGCCATCCGCCTGCGCTACCGTTTTGACGGCGTTCTCCACGATGTAGCCGACCTCGAGAGCTACATGTATAGCCGGCTAATGTCTCGCTTCAAACTACTTTCTGGCATGATCCTCAACACCAAGGCGGAGGCGCAGGACGGCCGCTTCACCTTTGACATCGGGACCCGCGAGGTTGAGGTTCGCTCCTCGGTCATTCCCGGGGCTTACGGCGAGTCGATCGTGATGCGCCTCCTGGACCCTACCCTTTCTACATTCAGCATGGAGCGCATCCAACTCAACTCTTACATCGAGGAGGTGATGCGCCGTGAACTCAAAAAACCAAACGGGCTCATCATCACTACTGGCCCGACTGGTTCGGGTAAAACGACCGCGCTCTATGCCTTCCTGCAAGAGGTGCACTCGGAGGGGGTGAAGATCATCACCATTGAGAACCCGGTTGAGTACAAACTCGACGGTATCGTACAAACCCAGATCGGGGAGGGGTACACTTTTGCCTCTGGACTCCGCGCCATTCTCCGTCAAGACCCTGACATCATCATGATCGGAGAGATTCGCGACCGTGAGGTAGCTGAAACCGCTATCCACGCTGCGCAAACCGGTCACCTCGTGTTCAGCACCCTTCACACCAACAGCGCGGTCGCCGGCTTCCCTCGCCTGATCGACCTGGGGGTCGACCCCCGGGTCATGGGGTCATCCATCAACATGATCCTTGGGCAGCGTTTGATTCGTCTTTTGTGTCCAGACTGCAAAGCTCAATACCCCGCTTCACCAGAGGAAAAGGCTTTGATCGAGTACGTCATGAAGGGGCACCCGCACCCAACACCCCTTCCTGATCCCCTCACCTTATGCCGACCAACTGGTTGTGCGAAATGTGGCAACACGGGCTTTAAGGGGCGGGTTGGTATCTTTGAGGGAGTGGTCATGGATGACGCTGTTGAAGAAGCAGTGATCAGAGACCCACGTGAGCACACCATCACCGAAGCCGCCAAACCTCAAGGGATACCCACGATGGTGGAAGATGGTATTGAAAAGGTCCTCAAGGGGCTCACCTCTGTCAAAGAACTAGAGCGGGTGATCGAGCTGCCCTATCTCGTCGCAGGCAAGCCGCTCACCACTCCCACGACCGGACCAGTGGTTCCCGAAGAGGCGACTGACATCGATTTCTTGTCCCACGTGGTGTAGATCAACATTCAAAAAAAGCGACCCTAGTGGGTCGCTTTTTTTGAAATACTTTTTGCTTGAGAATTGCAAAATTCAAGGAGTGAAAAGTGAAGCGGTCAATACTGTTTTTTTATAAACTATGCTACAGTCGAAATGACTAACGCTCATTCCAGAATATAACTCTCTAAGCAAAGCTTCCGCATTGAAAGTGAATGCCGCGCTAAGAAAGTTCTCCGCACTCTCACTCTAGGGTGAGCGCCAAGAAACCCCTCGCAACGCATCCAAGTTGCTTAGAGAGTTATCGTCTGGAATTAAATGAAGAAACGAGCGTAGCG
>CAZFSB010000044.1:0-285 GCA_964521645.1 uncultured Candidatus Saccharibacteria bacterium | reverse complement strand
AAAATCTAGTCCTTATCCTCCTTGAGCGCCTTCCGGATTGAATGAAGAAACGAGCGTAGCGACTATTCTGAATTTAGTTCCGAATCAGCGGCTATTGCCCGCCGCTGATTCCTGGAACAAGGAAAGCCCCTGGAGAACATCAATTGCTCAACATCTTAGCATAGTTTAAACTTTTGTCAACACCCTCTCTTACCTTGGTTGTTTTTGCTATACTATAAAAGCTTTTTATGACAAACGCCCCCCGACCTCAAATATCCCGCGATCACGCTAGTGGCCTCGCCCGAA
>CAZFSB010000043.1:0-6387 GCA_964521645.1 uncultured Candidatus Saccharibacteria bacterium | reverse complement strand
GAGCGCTTCCGTCAGCGATTGCTTTCAATAAGGAACTGACCAAGCATACGCTTTCACCTTTTTCAGTACAGATGCCGCGGCACCGCAAATTCAATCGCGCTGAACTTCCGTATCTAGACGAACTCCAATCGATTATCTTTTCAGAGGTCGGAGAAGAGCTTTTTGTGAAGCCGGTAGCGAGTGGCTCATCGCTCGGGGCGCGCTACATTCCGAATGCTGCCGCACTCAAGCAAGCCCTCACTGACCTGGCCCCTCGCTATGAGACGGTTCTCATCGAAGAGTACATTAGGGGCCGAGAAGCGACAGTTGGAGTGCTCAGTGATTTTCGCTCAGAGGAGGTCTATGTACTGCCAGTAGTGGAAATAATCCCACCCGATGGCGACCCCTTCTTTTCACACGAGAGCAAGTACAATGACCGCACTAAAGAACTCGTCCCCGGGAGGTTCTCCTACCGTGAAAAAGCAGAGCTTAGCCGGCTAGCTGCCTTGGCTCACGAAGCCATCGGCTGCAGTGATTACTCGCGGAGTGATTTCATCATTCGAGATGGGGAGGTTTATTTCCTTGAGGTCAACACGCTACCTGGTCTCACTGAACATTCTCTCTACCCGAAAGCCGCTGCTGCGATCGGCCTTGACTACACTCGCCTGGTCAAACATCTGATCGATGTCGCTCGGTAATAGGGTGTGGTAACCGCATCTTGACTTCATACGCCTCGACCCGTATGATAGTGCGACTTGAGTTTTCTCAAGGAAATTTGGGCCCAGTAAGTAAAACTTGCTGGCCCGGCACTCGGATTATAACTATATGCAAGCATCTATTAAAATCCTCGTTTGGGCCCAGTAAGCAGAGCTTGCGGGCCCGGCACTCGGATTATAACTATATGCAAGCATCTATTAAAATCCTCGTTTGGGCCCGTAGCTCATTTGGTAGAGCGCCTCATTTGCACTGAGGAGGCGGGGGGTTCGAATCCTCTCGGGTCCACAAACGTTAAGAAATCCTGCCCTTCGGCAGGATTTTAGTTTGTGGAGGCCGTAGCGTTGTTTTGAGCGCATTTCCTAGCGCGAAAAACCGCGAGGCGGGGTCGCGAACACTTACTAGAATTGGAACAAAGTGAACAATTATAGTTAGTGATTCGTGACCACAAAACAATAGAGACTAGAGCAATGTGAACTTGTAATCGACCGAATCCTCATCCCTCGAAACACACCCCCACCTGATGCTAAATTTGTTTTCACTGGTATTATGTAAATATGGACATCTACACAATCATCGTCGCGGCACACGTGATCGGTACCATTTTAGGAACAGGTGGTGCTACGATCGCGGAGTTTCAGATCACTCGAGCGCTCAAAGACAAGCAGGTGACTGCTGACGAGCGAGCCCTCATGCACGTAAATTATGCCATCATCCGAGTTGGTATGGCCATCTTGCTGATCTCAGTTATTGCCATGTTCTGGTACCATCTTGATAAAGGAAATCAGTTTATCTTGACCAGTGAGAAACTGTGGATCAAAGATCTGATGTTTGTCACTATCTTTATAAATGCCGTTGCCCTCCACAAGCGCTGGGTGCCACTCTGGTTGGGAGCTAGTATTTCCTTCACCTCCTGGTGGGGAGCGACACTTCTCGGAATGGCCGGCCGCCTTCCGTATAGCTTCGAAACATACCTATTTGGCTACATCATCTCGATATTTGCCGTTGCCGGACTTCTCCACCTATTCCGCCGTTTTCAGGAAAAGAAATAGCAGCTACACTTGCAGAGATCCTATGACTTACACTGCGGCGCAGGTCGGTAAAATCGCTCGAATGTGGTATAACTTTACGATATGAAAAAATATTTAATACCGCTAGGCATTGGTGTCCTTCTGATCGCGACCTTGCTAACGATATTCCTTACTGGTAAGAGCTCCGACGAGTCATCAACAGTCGTTACCTTGGAAGACCCACTAGATGTCACATTAGATTTTTACGGGCGTTGGCACGATGCGGCACTCAGCACCACTACCGGCCCGTACGCTGCCAATTTACTGTCTGACCCTCTTGTTTCTCCGGAACTTGCTGCTTCCATCAGTGCCGCACGAGCAGAGGGGGCAGAAACTTCGATTGATCCTGTTCTCTGTCAACCGACCGTTCCGCCACGTATTGGTGGAAAGACGCTTTTCCAACTAGATGATCAGGCGCAGATCATGATCCTAGCTCGTGGTCTTGATGAAAGATCACCATATCAAGCAGTGGTTACCTTGCGAGCAGTTGCCGGTAATTGGCAGTTCACAGACATTAGCTGCGCTACAGGAGAGGTCGCACCGGAGCGTGAGTACGATTTCGAACAGGAAGGATTTCTCCTCAAGAGCGTTCCACCCCCGCTTGACCCAACTCACTGGCACCTTGTTTTTGAACAGGGTGGGGTAATGGGTCACACGGTACCACTTTTCTTTACTGAGGGAAGTCTCTGTATCGCTACCGATGGCGTAGAGGCGCCATGCCTACCAGACACCTTTACTGAAGCTACCAAGGCGTATGTCCAAGCTGATATGACCGAAGCTGGCGCAGTGGTAAAACGACTACGCTTCTAATCCCGAAAGATCTACATCGAGTTAGAAAGGGCCCGAACGCTTCGCGTTCGGGCCCTTTACGACATTTCTTGACACCCTGCGTCACCAAGTAGATACTACAACCAGGGGCCTTTTTCATATAAAGGAGCGTGTTATGAACAGTACTGTTACTGGCATCTTAACTAAGGAAGAGTTCTTTGCGAAGTTTCGTTTAGCACTATCGTACTACGATCACTACGTCATGTATTCAACCTTCGTCCGTTCGAAGGATTTCTGCGCACAGCGAGCCTTGAAGGTCTCTGGGCTGACCACTGATACCAAACCCACCCTTCTCGTGCTGGCACTCATGCGCGCATGGAATGAACCACTCGGAGCCGATAGAGTGAGTGAAACCATGAAATTAGCCTGGAAGCAGTACTGCGGTGTGGCACATCCCGAATAACTTTGGACGACCGATTTACGGTCGTCCTTTTTTGATTACTTGGTTTTTTCTGCTTGGTAAGTATAATAGTGCCTGCACTGGGCCATTAGCTCATTTGGTAGAGCGCTTCCATGGCATGGAAGAGGCGAGCGGTTCGATTCCGCTATGGTCCACCACTAGATAGTATGAAAATTTCAGAAATTGAATCCAGAGACCGCGAGAAGACGTTATTAGTTGACATCAGAGAAGCTGACGAACTGCACGCAACCCCGAGTATACCAGGAGCGATCAATATTCCACTTAGTCGCCTGATCCAGGAAGTGGAAGCAGGGAAGCTGCCTATGGATAAAAAGATCATCACCATCTGTCGGAGTGGTGGACGTTGCTACGTTGCTAATAGTGAACTGAGCGCGCGCGGTTACGACGCTGACCTCCTTGAAGGTGGCATCATCGAGTATCTCGCACAGAATAATTAAGAAAAAAGTTCGCGCAACTTGCGATAGGTGTCTTCGTGATCAGTGACCGGAACGGTCTCGATTACCCCGATGACTGCTTCGTCATTGCCACCCGGGAAGAGGCCGTCGCCAAAGTAGACACACTCGTCCTTATTCCAACTCATCAGATCTATAAGCTTCTGCACATTGGTACCTTTATGGCGGTCCTTATGAATGTAATCAAGGCTCGTTGAGCCACCGATCTTCACGATCAATTCCTCTGATTCAAAAGGGATCTGAGCGAGCAGAGCGTCACGCTTCCTCCGATCCGGATCATAGGTCATCTTATGCTCCACCGGCGCCGTGTTGCCGATCGGACTAAAGGTTATCTGTGCTCCACGATCCTCGATCGGTGACCAGTCATGGTTAAGGTCGTGGCCAAGGATCGCTACGATGGCTTCAATGTGTCGCATGATCTCAGCGCGGTGTGCGTCGTCGAGTGGGATATTCCACAGCTCGTTGTTCTCGACATCAGTCGCGTGGTTACCATTCTGTCCAAGGGTGAAAGAAGGAAGCTCATTACTCTGCCACATGATCTTGTCCACTTCCTGCCCGGAAACGATGATGATGTCCTGCGGAAGCTCGTGAAGGAGTGAATACATCTCAGGAAGGATCGGCTGCCGAGCAGGGGCGATCGTTTGGTCCATGTCAAAAAAGAGGTGTTTGTATTGTTTCATAGTGACTAGCATAATCGATTTCTCGCCAGTCGCCAATACACATAGCGAGAACTCACGTTGGCCATAATTTGGTACCATATACGTATGTTCATCTTTCTCATCACGATGTTGAAATTCTTCGCCACCTCACTGGGAATCGGTGCCTCTACGCTGGCGATCACCAACTACTTCATCGCCGTGGCCGACGGCTACATTGACGAGAATGAACGCCGCATGATGGGAGTGGCATACGGGCTGCTTCGCATTGCTATGGTGGTCATCCTAGCGGTCTCTATTCTGCAGATCACCATTGAGTACAGTGCGGTTGGTTTGACGAATCTTTCTGCCCCGTCCTTTGCCCAGCTGCTGGTACTATTTGTACTATATCTCAACGCGCTTCTGATGACCGCGCATCTCGTGCCGAACACGGTTGGCCCGGCACTGCAAGCCGGCAGCTGGTATACCCTCGGTACACTACTTGCATTTGAGTCGCTCAGTTATACCGACTTTTCATTCCTGCTGTTCCTGCTTGGCTATGTTACTTGGCTCATTCTTGCGATAGCGATCGTCAATGGAATACTTGCTGTCATCAAAGGAAAATTGACCTCGTAGACTCGCTGCACGGACGGTTTCTAGTTGAGGGTTCCGGGTTTCCGAACGTACAAGATCGGAACGAGTATCAACGTGATCACTACCGAGAACAAGAGTCCAAACATCACGGCGTACGCTAGTGGTGCCCACATGTCGCCAGCGTATGTGAGCGGCACCATACCGATCACCGTAGTAATGGTGGTAAGCAAGATCGGTCTGATGCGGTTACCGGCTGCCTCAAGCACAATGTCGGACACTGCCCGTTCGGGCTTTTGCCGGCGCAAACCATTCATCATGTCAATGAGTAGGATTGAGTTGTTGACCACGATACCGGAAAGCGCAATGAAGCCCATGATAGCAGGGAAGGAAAGAGGGTTCATCGTGAGGGCGAGGCCGCCCATAATGCCGATGAGTGAGTACGGCAAGATCGATAGTACATAACGAGTGTGCAGGTATGAATTGAATTGCAAGACGAGAATACCAACCATCAGAAGTACACCAACGACCAAGGCCATGAACATTTCCAGGAAGGCCTTGTTCGATTCATCAGTTTCGCCGCCACCGGTACTGATCTCAATACCTTCCGGGATCGTTAATGTAGTATTGAGTTCATCTAGAACATAGGTCTGGAGCTCACGAGCATTAGCACCTTCTGCCACATCAGCGGTAACACTCACGACTCGCTTGCCACCCTCATGCTGAATAGCCGAACTTGATTCGCGCAGTGACGTGGTGACTAGACTAGAAAGCGGGACTGAACCGTCGTTAGTTTTGATAGGAATTTGCTCAAGGGCATTGATAGTAGTGATGCGTGTCGTCTCGTTGGTAACGCCATCTGAATTATTAAGGTTGAGCTTCACAACGACATCAATATCTTCTTCGAGCGTGGTGAGTGAGGTGGCCTTTGTGCCATAGACTGCTGTGCGCGCGATCTGCGAGACAGTCGCCGGGTTGAGGCCTAGCGCAGCTGCCTTGGCACGATCAAGTTCCAACACAAACTCCGTACCGTTGTTATTGGTGCTTGTCTCCACATTCACGATTCCCGGCTGCTCTTTGAATATCTCTGCCGAGCGATTGGCGAGCTTGGTAAGCTCTGTCAGGTCATCACCAAGGAATTTCACCAGGATAGCAGCACCGGTTGGCGGGCCTTCACTCGGCTGGCTCACGGTCACCTTGATGTCACTTAGCTTCACCACTTGGGCACGAAGCGACTCGACGATCTCAGTACTGGTTCGTTCGCGGTCGAGGGCTAGGTTCACGAAAATGTTGGCAAACTTTTCACCGGTGCCGCCAGAACCAAACTGGCTACCACTACCGACAGTGACAGAAAATGAAGCTATCTCCGGCACAGTATAGAGGATCTCCTCGACTCGTCGGACAGCGATGTCGGTCACTTCTTTGGTTGTACCTTCAGCATTCTCAACTTCTACGATCAAGTAGTCGACATCACTTTGCTCAAAGAAGGTTACCTTGACCGGATTGAACGAGGGAAGAATAAGTCCCGTGATGAAGAAGGAAGCTCCGACCACGAGTGCTACTGCTGGGTACCAGATGAGATTCTTTGTCCAGTTCTTTAGGTTGCGGCGGGGGGGGGATTTGAGCCACCGCAAAAAAAATAAAAAATAAAAACGGGGCCGCGCCCCCCCCCCAAAACAAAATAAAACCAACCAAAA
>CAZFSB010000042.1:0-6389 GCA_964521645.1 uncultured Candidatus Saccharibacteria bacterium | reverse complement strand
ATGATCAATTTCGCCAATACCCGCGCTTAAGTTGTAATATACCTTATGTAGTACAGTATCATACAATTCTCATCTCACGCAGAGCGAATTGCGTAGATAGACAACACTCGACATGTTCATACTTGAACCATTTTTACAGCCGACCAACCGTGACGAGCTCATTCGCCAACTCAACCTCCCCGTCCACGAAGCGTCGCAGATTCTCATGATGATGGAGCTCCAGGGACACATCGCAAGTGAGCAGAATGTGTATCGGAGGTGCTTGTAGCGACAAAACAACCAAATGTTATTTCTTCCTACTTTCCAGAAATCTAGACATAAGAGAAGAGAAGAGGTATGAGATCAATACGTAAAAGACAGTTAAAAATATCCATCCGAAGGGGCCCGGAAAATTCCACCATCCTGAACTCTGACCATAAACAGGTAAACCTAGACCGTCAGCAAGGAACAGTGGAGCATAAATTAAAAATACAACAATTGGACCAAAAGCGTCACTGTCATTAAAAAAATAACTACCGAGAACATATATACACACAAGAAGAATAATGAGTGAGGTAAATATCTTCAATGTGTATTTGGTTGGACGAAGAAATGTCATCATGCTCATACAAATATCTTAACATAAGCTCATTATCCTAGAAGCACTGTGTGACATCAGTCACACCTAAGCGAAGCCTTGCGGAGAGATGAGTAACAGTTAGGGAGCTGGAACAGGAAAAGTCATCTGTTTGAGTTTACGAGTTATAACTTTTCCGTCGTGGAAGCGACCATAACTGCTTCAGCATGAAGCACTCGGCTGAGTGAAGGAGTGATCGATGTCGCACCGTATCCCATCTACAATCATTGACAGTTTCTCTGTATGCTAGTATTTGTTACTCTCAATTAATATATGAATAAGCAGACACTAGTCATCGTGGAGTCGCCGGCCAAGGCGAAGACCATCGAGAAATATCTAGGAACCGGATACAAGGTCATGTCCTCCATTGGACATGTTCGTGACCTTCCGAAAAGCAACAACGACGCCGTCGATATCGAGGGAGGCTTTGTACCGCGGTACATCGTTTCGCCGGGCAAGCTCAAGGTCATCGAAGGACTGCAAAAAGCGGCTAAGAAAGTTGACGAAGTACTACTGGCCTCCGACCCCGACCGCGAAGGAGAGGCGATCGCTTGGCATGTCGCGGAGCTACTCAAGAAACACAACAAGAACCTCAGACGGGTTGCTTTCAATGAGATCACCAAGGACGCGGTGACCGAAGCGATCGCGCACCCGCGTGAGATCGACCTCCACCTCAAGGAAGCACAGGAAGCACGCCGCGTGCTCGACCGTCTCGTTGGCTACGACCTCTCAGGACTCATCTGGAAGAAAGTGCGCTACGGACTTTCGGCTGGTCGCGTGCAATCGCCCGCGCTGCGTATTGTGATGGAACGCGAACGAGAGATCCGAGCGTTCATTCCTGAAGATTACTTTGTACTCACCGCTCACCTTGCGCAGAATAAGGACGTCATCCCGTTTGGCTGTACCATCGAACCGAAGGAAGAAAAAGAGGCGAAGCGCATCAAAGAGATCGGTGAAGCACACGACTGGAAGATCATTTCAATAAAAGAGAGTGAGGCGAAGCGTGCGCCGCGCCCTCCCTTTACGACCTCGACGCTCCAGCAGGTCGCCTCGACCCGCCTGGGCTTCTCGCCCTCACGCACCATGGGCGCGGCGCAAAAACTCTACGAAGCCGGTCATATCACCTACATGCGTACCGACAGCCCTACCTTAAGTGCTCAAGCCCAGAAGCAGATCATTGCGCTGCTGCATGCTGACTTTGGAAAAGACTACGTCGCACCACGCAGCTACAAGAGCAAGAGCAAGTCAGCGCAAGAGGCTCACGAGGCGGTCCGCCCAACCAACTTTGGTAAACGTTCAGCTGGTTCGACTGCCGACCAGAAGGCACTTTACGAACTCATTTGGGAGCGGGCAGTTTCATCCCAAATGGCCGACGCAGTCCTCAAGCGTACCAAGCTGCTCGCCAATGTCACCGGCGCCACTGAAACTATTCCCGACTTTGCAGTGAATGGTTCACGCGTTATCTTCGATGGCTGGCTCAAGGTCGATTGTCGCGCTCGTGGTGAAGACACCGAGGTCCCAAAACTACACGAAGGCGACACCCTCGCCTGTAAGAAAGTCGACGTAGAAGCCAAACAAACCCAACCACCAAGCCGCTACTCTGAAGCTGGTCTCATCAAGGAACTCGAGAAGCGTGGTATCGGCCGCCCATCGACCTACGCCTCGATCATGAACACCATCACCGAACGCGGCTATGTAACCAAAGAAGGTCGTACCCTCATCCCGACCGACACCGGCGACGTCGTTTCTTCATTCCTCGAAGAGCACTTTGCTGAATACATTAGTGACGACTTTACGAGCGAGATGGAAGACGAGCTCGACGACATCGCTACTGGCGAGCGCTCCTATGTTAAGACGCTCAGTGATTTCTATACCCCGTTTCAAAAAGCAGTCGAGGCCAAGGAGCACATCGAGAAACTCACCACCCTCGGCGCCGGACCGAAGGAATTCCCCTGCCCACTGTGTGGCTCTGACATGGTCAAGAAGCTCGGCCGCAACGGCACCTTCCTTTCTTGCAGCAAGTTTCCAGAATGTAACGGTGCTCGTCTCATTGACGGCAGCGAAGTAAAACCAGACGCACCAATTGGTAATCACCCAGAAACCGGCGAACCGATCTTCGTCATGAATGGTCGCTTTGGCCCCTACGTGCAACTCGGTGAAACACCAGAAAAAATAAAAGGTAAAAAACAACCTTCACCAAAGAGAGCTTCTCTTCCATCCGGCACCAAACCAGGAGACGTTACTCTAGATGACGCGGTGAAGTATCTCCTTCTGCCACGTGAACTCGGCACCCACCCTGTGACCAGCGAACCAGTCATAGCGAATACTGGCCAATTTGGTCCTTACATTGCACACGCCGGAGATTTCCGGTCGCTGAAGACGGACGACCCATACAGCATCACCTTCGAGCGAGCCCTGGAGATCCTCGCTGAACCTAAAAAACTTCGCAAAGGAGAGACGCTTCTTAAGGAGCTCGGCGTCAATCCGAAAACAAAAAAAATGATCAACGTTTTTGAATCAAAATCTGGTCGCTACCTGAAAAAAGGTTTCAAGCGCATCGGCATTCCGGACAACATCAAAACTGAAGACCTCACACTAGAAGTGGCGATAGAATTACTCAAGTAGACCACATAAAACTTCACCGCTAGTCCAGCGACAAGCTGCCTCCTGTTTGCTTCGCCCGCCGCCCCTAGTACCGCCCTCCGCAAACAGGAGGCAGCTTGTCGCCCAACAGATACAAGTGATATTTCCTTGTCTTTTCTTCATTCTGTCTCTAGAATACAAATTATGTATTCAGCCGATGAAATAATTGCCCAGCTCACCAACCCCACCGAAGCTGATCGCGAGCTGGTAAAAAAAGCGTACGACTTTGCCGCTGAGGCTCACAAAGAGCACAAGCGGTATTCGGGCGAACCATACATGACCCACACCGCCGCCGTTGGCTACAAACTCGCAGCGATGGGTATGGGTCCCCGCACCATTTGTGCCGGCCTTCTCCATGACACCATTGAAGACACTCCCGTCACCTCCGAAGAAGTGGAACGGGAATTTGGTGACGAAGTGCTCTTTCTCGTTGAGGGAGTGACCAAACTAAGCTCGGTCCGCTACTACGGCACCGACCGTCACAACGAAAGTCTACGCAAACTGTTCGTGGCCACTAGTCAGGATATTCGCGTCCTCATCATCAAGTTGGTCGACCGCCTCCACAATATGGAGACACTCCACCACGTGCCAGCGGAAAAGCAGCTGCGCATCGCGCGTGAGACACTTGAAATTTATGTACCAGTTGCGCATCGCCTGGGAATGGGAAAGATCCGCAAGGAACTCGAGGACCTCGCCTTCCCTTTCGTCTACCCAGATGACGCGAAGCGGGTGATCGACCTACTCACCAAACGATTTGGAAATGCTAAAGAAGTACTGGAGCGAGAACGTAAAGTACTACAGAAAAGATTGGTGGATGTTGGTTTGACCGAATTCCAGACATCATACCGAGTGAAGGGTTTGTACAGCCTATACCACAAGCTCAAGCGCAAGGATTGGGACATCGACACGATCTTTGACCTCATGGCCATGCGCGTCGTGGTCAATTCTGTCGAAGACTGCTACCGTACGCTCGGCATCATTCATGAGCTCTGGCGCCCGCTCCCGCAACGCGTGAAAGACTACATTGCTTTCCCCAAACCGAACGGCTACCAATCTCTTCATACAACAGTCACCACGCAAAACGGCGTGATATTGGAAATCCAGATACGCACCAAACAAATGCACCAAGAAGCCGAATTCGGCGTCGCGTCACACGTATTCTACAAACCCCCAGCGGTCAGTGACGTAGTCAAGCAGCCTTCGGTGTTTTCAAGTTTGATTCCCTCACTCTTTAAACCTTTTAGTCGTCGTGAGGAAGAAAGTATCGATGAGACCGTCAGCAACCCATTACATCCACAAAAGATACCGCGCTGGATCTCCCAGATCGGCCAAACCTACAATGCTGAATCGAAGAGTTCGACCAGCCAATTTGTCGCCGATGCAGAGTCTGACTTTTTTTCTAATCGTATCTTTGTCTTTACCCCGACCGGCGATGTAGTCGACCTGCCGGTTGGTGCCACCCCGATCGATTTCGCCTACGCCATCCACTCTGAAGTGGGCGATCACACATTTGGTGCCAAGGTCAATCGTAAGCTTGTCTCACTCGATACCGCGCTCCGCAATGGCGACATCGTAGAAATAGAAACGAGAAAGTCAGCCAAGCCAAGTCCGAAATGGCTGCAGTTTGCTAAGACTTCGCTCGCTCGTCGCCGTATCAAGGGCACTCTTGAACAAGAGATCTAGATCGAGAAATTCCTAATTGAGTAGAGGCCGCTTTCGTCGTCACGCTTCTCTTCCGCAACCACTAGTGGTGTTGGTTCAACTGTCGGAGAAATACTCGGCGCTTTTATTGGAGCCTCAGGGATAGTGTTGCTTACCGGGCTGATCGCTGGGGCTGGGACGACTGGAGAGATAAGTGGAGTCGAGGGCAGGATTGGTTCTGGTTCCACTACTTGTTCGGTCACCACTTCTTCTATCCAACTCTCTGGTTCAGAGTAATGCGTGATCGACTCTTCAGGGGCGGGCGAAGCCGGCTCCAGGACGGACGCTACCGACGGAGCTGCTGCTGCAACCGCCAGCGGGGTCGCTGCGGTCAAGCTATTTACTGCCTCTGTAGGTGTCTGCGCGTGTTTATCCGCGTCATCTTTGATACGTTTTAGTATGGATTCAAGGTCGTCCTCAGAAAAGTAGTCGATGGTCAGCTTACCACCGAAGTCGGTCTTTTGGATCTGCACTCGCGTACCTAGCGTTTCGGTGAATTTCTTTTCAAATTCAATGAGATTGGCATCAAATTCGCCGGGGTTCTTCTTGCGGATCTTGTCGGTCGCGATCTTGCGGACTATTCGCTCCACTTCACGAACGGAAAGTTTTTTAAGGAGGATCTCACGGTAGACCACCTCCTGTTCTTCCGGACGATCAGTGAGCATGAGGAGAGTACGAGCGTGCCCCTCCATCATGTCGCTGCGCTTGAGCGAATCGAGCATGTGCGCGGGAAGGGCCAGGAGCCGGATGGAGTTGGAGACATACTCACGGCTGCGGCCGACCTTTTGCGCGACCTGACCATGCGAGAGGCCAAATTGGTCAGCCAACTGACGAAATGCAATGGCCCGGTCGACCGCGTTGAGGTCTTCACGTTGGAGGTTCTCGATGATGGCGAGTTCGAGTTTTTCCTGCTCGCTCTGTTCGCCCTCGCGGATAATGACCGGCACCAGTGCTACTCCCGCAAGCTTGCTTGCACGTAAGCGACGCTCACCGGCAATGAGCTCATACTCTGAGTAGAACGTACCATCTTCTCGCTGGATCTCCTTGCGCGTGACTGTGAGCGGCTGCAAGATGCCGTACATGCGGATCGAATCAGCGAGTTCTTGCAGCTTGTTTTGATCGAATTCTCGACGTGGTTGGAACGGGTTCGGAACGATTTTTTCGACCTCTACCCAGTAAATTGAATCTCCTTGAAATGCCATAACAAAAATTATCCCGAGCCCTATATTCTCGTTCCCTGCATTCTAGCATACTTGAGTTATACACATGGCCAGAAAGTGACCCCTTGGCGGCACCCCAGACTAAACTCGAATCGTACGCTCCTTGCGCGCCCCAGCCAAACCCTCCCGCGCATAGTCGCTACTCCCTGAGTGAAGTGGTTATGGGTAGGAGAGAATCGTGTCGGTGCCTTTTCGGTTCTGGGTCTTTT
>CAZFSB010000041.1:0-6910 GCA_964521645.1 uncultured Candidatus Saccharibacteria bacterium | reverse complement strand
ATGAATTGCTGTTTTTCTTTTAGCACGTGACCTGCGTCACGTGCGGCGCTGGTCCAAACCGTCGGCAGGATTTTCGTACTTGCGTGAACTGAATGCGATCAGTATTCGATATCGTGCAAAATCGTCGCTATAGGTATATAATCCGAGCTTCGCAAAATTTAGTTGAAACGAGTACTGATCATATGAACAGCTTGATCCAAAGACTATTTCCATTTGTAACGTGGATCCAAAAGGTCGATCGACCTATCATTAAGAGGGACATCCTTGCCGGCTTAGTCGGCGCTATTATCGTGTTTCCGCAAGGTATCGCCTTTGCGACGATCGCCGGCTTGCCACCGCAGTATGGTCTCTATGCGGCTATAGTCCCAGCGATCATAGCGGCACTGTGGGGTTCGTCGTGGCATCTTGTCTCTGGACCAACAACCGCTATCTCTCTCGTGATCTTTGCTTCGCTTGCACCACTGGCTGCGCCGGGGAGTGACGAGTACATCGCGCTGGCGATCACTCTAGCGGCTTTAGTTGGTCTGTTTCAATTCTTGCTTGGCGCCTTCCGGTTTGGTACGTTGGTTCGACTCATCTCGCCCACAGTCGTAGTTGGCTTCACGGCCGGCGCAGGTTTCCTCATCGCGACCAGTCAGCTCAAGAATGCGCTCGGGTTACCAGTACCAGCTGGCAGTAGCTTCTATGAGACCTGGCACTATGTCTTTGCGCACCTTTCTGAGATCAACCTTTACATAGTCGCTATTGTTATAAGCACACTGGCGGTCGGTATTGCGGTTCGCCGGTATCTGCCAAAGGTGCCGTATATGATTCCGGCTATTTTGGTCGGAAGCATCATTGGGTTCGAGTTGAATGAACAGCTCGGAGCGGCCGTAACTGGCATAAGCACTATTGGTGCGCTACCGATCTCTTTGCCTCCGCTATCGTTACCGACCATCAATATCGAGATCATTCGCGAGCTGTCTCTCATCGCGCTCGCGATCACCCTCCTCGGTCTCACCGAGGCGGTCGCGATCAGTCGGGCGATCGCCACTCGCTCCAAGCAGGTGATCGATGGTAACCAGGAATTCATTGGGCAGGGACTTTCTAATATCGTTGGTAGTTTCTTCTCAGCCTACCCTTCAAGCGGATCATTCAACCGCAGTGGTCTCAATTACGAGGCCGGTGCCAAGACCCCGCTCGCGTCCGTATTTGCGGCGCTGTTCCTCATGGTGCTCATCTTGGTCCTTTCTCCACTCGCAGCCTATATGCCATATGCGGTGATGGCGGCGATCCTGTTTCTGGTCGCGTATGGCATTGTCGATACTCAGCACATCTCATACATTGTGAGGAATGATAAACAAGAGTCCGTTCTGCTTATTATCACCTTCTTGTCTACGTTATTCATTCAGTTGGAAGAAGCGATACTGATCGGTGTCCTATTGTCACTGGCGTTCTTCTTGCGACGAGTGATGTTTGCGGAAGTGACCGAGGTGGGGGAGAGTAAGGACCATGAAGCATTGGTCTCATTGGATGAAGCGCGCGACGCGGAACGGATCTTTGGAGTGCTGATGGTCCGTATTGATATGTCGATCGTGTACATGAACAGCGACGCCATTATCGAACACGTCAACAAGTTGCTTATGGAACGGGAGACATCGGAAGGGAAGCCGATACATACGCTCGTGTTTGATTGTTCGGGGGTGAACTACATCGACATTGCGGGCATTGATGCGCTCAAAGGTATCGTGAATGACCTGCGTTCAAAAGATGTTCACCTCGGTATCACCGGAACCAAGCACAAGGTGCGAAAGGCATTAGTGAATGCCGGACTAGGGGATTCTTTCAGCTACTATCAGAATCTCGATACGCTGCGAGCTGCCTTGCTTGAGCGAGTGATCAGGCTACGTTTAGAACACCACATCAAAAAGACTCGTAAATCCATAGGACAGCGCTGCCTGACTGATGAGATTCCCAAAGAGTAGCGGCAGCAAAAGGAAACGAAAACGAATTCCTGACAGCGCGAGCGGGATGAGAATGATCTCATTCGGGATCGGCATGATCGCAGCATAGAGGAACACCGTTGGGATCACAAACCGGTGGTGTCGCTCTTTGAGGTTAAGAAAGAAAGTGAAGAGTCTTGGGTGCTTCAACTTCATCATCTCTCGACTGACGTGTCCGAGGGCAAAGCCAACATAGTCTGCGATCAGTGTCCCCACGGTGAGCATGACCACGATGATGGGGAAGGAGAGTCCGAGAGAAACGAAAAGCGGCGTGAGCGCGGCCGGCGGCATGGGAATCATCGTGTTGAGACCACCGATCACGCCAGCCATGATCACCCCGAGGTATCCAAAATCCATGACCAGCCGCTCCATCGTGCTGGTACTGGAAAAAGCCTGCGACAAAAGAATGACCGCCGAAAAAATGATCAGGAGCACTAGTGCCCCAAAGATGTACCGATGGCGCCGTGTCATAGCCTATAGCCTACCACCGACTAGACCGACTGACTACCGCTGGTTCGTGGTGGTGGGTCGTTCGTAATCTTGGATCGCTCCTGGCTGTGCGTTGATCTTCTCTACCAAAAATTGTGTTTGCACCTGGAGATCTTCCGTGACGGTCTTTAGCTCCATGGTGATGTTGTACACAAAGTACGCAAAAGCCAGGGTGAGTGCCCAGGCGACGTACGGAAATACCTTATAAGCCTCGAGCGCTTTGTCATTGCCATTGGTTTTCATATAGCTCCAGTATAGCAGTGAAGGCGCCTGGGGGCGGGAAGAGCTGTGCAGAACGGGCAGGGTAGCTTTTTTATAAAATTCCTCTATCATGAAAACACTATGGATTTCAGAGACTTTTTTGAGGGGAAGAAGATAACCGTCATGGGCCTCGGTCTTTTGGGGCGAGGGATCGGTGACGCGGCATTTTTAGCGGAAATGGGTGCCGAGGTGATCGTGACCGACTTGAAGTCGACTGAAGACCTGCAGGGTTCGGTCGAGCAGCTACAGCAGTACGACAACATCCAATTTGTTTTAGGCGTGCATCGAATGGAGGATTTTGAGGATCGAGACTACATCTTGGTGGCGGCGGGCGTGCCGATGGATTCGGAGTACTTGCGGCACGCCCGCGCAGCGGGCGTGCCACTGAAGCAGTCGGCCGCCTGGTTTGCTGAGCTTTCTGGTGTGCCAATAGTCGGGGTGACCGGTACCCGTGGCAAGAGTACGGTGACGCACATGATCCACCACGTACTTTCAGAAGTGACCGGTGAAAAAGTGCTCCTCGGTGGCAACGTGCGCGGACTATCAAACTTGCAACTCTTTAAAGAAGCACAGGCAGATTCGCTCTGCGTGATGGAGCTCGACTCGTGGCAGCTGCAGGGATTCGGCTGGGCGAAATTGTCGCCACAGGTCGCGGTCTTCACCAACTTCATGGAAGACCACCTCAACTACTACCAAGCCGGCGGCAAAAGTAAGGAAGAAGCGATGCAGCTCTACTTCGAAGACAAGGCAAATATCTTCCGTTACCAAGAAGAAAGCGGCGTGCTCGTGACCACGCCTGAGGTATTTGAGTGGGCAAAGAAATTAGCGGGAGTGAGTTTGGGGCAGGAAGTGATTCTTGCGGATGCTTCGGTCATTCCAGAAGATTCACTCTTGGCGATGCCGGGAGAGCACAATCGTCTCAACGCCGCCCTGGCCTATGAAGCATTGCGCGCGCTCAGCCTGACCGACGAAGAGATCTTTGCCGGTCTCGCTTCCTTTCCCGGCGTGCCAGGGCGGCTTGAATACCTCGGTGAACGCGACGATGTAAAGATATACAACGACAACAACGCCACTACACCGCAAGCCACTATCCAAGGGCTGCACGCGGTGGGGAATGAGGATGATAGAAATGTCATCCTTATCGCGGGTGGCGCTTTCAAAAATATCGACCCGGCGCCGCTTCTCGCTGAGATACCGAAGTACTGCAAAAAGGTAGTGTTGCTGCCGGGTACCGGCACCGATGTCATTAAAGATCAGCTCGACGCAGAAGTGGTGGGTACTATGGCAGATGGGGTGAATGCCGGGCTGGCCTTCGGCCAGCCCGGCGACACCCTCCTTTTCAGCCCCGGCTTCGCCTCCTTCGGTCTCTTCAAAAACGAGTACGAACGCAATGACGAATTCGTGCGTTGTGTAAATGAGGAGTGACAGTTTCCTGACAGCCAGACCACTATTTGCTTCGCCCACCACCCCACCACCCCAACACCGCCCTCCGCAAATAGAGGTCTGGCTGTCAGGTAAAAGACAATATTTTGTCTTGATAGTTGCCCGCGTGCTATCATGCAACGTTAACCTATGGAAAAACCCGACATAAATAGCATTTCTCGCATTCATTTCATTGGTATTGGCGGCATTGGTATGTCGGCTTTGGCGCGTCATTTTCTCGCTGAAAAGAAGGTGGTGAGTGGGTCAGACCGCACCCTCTCACCGCTCACCAAGACTCTCAACGCCGAAGGTATCCAGATCTTTGGCGAGCAGGTCGCGAGCAATATCACGAAGGACATTGAGCTCGTCGTGTACACCGAAGCCATGTCGCAAGATCACGAAGAAATGGTGGCCGCGAAAAAACTTGAGGTGCCGGTGATGAACTATTTTGAAGCCCTTGGCCTGGCGATGAATCCGTACTATCTCATCGCGGTCACCGGTACCCACGGCAAGACCACCACCACCGCGATGATCACCGATATCTTTGAGCAGGCGGAAAAAGATCCGACCGCCATCATCGGCTCGCTCCGGGCGAAGACCAAGAGCAACTACCGCATGGGGAAGAGCAAGTACGCTGTTGTCGAGGCTTGTGAATACAAGCGCGACTTCCTCAGCTTGCGCCCGGACATTCTCGTTATCACCAATCTGGAGTTTGAGCACGTCGACTACTATAAGGACCTTAAGGACGTACAAGCTGCGTTTCGTACTCTGGCCGAGCAGGTGAACGAAGGGGGAGTGATCATCACTGATACCGCCAACCCGCACATCGCACCGGTCATCAAGGACCTCCCGGTGCCGGTGGTGAATTATATGGAATACCTCGACCTTGCGCTGCCCCTGAAGCAACCGGGTATGCATAATCGCTTCAATGCCGCCGCGGCGCTCGCGGTAGCGCGACGCGAGAAGCTCGACCTCGAGCAGGCGAAAGAAGCCCTCGGCCACTTCACCGGTACCTGGCGTCGTTTTGAATATAAAGGCGAGTGCAATGGCGCGCTCGTGTACGACGACTACGCGCACCATCCGACCGAGATACGCGCCACCATCGACGCCGCGCGCGAACTCTACCCCGACCGCAAGCTCATCATCGCTTTTCAGCCGCATACCTTCAGTCGTACCAAGACGCTCTTCACCGATTTTGCGAAAGCCTTTGGCTTGGCGGACGCGGTGGTGCTGCTCCCGATCTACGCCGCGCGTGAACAAAATGAAAGTGGTGTTTCGAGTCGCGAGCTTTCCGTGAAGGCGCTCGAGTTTTCGCGTGACGCGCGCTTTGTCGAAAACGTGGCGGCCGCTGAAGAATATTTCCGCCAGACACTGACCGACCAGGACGTGCTCGTCGTGATGGGAGCCGGGGACGTGAGCGAGCTCGCGACGTTACTGGTAAATTAATTGGTGACGGGGCCGGCCGGGTGTCCCGTCGTTCACACGCACTACGTGCGTCATTGCGAGCTTGCGAAGCAATCCAGGGTATTCTCGCCTCGATGATCATCCTCGTGGCCGCGCGCAAAAAAACAGCCGAGTTACCTCGGCTGTTGTCATAGTGGAACGTTCAGTCAACCGTACCACTGATCGCTTCTTGCGCTTCCAGGTGCGCTTGGCGAAGCATGAGCTTTCGATTGGACATGAAGACGAAGAACATGAGGACGGTACTCACTGCCACCGAAGGTAAGAGTGCAAAGTCTTCTCCAAACGCCGCACTAAGCGCCATGATCCCAAAGCCGCCGATCACCGACAGTGCCACAAACGAACCAAGCACTTTGTAGCGCACGAGCTGCTCCACGTTGGCGAAATGCTGCTTCCGCCACCGGCTCGCTACCTGAAGCGTGACATAGGCCGTCGCTCCAGCCATGAGTCCAAAGGTCAAGAACGCACCCCCGAGTTGCACCGCGTTCCAGCGTGCTCCTTCCGCGAGCGGAATGAGCGCCGGAGCACAGAGGAGCGCGTCCCAGCTGACCGACATCACAATGATGAAGTGACGTGCCGACTGCTTGCTGGTGGGGAGAATGGTACTGAGGATACCGGAGATACTGATTGCCGGTTGCTTGCCCATTTCCTCGTGAACAATTTCGTAGATCACAAGGTAGATGAGGAGCGCGCCGAGCAAGCCGAGCCACCCTTGCAAGTTGGGGAATTGCGCGCCAATCGCCCAAAACAAGGCAAAGCTCGCCGCCGGGCCGAGACCGTGGGTGAGACCAAGTGCGCCCGCCCAGTTGAGAGCGGTGAGGCTGTCGTCTCGGAAGCGACTGAGGGTGGCGACGAAAAGGTCAACCGATAAGCTGAGACCAAACGGAATGACGAGGAGCCAGTAACCAAAAGCGTTGTCGTGCATGATGCACCTCCACTGAAAAGAACTGGTCGAACAGTACAAGGAAATCAGGTGGGTGTCAATGTGCGCGCAGGCAGCGTCATTGCGAGGAAGGTTGTCTTGTAACGAACCCTACTCGTCATCGCGAGGAAGATTGTCTTATTGCGAACAGTATCCGTCATTGCGAGGAAGACTGCAGCGACAGCGGAAGTCTGACGAAGCAATCCAGGGTTAATGATATGCCTCTGGATTGCTTCGTCGTAAACTCCTCGCAATGACGCGCTACGCGCGTCACTCTCACCCCACTCCTCGCAATGACGTATAGTGCTTCCTGTCCCACTCCCATGCTACAATTATTCCACCTATGTCCGAACCAACCGAGACCGTCCCCAGT
>CAZFSB010000040.1:0-6937 GCA_964521645.1 uncultured Candidatus Saccharibacteria bacterium | reverse complement strand
TGGAGCTGTAACCTTAGTAGGATCGATCACATCCCAGTCCACCAGTGCATCACAACTATTCCCACCTACCGGGATTGAACAGGGAGATACGGTAAGCTCTGGTGGTACACAGGTTGTTCCGTTCCAGAAGCTTCCAGTTGCACAGTTGATAGTGACATCAACATATGGACAGTTATTTGACCAAGGCCCCAAATTCATTCTTTCACGGACACGAAGATATAGGCGGACGGTAGCACCATTAGCATTGGTTACATTCGTTGGATCAACGACTTGATTCTGTATTTGCTTTTGTTCTCGGTACAATGTGCCGCTGCCGCCTTCATGGCATTCTCGCAGTCGCCACTGGAAGCGATAATCGTTTGCGATTAGCTCAGTGCCTAATTGGTCTTGAACTTGGGCGTTTAAATTTAGCATCTCATTCACCCGCAAATTGAGTGTCAGAGGCGCTGGCCCAACCGGCTCTGTGATCACTGCCACTGGCGGAGCATCAAAAGTCACGCTGTGTGGAATAACCGTACCCTTCATGAGAATCCACCCCAGGTCGCTTGACCAGGCGTAACCATCAAGCTCATTTCCTACAACCGTCACTTCGTGTAAATTGGCAGCAGTAGTGTCGGAGAGACTGACACAACCGTCATAACCACCGGAATTTGTGGCGATCGCCGCATCGCGAATAGAGAGAATGCGTGCGCCACCAGTGATAGTGTTACCCACCCGCGCTGCTGGCGCAAGGAAGGGGACACAATCAGCCACATCAGCCCCATTGAAGCTGATCCAGCCGTAGTGCTCGGTCCAGGCATAGCCTGAAAGCAGTCCGTCCGTAGTTGGGACACTGACGCCGTACGGTGCAATGGGGTTACCAACGGTGCCACAAGCTGGGTTAGTATCTATGAAGCCATCATCATTTGGGTCACAATCAACGCTGTTGAAGCTGATCCAGCCAATACCTTCGTATCCGGAAGGGTTGGGCGTCACACCCCCGCCCCACGCCCACCCCTTAGCATTGTCAGCAAACGTCGCAAAGGCATATTTGGCAGCTCCCACAAACCCAACGATCAGCATCAATGCTACAACGCTGATGAAGAGTTTTACCATCGATCGACTTCTTAGAGTGTTCATACGTAGGGTGATTATTGCTGTTCTGTTAATGCTTCAAGGGCGGCTTTGACTTGTTCTTCTTCTGAGGTCTCTGAACTAACTATCTTTTCAGTATTTTGCGCACGTAGTTGAGCCAGTCCTGCTTCTACCTCCTGCTGATCAACCGCTACCTGGTCTTGTCGATCTCGTTCGGCTAACTCTCGCAGATGGCGAGCAATCACCTCTTCCTCTGTAAGTTCTTCACTGCGAAGTTCGGTCTCTTGAACTGAGGCAGTATTGCGGGAGACACCATTTGCGATCACCAGTATCACAAGCACAACCGCAACCACCGCAAGCAAGGCGGCGGCGACCAACAGGACTATCTTAGCTCCTTTGTCTGGGATGACTTTTTGTTCTGGAAAATCGTTCATAGTGTGTGATCTAAGTTAGGAGCTCTAGTTTTTGATACATGTAGCGAGCGAACCTTCACTGCCCGTTGATCCTTTCTTGAAAGTAAAACCGACAGGACAACCACAAGCTGGCTGTTGGCCTGGAAGGAAGTATGAACCCTCACAAATGTTTACGCCCATACAAGGAGCAAGGTTACTCATTGATGGCATGTTATCTCCGATTGGCTCATAGTACGTAACCATCCCACACCACGAACCAGACGGCATAGCTGCGGTTACTGCGTTATCAACATAGGTCTTTGAGGCGATGTCTTCTTGGACACAGTTGACTTCGGCACCGTTGGTACTGATGCAGAGCTTTGGCGTGGCGATGAAATTGTCCTGGGTTGCAACATTGATAACATGCAAGCTGCCTGAAAGACCTAGACCGGCGCCTCTCGTTTGATAGTCTAAAGGATTGTTTGTGGTCGTGATCGGGGCGACCGCATTATCTCCTGGTGGCGCTACTGTTGGATTGGTCCATGACCAAGCAAACTGGATGCCAAGGCTAAGAATAAGGCCGAGTAAAATGACCTTGGCGGCGTACGTGAAACGATCGCGAGTGATAAAGGTATGCATGGTAAAAGTAGTTACTTTGGGTTAGCTAATGCCAGTATTATCGCATGAGGAGGTGCTGCTTCGTCATATTTTTTTAGGAGGTGGTGGATAACAACAGTGAGAAATTAATTTCGGTCGAGCACAAAAAAGCCGGGCCTGCGGCCCGGCTTTTATATTTCAACGGATGCTACTCAAATGACTCCACACTTTCGACCGCGGCGCGTTCTTCGGCGGTCAGGGGGAGGCGGCCGGTGGAGGTCGCTCCATCACCGGTGCTTTCAGTGACACGGATGGCGGCGTGGTCGACTTCTTTAAAATCGCCACTCTCGATACTCTCGGTGGCGCTCATGGCTTCGCGGTCCATCTTCTTACGCGGGATAACGTTTGACTCTGTCTCGGGAGTTGGGGTTGTGGGGGCATTGCCAGCCCGTTCAGAAAGGACCGCAAGGGTGATGAGGACAACCACGAGTAGCAGCACGACCAAGCCGGCAACGAGCCATGGCCCTTTTTTAATGCTCAATTTTTCACTGGATACGGGTTGGTCGTTCATACGTTATGACTAGTTAACACTGACGAATTGAAGGGTGTTGAATATGCTTTGACTGGTACCATCTCCATAGTAGTAGACTCGACCAGTAACGAAACAGCTTCCGTCATACGACTGAATCAGCCAGTGCCGCTTGCTTCCGTCGCTCAGCGGTACAGCAGCGGTCGTCTTTGGTGTACCGAGCGTGAATTGGTTGGTAATGGTATACCAGCCGTCACTACCCACGGCTGGGTTGACGCTCCAGGCGGTACCTTTTTGTCTGGTGGTAAGGGAGAAGGTCTCATTAGTATTTGGATTCTTGCCAAGATAGGCGCAGACATCGAAAGCTGGTGATGTACAATCAGCCCAAGCGCCACAGGTGAAGTTCGCTATATTTGGTTTAACAGTTTTAACAAGACCAGTGTAGACACTGCAGGTCACATTACGCGCTACATATGTCGGGCCAGGACAAAAATTGTCCCCGTCACATACAGGATAATTCACCTCTAAGAGATCCACACAGTTATTTTTAGCGATACTTGGAGGACACATATAAGGACCTGTGACCCCGTCACAGGTATCAGTCGACCCAAGGGTTGTTTTGGCCTGGCCATAACTATCCTCTCCTACGTTTACAGGCATTTCCGTATAACCCTCTGGCGGCGTGGTACCCGGATTTATAACCGACTCCGGCCACTTGGAGATACACTGGTCGCCGAGACAGAAACCATCGGCCTTAGCGGCACCGACAATTTCAAAATCGTATGTTGGACTTACTGTTCCAATACCAACCTTTCCGTACGGAATGATGAGGCCGTACTGGCCGAAAGTAAAAACACCCAATTCGTTTATCCAACCAGTATTCAAAGTCAGCCCTCCCTCCTTCCACTGGTAGGTTTCGCTGGTGCTGATCGGCGCTGAAACGTTGCCGCCTGGCGGCGCCTCGGTCGGGACGGTCCACGACCAGGCAAACTGGATGCCGAGGCCAAGGATAAGGCCGAGTAAAATGACCTTGGCAGCGTAGGTAAAGCGGTCGCGAGTGATAAAAGTGTGCATGGTAAAAGTAGTTACGGTGGGTTAGCTAATGCCAGTATTATCGCATGGAGATACGCACCTCTAATATTTTTGCGGGGGGGGTATGGTGGATAACGGCGACTCGAATTTGGTGCCTTCGGCCACGTAAAAAGCCGAACCTGCGGCTCGGCTTTAACTAAAGTGACGTCTTTGATCCTACGCGACCAGCGGCGCAATGTGCAAGTATGCCAGTGTGCCTACCATCGCCAAACTGAGGAGTTGGACCATCCAACTATCTTCCGTTTGAAACGTCATCTTGTTGTCTTCTAAGTTTTTCATAAAACTTGAATTTAAAGAACTGAGAAACTTTGACAGTTTCTATATAAAGAACTATTCCGGTTGATAATTTCGCCACGTCTGTGTAAAAGCACACGTAGAGAAGCAATAGAAAGGGCGAGTCCTTGCGGACTCGCCTCCATTGCATATTCATTATCTACCAATGGTCAAATCGCGCAAGGGGTGGGTGTGGATAACACAAAGGCCCGGCGCGAAGCGCCGGGCCTTTGTGTAACGTTTTGCGAAGCAAAACGTTACATCATCTTCACGTCAATGTTGACTCCGGACGGGAGGGAAAGGTTCGTGAGAGCCTCTACCACCTTAGGACCCGGGTTGAGAATGTCGATCACACGCTTGTGTGTGCGCATCTCAAATTGTTCTCGCGCGTCCTTGTGTACGAAGGTCGAACGATTGACCGTGTATTTCTTGATCTCAGTCGGGAGCGGGATCGGTCCAACCACATTCGCGTCGAAACGCATGGCAGTATCGATGATCTGCTTCACGGAAGCATCGAGGATCTTGTGCTCGTAGGCACGGACCCTGATGCGAAGCTTGTTGATCGCACCGGCTTTTGCTGTTGTGTCTGTGGCCATAGTAGTAATTAAGAATAGTTCATTGCTCCGACGTTCTAAAGCAAGTTTGAGAGTGCTTTAGCTGCGCGGAGGACAAGGAAATTTTTTCGAGCTGTACGTTGGTACTGTGAGAAAAAATTTCCGTAGTCCGACAAAGCAGATGAAGTGCTATCAAGCTTTGCTTATGCGATGATTTTCGTTACCACTCCAGCCCCCACAGTCTTACCACCCTCGCGGATAGCAAAGTTCTGCTGTTCCTCGAGCGCTACTGGAGCCACGAGCTTTACCTTGAAGGTTGCAGTGTCTCCTGGCATCACCATCTCAGTTCCCTCAGCGAGTGTTACGTCACCTGTCACGTCGGTTGTACGAACGTAGAACTGTGGCTTGTAACCAGAGAAGAATGGGGTGTGACGACCACCTTCATCCTTTGAAAGCACGTATACTTCTGCTTCAAATTCAGTGTGTGGAGTAACAGAACCCTTCTTAGAAAGCACCTGTCCGCGGTGGACGTCTTCCTTCTTGGTACCACGGAGGAGAATACCAGCGTTGTCACCAGCCTGTGCTCGGTCGAGCTGCTTGTTGAACATCTCAACACCAGTCACGGTAGTAACTGAAGTATCCTTGATACCAACGATCTCCACTTCCTCACCTACCTTTACGAAACCGCGTTCTACACGACCAGTTACCACTGTACCGCGTCCTTCAATTGAGAAGATGTCCTCGATCGGCATAAGGAATGGCTTGTCGAGGTCACGTTCTGGAGTTGGGAAGTAGTCGTCCATCGCGTTAACGAGGTCGAGTACCTTCTGCATGTACGCAGCATCTCCTTCGAGAGCCTTGAGGCCTGAACCATGGATGATCGGAGCGTTGGCACCGTCGTATCCGTTGTGGGTAAGGAGCTCGCGGAGTTCTTCTTCAACGAGCATGAGCATTTCTTCATCATCCACCATGTCACACTTGTTGAGGAACACGATGATACGTGGCACACCCACCTGCTTAGCAAGGAGAACGTGTTCACGAGTCTGTGGCATCGCACCGTCGGTAGCGGCTACCACGAGCACTGCGCCGTCCATCTGAGCGGCACCGGTGATCATGTTCTTGATGTAGTCAGCGTGTCCTGGCGCGTCGATGTGCGCGTAGTGACGCTTTGGAGTTTCGTACTCTGAGTGTGAGAGCGAAATAGTAATACCTCGAGCCTTTTCTTCTGGGGCCTTGTCGATCTCGTCGACTCCCTTTACGCTCGCACCGTATCCCTCAGCTTCATGAGCCTTGAGAGTGGTGAGAATTGCAGCCGTCAGCGTGGTCTTACCGTGGTCAACGTGACCAATGGTACCTACGTTAATGTGCGGCTTTGAACGATCAAATTCTGCTGCCATAGTAATACTTAAAATTAGAGTAAGTAATGATAAACCGCACACTGACTTGAGATATAAAGAGCCCGAAGTTTCACGACCAATTTTCGAGGTGAAACTTCGGGCTCTTTCTCGCGTCGGATCCTCCGTGTGCAAGTGAGGCGGCGCGAGAACGCCGCGCCTCGCTTGTACGCGAAGACACGTGTGAAAGAGCAATATATATTCGCTCCACGCACAGAACATCCCTGTGGGCGGTGCGGCTATGGTACCAGAGAAGGGATATTTTGCAAGAAGGAAACTGTGCCGCCTCACCGTGACTGACGATTTTAACACGACGGACTGTACAAGTTCTCATTTTTATGTCAAAGTACGCACGGTTTACTGTTCTTTAGAGGAGAAACAAATGGAAATCGCTAGTAGTGAAGCCGCCGAAATACTGGACCTCGATGTCCCACAGAAGATCGATACCATCAACAAAACCGAGGTATGTGCAAGGGTCATCGCTGGTCCTGATGTGCAATTTGGCCGGCGGGGGAAAGTTTCGGTGCTGCATATGGAAGTCGTCGCCGCCTCTGGTAACTACTTCACCTTGGAGGACTTGAAGAAAATGTCCCTGCGCCGTGATGAGATCTACCAATTCGAAGAACTCTGTCGGCGCCGTCGAGGGCATATCGGCGCCCTGTACTTTCCCCGAGTCTCCGCCGATGACATCGATATCCGCCCCGGAGTCCATTTCATTGACCCAGAAAAGGGAGTGCGGGTGACGTTCTTCTTGACCAAGCTGCTGCCCTACGATTAAGCGCCTCCCTGCGCCATCAACCCCGCCTTTTTGTGGGGTTTTTCTTTTTTTTAGGCGGCGGGCTATCAGGGAAAAAAAAAAGGGGGGGGGCGCTACGCGCCCCCCCCTTTTTTCACGAAGGCCCGTCCTGCGGAGTTATGCGTCATTGCGAGAAGCGGAGTGAAACGGAGTGACGAAGCAATCCAGTTTATTCGGGGGGGGGTGAAAAGTTAGTCTTGGATGCCGCGGACAGATTGACCGTTTGTAATCATCTG
>CAZFSB010000039.1:0-8219 GCA_964521645.1 uncultured Candidatus Saccharibacteria bacterium | reverse complement strand
GCTGTTATTCGCGCAGCTGCTTCTAAAGTACTTAGACGTGCGGTGCCGCTACCAGCCCCGCAAACACTTTTACCGCGAGAAACAGCGCTAATACACGCGCCGCCGATAGAAATGCCAGGAACTGCTGCTGTTTGTGTTCATCACTAAGATACGGACGTAAAGCATTTTTGTACCAACTCTCTAGACGGTGCGCAAACGCTACCTGTCGCTCCTCGAACTTTGACGTGTTCTTGCGGTGCAAAAAAGCAGCAGCAAAAAGTGGGATCATCGCAATCGCCACAAACAGCGAAGCTAGGAGGAGGAATATCAGTGTGAAAGGAATACTAGCGATGAACTGACCAATGATGCCGGAAACGATGAAGAGTCCGGTAAACATCGCAACGGTAGTGAGTGTACCTGAGATGAGCGGCACGGCGAATTGGTGAGTGGCGGCAATAGCAGCCTCTCGTTTGTTGATCGTCGGATTATCCTTCATCGCCCGATTGATACCCTCGACCATCACAATGGCCGAGTCGACCAAAATTCCAATCCCGAGAATGAGTGAAAATAGACTGAGGAAATTTATCGTGTTGCCAGAGAAGTAGAGGCCGATGAAACCAAACAAAAAGGAAAGTGGTATCGCGGCGCCAGCCAGGAGACCTTCGCGCCACCCGATCGCGACGACGAGCAACAGGACAACAAGAATGACCGTCTGCAGTCCAGAACTGGAGAGTCGAAACAGGTCCTTCTTGATCTGGTCACCAGCATCTAGCACCACAGCGGTGGCAATACCGTCAAGGAGTTCACCAGGCTGCTGCAAGAGCGTAACGCGATCGTTCACCGCAGCGGCAATCTTGGTGATGTCACCACCCGATCGTTTGTACACATTGAGTGTGATGGAATTGAGCGATGGTTCACCGGCTAGGCTGAGGCGAGAAAGGGAACTGGCTGGGGCGAGACCGTCTTCAACGATCGCGACGTCCCGGACATAGACCGGCTGACCGCCCCTCGTTGCGATGGCAACCTCGCGCACGACATCACTAGCTGTGATATCCCCCTCAAAGGCGACATTGTACGCAATGCCATCATTCACGATCTGACCGATCGGAAAAGAAACGTTCGCATTACGGAGCGCAGCGACTATCTCACTCAGTGTGAGGTCGTACCGAACCAGCGCAGTCTGGTCGACAATGAGCGCAACCTCTCGATCGCGGACCCCTTGAAAATCAACACGCGAGACGCTCGGCACTGTCTCGATCTCCTTTTCTAGCTGATCTGCTAATTTGGTATATTCAAAATCTGTGAGCTCACCCGAAAGGGCAATGGTGAGAATTGGTTGATCAACAAAATCTACCTCCGAGACCACTGCATCCTCCGCGTCAGCAGGGAGTCCTTGCTCGATACTGTCGACTTCATCTTTAAGATCTTGGATAGACTTTTCTATTTCAGCATCAGCTTCAAATTCCACCACCACCGAGGAAAAACCCTCGCGAGACGTCGACGTGATCTTTTTTACATTCTCAAGGCTAGTGAGACCACGCTCGATCTCGTTGGTGATGAGTGACTCCACGTCTGCCGCCGGTGCGCCTGGGTAGGCGACAGAAACAACTCCCACCGGAATAACGACCTCTGGTGCCGATTCCTTAGGGATTGATATCAAGCTGTAGCTACCGATCGCGAGTAGGGCAACGAGAACGAGATAGGCAAACTTGTCGTTTCGAATGAAGAAGTCAAGCATGGTTATTTCATTACCTCAACCTCGACACCCGTTTGCAAACCGCGAGCATCCTTTACGAAAGGTTCACTAACAGACAGTCCACCTTGGATCTCAACGGCACCGCCACGGACGACACCAAGAGTAACTTGCCGAGCTTCGAGTTTTCCGTCGACGACGACAAAGACAAAGCCATTTTCGATCTCAAACTTCACGGCTGAGAGTGGCACGGTGACTGTACTCAACGCGTCAGCGGAGGCAGTACTGGTTTCTTTGGTGATGCGGACAGTGTCGCCATTAGTGATCTCGGCCCCCTCAGCGGCGATACGAACTTCAGTTTTACCAGTCGCGCTATCAACAGCTGGAGCGATCTGTGTTACCCGACCTTCGACTGTACCATTTATCATGACGACATCATCTTCAGCTAGTAAGTTTCGTTCGTTGTCGCTTATGTAGGTAACGATCTCCAGCGCTGCATTATTAGCAATGGTAGCCACCGGGGCGAAAGAGGAGACGAAATCACCAGTGCGGATCGAAAGAGAATTCACGGTGCCGCTGATCGGGCTGCGAAAAACAGTCTTGGCGAGGTTGGCTTGTGCTGAGCGAAGTGCCCCGAGCGCTTGCTTGACTTGCGCGTCAGCGGCTGACGCGTCGCCACCGGTGGCCGTTGCCGCAGCGCGAGTCAGTGCATCGTTGGCATTTGCCAGCCCCGTCTTGGCGGCTTCCATACTCGATAGAGTGCCGATCAGTGTCGAGCGTAGGTTGGCAAAGGTCACTTCATCAGCCGCGTAATCATCGTCGGACTGTTGGTCAAAGATATACAAAAAGATATCGATCATGGCGATGGTTCGCTCGACATTTTCCTTAGCGTAGGCAAACTCCGATGAGAGATCACTCTCGAGGGTGAGCGAGTCAACACGCGTCTGCCAGGCTGGCAGGATGTCCTGGTAGGCGACTCGTTCATTGTTGAGATCCATGGTGTAGCCACGTCCTCCCACTCGTAGTCCCGGGAGCGGAGAATTTGGTTGCGCAAAGAATTTATCGATGTTTGATACGACTACACTGTTGGTGGTGGTGTAGGCCGAGCGAACAGATGAGATGGCGACTTCTTTGGCGTTCGCGAGGCGAGTCTCAGCTTCGCTCACGCCGAATTTTGTCTGGGAAGCAGCTGCGAGCGCCGCTTCATACACACCCTCTGCTTGAAGCACAGAAGCGCGTTCGGCCGCATTTTCGATGCTACCGATCACCGCGCCAGCAGCGACACGTTGACCAAGTGTGACATTCACCAAGGTCACGCGACCTGCTCGTTCCGCGGTGACGTTAGCCTCACTGAAAGCACGAGCTGTCCCTACGAGCGAAAGTGCTTGTGTGCCCGCAAATTCCTGAGCGGTGATGAGCTGTACGACTGGCTTCTGGGTAGTGATAGGGGTCACTTCCTCAGTTTCACCAGACAAAAACATTCCCAAAACAACGACAGTCAGCAAAACCACTGCCACCAGACGGACTGAGGTATGACGTGACCACTTCTTGATAAGCTCAAATACGTGCATATATAAAACTAGACTTGATTAATTAGGAGCGTGATAGTACCACTAAAATTGCTAATTGTCTATGCTGCCGGATCAGAAGTATCAGGTGAACGTGTGATACAATCTGCCGCATATGTTTGGAAAAATGAAACAATTCGCGATGAAGAAAGTGCTTCAATCGCAGATGAAGAATGTACCTGAGGATCAGCAGAAGATGATCATGGAGATGCTCGAAAAAGATCCTGCTCTCTTTGAGAAGATCGCCAAGGAGATGCAGGCCGAGTTGAAGACCAATGGTAACAACCAGATGGCAGCGGCGATGAAAGTATTGCCAAAATACCAAAAGGAGATCATGGCAGTCATGAGCCCCGAAATGAAGGAGAAGCTTGTGAAGATGCAAATGGGTGCGCAGGGTCAGTTCAATGCTGACGGAAGCGTGCGGAGATAGTGTTGATAGCGGCCGGCCCTTCGGGCCGGCCGCACCGTAATCAACAGGGCGCCGGCTTCGCCGGCGCCCTTTAACGTTACAATAGCAGCATATGGAAACTAAAAAGATCGTTATCATTTGTGGTCACCCTGATGCCGACACCTTCACCGGCACCATGCTCGACCATTATCAAGCAGGAGCAGAGGATGCCGGCCACGAGGTGAAACGTTACAATCTCGGTGAGCTACACTTCGACCCAATTCTCCACAAAGGTTACAAAGAGATCCAGCAGCTTGAGCCTGATCTTATGATGCTGCAAGATGCCATCCGTGAGTGCGACCACCTCGTCATCGGTTACCCAAACTGGTGGTGCACCATGCCTGCACTCCTCAAAGGACTGTTCGATAGGTTCTGGCTGCCGGGCTTTGCCTTTAACTTTAATAAGCAAACGAAGAAGATCGAGAAGCATTTGGCAGGGAAGACAGCCCGGGTATTCATTCTGTCCGGCTCGCACAGTCCATTCAAGACCTGGTGGCAGTTTGGTGACTACACCAACGAGATCCAATATGGCATCCTAGAGTTTGCCGGCATTAAGACACAGGTCAGTCCGTACGGCCCAACAGAAAAAGTGAGTGACGAGGTGCGCTACAAATGGATCAAGGAGGCCGAGCAAATGGGGAAGCGCGCTGCTTAATGCAAAAAATAAGCCGCTACGAGTTTCGTAGCGGCTTTTTGTTGGGCTTTAACGCCTTTTGGCTTCTTGAGGAAGTTTTAAAGGGTCAGGCCCGATGTAAATGTACCGAAGGTTCTGCACCTGCGGTGAGGAGATCCCCACCGAGATGATGCCCCCATTGTAATAGAGTGGGCGCATCCCATCATACTCTCCACCCAGTGCATGAAGGTCAAACGACTTCGTGCCATCCGAGGTGCGCAAAGAGACAATGAAGCTGCTCCCGGCCACCTGGATGTTGCACCGCTTCACGTCGGCCAGCGACGAGTCGCTGGATTTGATGTGGAGCGAGCAGTTACCCACTCGCGGAATGGAACCATTCCGCATCTGATAACTAAACAAGACGGTGATGTGAACATCACCAGCCTGCTTAACCGCACTCATGAGGGTAGTAGCCGGATCATAACGAACCGTGCCAGGCTCGCGACGCGTGTTGACCGCGCCGCCGGATTCTCGCACCACCTCGGGGGTAGGCGAGGGCTGGTTGTATCGTGGGCCAGTCGCACATCCTCCTGCGAGAATGCTCATGGCCAGAACAACAAAGATCGATTTGATGGTCATGATGACCTCCTTCGTAAATGAACTTCCTTTATAATAGCACTTTTTATAGAAAAGTCAAGGTTTTTGAGTGAAAAGTTGTAGTGTTTTTAATAATTAAAATTAAAAATAGGCGCCATGAACTTCGTTCATGGCGCCCGTTACCCACCGTTAACGTAGATCAGGTCTGCTTTGGCACTTTGACGCGATGTTTCGGCGCCAACTTTCCAAATACAGCAAAATTTTCACTTCGAAATTTATACCAGTCTAGCCGTCGACCGTACCCATCATATAGCTTTTCAGCGAAGCGGTGCCAGCTCCCCAGATACTCAGGAGGAACCGGAAAGAGGACATATTTAAAGCCGGCCTCGTTGTAGTGTTCGTACACTGCATTGAAGATCTTGCTGAACAATGGGTAGCTTTCTGGGTGACCAGAGTTACTCCAGTAGAAATGCACGTGCAGTACGTCCTCAATGTGTGACACGGCCGTCACAGCAGTTGGTTGCTCGTCACTGTCGATCCAGGCATAGAAGAACCGGCCTTGATGCGCAATGACGCTCACCTGAACGCGTTTCTCATACTCAGCACAACTGCCGATACAAAACCGCTCAAAATTCTTTGCTGTTCTCACCAGCTTTAGAAATGGCTCCCACCATACCTGACTAACGCGAATGGTAACCTCCATCTTGTACTCCTCAAGAACAATTTACGTAGTACTATAGTCCCTTTAGCTTCTTTCGCAAGTAGATATGCTATCATTGGCACTACGTATGCAAAAAAGTTTTCTTCGTGAGACGGCTGGCGTAGTCATGCGCGCGACCGTAGTAGTAGCAACCTTCATTCTCATCATTGTCTCCGTGCAGGCCTTGTATGAAGTACGTTCCGGTATCAGTGACGGGGCCTGCAACGTCGCTGTGCTGCCGATCGAAGGCGTGATCTTGCCTTTCTATGGCCTCATGGATTTTGACATGGTGACCACTCCTGAGCTCATCGAATCCTTCATGACAACTGCTGAGAGTGACAGCAGCATTCGCGGTGTGTTGGTGGAAGTGAATTCACCCGGCGGAACACCGGTTGCTTCCGCCCGTATCGCTGAGCGTTTCAAGGACAGTCCACTACCCATTGTTGGACTGATCGGAGATCTGGCTGCTTCGGGAGGATACATGGTCGCTGCAGCTTCAGACTATCTCATCGCTTCACCAATGTCAGACATCGGTAGCATTGGAGTGAATATGTCATATGTCGAGGAATCAAAGAAAAATGAAGAAGAAGGTCTCACGTATGTTCAGTTGACCACTGGTAAGTTCAAGGACACCGGTAGTCCGAATCGTCCGATCACGGACGAGGAGCGCGAACTCTTGCTAGCTGACCTACAAGTCGTACATGACGAATTTGTTGATATTGTCACTGAGTACCGAGGACTTGAACGCAGTGTTGTGGAAACGCTCGCCGATGGGTCGTCTATGCCGGGAGCTCGTGCCCTCGAAGTTGGCCTCATCGATTCCCTTGGAAGCCGAAATGAAGCAAAAGAAGCGTTCGCAACAATATTAGACATAGAAGCCTCAGAAATACGCTTCTGTGAGTATCAGCGAAGCTTCTTACCATTCTAACGCAATTATGAAACACCAATAGTCTCACACCGCTGGTGTTCTGTTTTTCCTTATGTATAATGGCCGACTACATCTGAATTGAAATTATTTGAATATGTCTATTAATAATGAGGTCAGAAAAACGGCAATTGTTATTAGTTGCTCAGATAGTCGCTTAGAAAGCACAATTTCACGTCTTCGTATGTACTTAGCTGAGCACCCTATTCAAGAGGTGTCTGACGCTAGCTACTTTTTTCGTATTCAAGTACCAGGGCCAGACGGAGCACTACTTGGCCAGCGCGGTGATGACCACAAAAAAGTGCTCCTGGAGGACATCCGTTTACTTATAGCAAACGCAAAAGCCTCTGCACTCATCTTTATTCCGCACTGTGACTGCGTAGGGTGCCAAGTGAGCGATGAAACACACCAATCGAATTGCTTACTTATTGCTGATATCCTATATTCTGAGTTTAAGTTGCCTGTTCTCGCGCTACTTGATCATCAAGATAGTCAAAGTTTAAAAGAATGGCATTTCGAGTTAGTCACTGCTAGGATAGAGTAGTCACCATATATATACGGTCAATCTTTGCAAAGTTATAAATTATTACAAATATGTCACTATCAGTAGGAATCGTTGGTCTGCCCAACGTGGGTAAATCAACCTTATTTACGGCCCTCACGCGCAATGAGGTACTGATTGCTAATTACCCGTTTGCCACCATCGACCCTTCGGTCGGGGTCGTGGCAGTGCCCGATAAGCGTTTGGAGACACTCTCGAAGATCTCAGGTTCAGAATCGATCATTCCAGCAATCGTGGAATTCGTTGATATTGCTGGCCTGGTGGAAGGCGCGTCAACCGGAGAAGGGCTGGGTAATAAGTTCCTCGCCAACATTCGCGAGACAAATATGATCGCTGAAGTCGTTCGTATCTTTGAAGATAGCGAGATCCACCATGTGTCAGGTACCATCGACCCACTCGGTGATATTGAAACCATTAACCTGGAACTCATCATGGCTGACGCAGAGACCGTGGCGAAACGACTCGGCAACGTAGAGCGTGATGCCAAGCGTGGTGACAAGACAGCGATCATTGAAAAAGCTGCCTTGGAGCGTTTACTGCCGCATTTGGAAGCTGGTCATCTAGCTAATAATCTCGGACTTACCAACGATGAGATAGAAGTCGTTAAGGGACTACACCTACTCACCATGAAGCCGTTCTTGTACGTCTGTAACAAGAAGCAGGACGCGTACAATTTAGATGAACAAAATGATGAGCGATGGCAGGAACTGCTTTCATTTTTCGAAGAGACCGGCTCTGAGTACGTGGTCGTCGATGCTGGCATGGAGCACGAGCTTCGCGACCTCAGCGATGACGAGAAAAATGAGTTTCGTCGTGAGTACGGATCGCAGGAGAGTGGTGTCGAAGCGCTCATTCGCGCTTGCTACCATCGCCTAGGCCTGATGAGTTACTTCACCACTGGTGAAAAAGAGACACGCGCCTGGACCGTACCAATTGGCTCTACCGGCCCAGAGGCAGGAGCTGCAATCCATACTGATTTTCAAACTAAATACATTCGCGCTCAGGTGGTCTCGTTTGCTGACTTGGTCGCGGCGGGTAGTAAGGCTGCTGCTCGCGAACAGGGTAAACTTCGCACTGAAGGAAAAGAATATATCGTGCAGGACGGTGACGTCATTGAGTTCATGCACTCGTAAG
>CAZFSB010000038.1:0-9442 GCA_964521645.1 uncultured Candidatus Saccharibacteria bacterium | reverse complement strand
ACTACTCCAAAAGCTAGGTACTTCGTACCGGTCATGAGGTTAGTTTACCATGGTGGTAGAAGACACATTCAGCAGTGGGTGGAAAAGCCGCGCCCCCACGCTGTTTCGAACCATCCCCCAAGTTAGCGCGCGCCCTAGAATTCAAGGAGACAATAGTCGACTATGAATTCGGAAGTACTCTTGGGGTGAAGCGTTGGTGAGAAACGGTGTGGGGGCGCGGCTTTTGGTGACGCAACTCTGGATCGCTTCGCAGGCTCGCGATGACGGGGAGGAACCGCTTTTTTCGGCGTCGACCGAGGAGAGGCCTCGGGACGAGCCCGAGGACTCACCTCGTTCTCCGCCGGCGCCAAGAATGAGCCCGAGGACTCACCTCCGTCTCCTTCCGCGGTGACGGGGCGGGTCAAAAAAACAGAGCTACGAAGTAGCTCTGTGAGTGACTGAATATCAGTCTAAGACGGTCGCTCTGACCTTGGCGATACCTTGCTCCACGATGCCGAGTTTTTTGGCAGCACCATAGGAAAGGTCATACTTTCGACCGAGCCTTTCAAACTTGCCACGATCGGTCACCTCGGCCACGAGACACGTACCCTCATGGCAAAACCGCACCGGCGTACCACAAGGCAACGTTTCACTAGCCACTGAGACATGGTTTTTGTTAAACACCTGACCACAGGCGGTGAGCGAGCCGTGACAAGGACGATTCCTGCCACATTCATGGCGATCACCATTGCCATAGAAAGACACGGTAACAATACCGTCTTTTTGAGTCATTGCGTAGGCGCTCTTGGATGTGGTCGCTAGAAAAAGCAAAGTGACCAAGGCCAAAAGTACCACCTTAAAGAACATAGAAACCTTCATTACTGAACACCTCTGTTTACGAACTACCCCTTATGACGCATGGAAATGAGTTTTCTTACATCCGACCACGACTAAGCTTCTGGCGGATGATGGCGGCGCGGCGCTTGTTTTCGCGTTTCTGGTTTTGTTCAAAGTGGCGGGAGGCGGCGGTCGAGTCCTTGCTCTCTTCCCAGGCGCGCTCGCGGAGGAGTTTTTGGTAGTTGTGGAATTCGCGCGGCGACAAGTCACCGGACTCGACCGCCGCCAACACCGCGCACCCGGCGCTCTTTTCGTGGTCACAATCACGGAACTTGCACTCTGCGGCAAATCGTTCGATATGTTCAAATATCTCCTGTTCGTCTGAAATGTCAGTGTTGACTACACCGAGTTCCCGCATGCCAGGGGTATCAATGAGATAGCCGCCACCAGGTAGCGTGAACAGCTGCCGTGAGGTGGTGGTGTGTCGGCCGTGGCTGTCGTCCTCGCGTATTTCTCGCACCGCCTGCCGTTCTTCCTGAAGAAGCCAGTTGGTGATGGTCGACTTCCCGGCTCCCGAAGAACCAAGCAAGACTGCAGTGGTGGAGGGGGTAAGGTGGCGGGGGGCGGCCCCCAAGGCCGAGCCCCCTAGGTGTGGGGGACCCGAAAACCCGCCCACACCCGCCCCCACGCAACACTGCTGGGGGGGTGGGGTTATGGGGGCGGGCGACGCCCGCTAGGCCGTCGCCCGTTCTGGCTGAGACCGCGTACACCGGCACCTCTCCGGCCACGACCTTCACCTCCGCCACGACCGCTTCCACATCTTCCACTAAGTCTTTTTTATTCAAAACCACGATTGGGGCGATCTCGCTCTGCTTTGCAAGGAGCAAGTACCGCTCGAGGCGGCTCAGGTTATAGTCGCCATCCAACCCCATCACAATGATGATGAGGTCGACATTGGCGGCGATGACCTGCACCTCGTCATCTTCCGCACCACGACGCTTGATGACAGTCTGCCGCGGCTCCACCTGCTCGATGACGGCCTTTTGGTCGGCCAGCAGTTCGAGGGTAACGTAGTCGCCCACTTTTGGGTAGTCACCCTCGGCATGAAAAACTCCCCGCACGGTGGCGATATACTCTTCTCCCGCCACCCTGACGGTGTAGTTGGTACGATGTGCCTCAATGACGCGGCCGGTGGTCATACGCTATATTTCCTCAACTGTTTCGATACCAAGGAGTGAAAGACCATTTTCGATGACGATCCCCACCGCCTCGACCACGGCCAATTTATAGGCCTCGCGTTCATTACCATCGAGAATGACCTCCTTGGCGTACCACTGGTTGAACACGCTAGACAGCTCGAGCAGGTACTGCGCCACGTGGTGGACCGAAAGATCATTGGTTGCCTTCACAACCACATCTTCAAAGTATAAAAGAGTGCGCAGTACCGAGGCTTCTTCTCCGAGCTCAGTCGGAGCGATGAACGGCCGGTATTCCAAATACCCCGCCTTGCGCAAGATAGATTGCGTCCGCACGTAGGCATACATCACGTACATACCCGAGTCACCGTGAATGTCGATCGATTGTTCAACATCAAACGACAGTCCCTGCTCACGGTCGGAGCGCAGGAAGGCAAACTTCACCGCGGCGAGTGCGAGCTTTTCGCCCAGTTCCTCGGCAGTCGCTTCGTCGTGCCTCCCCTCTGCCGCGAAGCGTCTTTTGATGACGAGTTTCACCTCGTCGATGACATCATCGATGAGTACGACCGTACCAGCGCGTGACGACATTTTTTTAAACGCTCCCGTTTCGTCTTTGAGTCCAACATAGCCGTACGGCACGTGTGTAAAGTCAGAACGCTTGCCGATGCCGAGCTGCTCACACACCGCAAAAAGCTGCCGCATCGCGAGCGACTGCTCTGGGCCAATGACCCACACCAGTTTGTCGGCGCCGTAAGTCTTCTTCTTGAGGTCGGTAAGGGCAATGTCTTGGGTGATATAGAGTGACGTGCCGTCGTTCTTAAGGAGGACCGTATCGGTGAGGCCGTAGACCTCTTCCAAGTTTGTGAGAACCGCCCCATCTTCGAGGTGGCGAAATACGCCTTCTTTGAGGCCCTTTTCGACATACTCTTTTCCCTTCTGGTAGTGCTCGTGTTCGTACCAGACCTTGTCCCAAGAAGTACCAAGACGCGCGAGAGTGCGGTCGATACCGGCGTAGGCGAGCGACAGCACATGCTCCCAAAGTCGCCAGGTGTTTTGGTCGCCCGCTTCCCAATCGACTACCAGTTGCCGCACGTACTGTTCGATCTCCGGATTTTCTTTTGTGTCTCGTTCGCCGAGCACGTAGCATTCGGTCACGAACAGGTCGGGTTTCAATCGCTTTTCTTCTGGCGTGAACCACTCGTCGCGGTGTTCAACCCAATAGTTGACGTCGGTCGGGTTGCCGACCGCTTTTTTCATGTGTTCGAGGTAGCCATACATCACCTTGGCGATGGCGATGCCGCGGTTGTTGTACACCGCGTCAGCGGTGACACTCGCGCCCGACGCTTTGAGGAGTTCAATGATACCACCACCGACAAGCGCGTTGCGCAAGTGTCCGAGGTGCATGGCTTTGTTCGGGTTGGGAGAAATGTATTCCACCACCCACTGTTCGCCGCGGTGGAGTTGATTCTTACCGAAAGCGGCTTCTTTCGTGCAAATAGTGGTGAGGTGCTGCGTTTTTGCGGCGGAAGTGAGGTAGAGGTTGAGGAAGCCTGGCCGAACCGCTTCGACCCGCTCCAGGCCAGCGATATCGCGCGACCGCAAAAACGCAGCGACCTCCTCGGCGAGCTCGAGCGGATTCCGGCCCAACTCTTTCGCGTAGCGCATCGCGACGTTGGTCGCGTACTCACCAAACTGCGGCTCGGCCGCCCGTTCGAGCTGCACCACAGCGTCAACCACCCCCGCTTCTTTCAGCCAGGTGGTGGTTTCATTTTGGATTGCCAGCAACGTCTCATTGACCATATCTATGTGCTATACCATAACATAAAGCCTTTAAAAGTCAGCCTGTCACCGCTATTTTCAGGTTAAAAGTTACGCACCACCATCTCATTGACTATCAAGAGCAATCGAGTACTATGCCGACAGACAACATTGATAAAGGGGAAATCTTTTGCATAAAAACCGCAAACAGAAACTATACGTCCTGATCCTCACTGAAATAACCATTGATTTTCATGAGCGTAGCCACATCAGTGGCAAGGCAAGATCCAGCATCATCAACAAATTGCACCGATGTTCTCAGCGCTTGAACAACCGAAAGGACCTTGATCTCCTCAAGGAGACAAAATTTCTAATTAAGTGCGCTAAGGAGATCCACGCTGAAGTTTCTAAGGGGAACCCTATACCATAGTTCTTAAGTCACAAAAGACTCTGCTTGCCAGAGTCTTTTTTAATGCAACTGGCAAATTATGAGACCAATATGGTGAAGTGGCTGCGCAGCGACTCACCTGACGCCAACTTTTTCAGTCCCATACCGTTATTGAACGCGTTGGGAGCGCAGGTCATCGGCTCAAGCGCGATCGATTCTCGGTTGGGCGCTGTGTACACTTGCAGATAATCATAGCGAACATCGGCTTCTGGCATCGTGAGGGTAATGTACAGCCCGAGCGTCTCATCAAAGAGCTGCACCTCACGCTCGGCGCCCACCATTTGGAAACCAGAATCGAATTCAGTCGCACCGATGGGGTGCGCCGCGGAAAAAGTATCAAAGGTTTCCTTTTCGCCGGTCGGCAGCTTGCGGTCGTCGATCACCAGCCGCTCTACTTCTGGAAGCGTGAGTCGAAGGTGGTCGATCCCGCCACTGGTCCGGAAATACGGATGCCAGCCAAAGCCGACCGGCATATAGTGCTTCCCGGTGTTGATGATCTCGGTGTCTATTTCGAGCCAGACGCCACCAAAGCGGTACTTGATCACCATCGTGAACGGCCACGGAAAACCTTCCTCGGCTTCAATGAGGCTGCGCAAGGTCAGTTCATAGAAGTCTTCAACTTTACCTGTCGACTCGAGCGTGAACTCTCGATTGAACACGAACCCATGGATGGCGTTGTGCTCATGCGGGCGATTGATCGCTAGTTGATGCTCGTGTCCGCCGAAGTGGTACTTGCCGTCAGCGACCCGATTGGGGAATGGAGCCAGCGGCGCATTCTTCGTGAGTGTTCCGAGCGAGAGCGCGTGCGCGTCGGTGTAGCCATCGATGATGTCGACCGAGTCGCCATGGAGGTTGACCTGGAAGTGATTGAGCCGGGCACCCATTTCGGGAATGATGGTGATCTCGTTGCCGGTCTCCTTATGACAGACCGAAACTTTCGTGTACGGGCCAAACGGAATTTTTGTCTCAGTGAAAGACATACGTGTTAAGTATACCATTCCGCCCCGCGGCCTGCCCAAAAACAGCAGAGTGCTGCGGTTATTGTTTTCCATGGTCGCCTACACGACGAAAATCGCAAAACTCGCCTGCGGCTCAAACATTGCAATTTTCTGTTCCAGCTCCCTGCAAAACTAATAGCCCTCCGCAATGCTGTTTTTGGGCAGGCCGCGGGGCGGTTTTCTAGTACGGGATCTTACACTCCTCAAAGCAGTGCGCGTCACGATTGAGCGTGTACACGCGCTCGCGGCCGCGCTCCTCGACTCGTACCGCATCGACCGACTTTAAAATGTTGAGGTGGTGCGTAATGGTCGGCTGCTGGAGGTGCATCATGTCGGTAAGCTCAGTGACAGTCGCTCCATTGGGCATCTTCCCGAGCTTACACACCAGCTCATATCGACTTTCAACCCCGCACACCTTGAAACAATCGACACAGAGGAACTCCTCGCGGGTGACACTCGACTTCACCCAGGCGGGCGTTTTGTGAACTTTTTCCTCTTTACTTTCGCTCATACTATTTCCTAATTATACCGTTTTTTATTCTGTTTTTACATTATGCACACCCGGCCAAACACATAGACACTCATCGATGGATATACTATACGTATAGATATCCATCTATACTACCACACTCTCCACTGTGGCTGGGAATTAGCAAATTTAGTACGAACTCGTATGAGCACTTCCGCGCAGCCTTCTTTATTAACGCACATTGTTAAACGAAACGGCACCACTGTCCCCTTTCGACCAGAAAAGATCACTCGCGCTATCGAGAAGGCGATGCGCGCTTCCGGTGAATATGGGCAAGGTTTCCCCGAAGCTATCACGCAAGCGGTCACTGAAGTCTTAGAGGAGACCGCCGAACCACTCGCCACTCCCTCCGTCGAGGGTGTGCAAGACCTCATCGAAAAGGTGCTCATGCGCCAAGGTTTCGACGAAACCGCCAAGCGCTACATCCTCTACCGCGAACAGCACGCGCAAATTCGTCGCCTTATCACCACCGAGCACGTCGACCTCATCGACCGCTACCTCGACCAGATGGACTGGCAGGTGAAGGAGAACAGCAACATGGCCTTCTCCCTCCAGGGCCTCAACAACTACATTGCTTCGGAGATCAGCAAGACCTATTGGCTCGACAAGATCTACCCGAAAGAGATCAAAGAAGCGCATCTCTCGGGCGACTTCCACCTACACGACCTCAATCTTCTTTCGGTCTACTGTGTTGGTTGGGATCTGTATGACCTTCTCCTGCGCGGCTTTGGTGGTGTGCCGGGGAAAGTGCAAAGTAAACCAGCCAAGCACTTCCGCAGCGCACTCGGACAAATGGTCAATTTCTTCTACACGCTCCAGGGTGAGGCCGCTGGCGCGCAGGCCTTCTCCAATGTCGACACGCTCCTGGCCCCTTTCATCTGGTACGATCATCTTTCGTACGATGAGGTGAAGCAGGCCCTTCAGGAATTCGTCTTCAATGTGAACGTGCCAACGCGCGTCGGTTTTCAAACCCCATTCACTAACATCACCCTCGACCTCACCGTTCCGTCACACTACGCCAAAATGCACGTGCTCCGCGGTGGCAAAAAAGAAACCGAAACCTACGCCGATTTCCAGCGTGAGATGGATATGTTCAACCAAGCCTTCCTCGAGGTCATGAGCGAGGGCGATGCTTCCGGCCGCGTGTTCACCTTTCCTATTCCGACCTACAACATCACCAAAGACTTCGACTGGGACAACAAGCGCGTCACCAACCTTTGGGAAAGCGCTGCCAAGTACGGTATTCCCTATTTTTCAAATTTCATTAACTCCGATATGAGTCCGGACGACGCGCGCTCGATGTGCTGCCGCCTGCGCATCGACAACCGCGAACTGCAGAAACGCGGTGGTGGGCTCTTTGGTGCCAACCCGCTCACTGGCTCGATTGGCGTCGTTACCATCAACATGCCGCGCCTTGGTCGTGAGGCGAAGACCAAGGAGGAATTCTTTGAGAAGCTGTACGCGCTCATGGACCTCGCCAAGGAGAGCCTCGAGATCAAACGCAAGATCCTTGAGAAAATGACCGACGGTAATCTGTACCCCTACACCAAGTACTACCTCGAGAATATCAAGACCGCTTTTGGCACGTACTGGCAGAATCACTTCTCAACTATCGGCCTCGTCGGCACCAACGAAGCGCTCAAGGAACTGCTCGGCGTCGACATTACGACCAAGGAAGGCAATGCTTTCGCGGAAGAAATACTAGTGAAGATGCGCGACCGTCTGTCCACGTACCAAGAGGAGACCGGCAACAACTACAACCTCGAGGCCACGCCGGCCGAAGGCACCTCATACCGTCTCGCGCTTCTCGATCAAAAGAAGCACGAGCACATGACCTTTGCCAATGGTATCGGTACTGCCGTGAAGGATCCGTACTACACCAACTCCACGCACGTCCCAGTCAACTTCACCGATGACATCTTCGAAATTCTGCAGCTTCAGGATAATCTCCAGACCAAGTACACCGGCGGCACGGTCATCCACTTCTTCCTCGGTGAACGCATCAACGACCCTGAAGTGGTGAAACACTTAGTGAAGAAGGTGTGCAGCACCTACGAACTTCCCTACTTCACCATTTCCCCTACTTTCAGTGTCTGTCAGGAGCACGGCTACCTACACGGCGAAGTTTGTGAATGTCCGCGTTGTGGTAAGAGCTGCGAGGTATACAGCCGCATCGTTGGTTACCTGCGCCCGGTCGAGCAGTGGAACAAGGGCAAGAAGAGTGAGTTCGGTGACCGAAAAGTTGTCGCCGCTGAAACAGTAACCATCTCTAAAAATGCATGCGCTTAGGTGGGCTACAAAAAACCTCACTCATTGATTACCCAGGAAAGGTGTGCGCGATCGTGTTCACGATCGGTTGCAACTTTCACTGCCCGTACTGTCACAACCCAGAGCTGGTCGATGAGACTGCCGAAGAAATTTCTGAAGATGAATTCTTCAGTTTTCTCGAGAGCCGAGTCGGATTACTCGACGCTGTCACCATTACCGGTGGCGAGCCTACGTTGCATGATGACCTACTTCTATTCATTCATCGCATCAAGCAGCTGGGGTTCCTAGTCAAGCTTGATAGCAACGGCACCAACCCGAGAGTGCTTCGGGAACTGATTGACGCGAAGCTGGTCGATTACGTTGCGATGGATATCAAATCGCCGCTCCGGAAGTACAGCGAGACGGTCGCCCGACCGGTCGACCTAGAACATATTCAAGAGAGTATTTCGCTTCTCTTAGAGGGACGGGTGCCGTATGAATTTCGCACCACCGTGGTGAAGGCCCTGCTGCCGCCGGAAGACTTTCCTGAGATCGGTGATTTGATCAGAGGCGCCAATGTGTACTACCTGCAAAAATTCATCCCCACCAAACTGCTTAACCCCGCCTTTCGGAAAAAAACAGTTTATACTGATGAGGAATTTGAGGAACTGCGACAAACTATGGAGCAGTATGTGAAGGTATGTCAGATACGCTAAGGAAAACTATTTATCTCGACCACGCGGCCACCACGCCGCTCGACCAGGATGTGTACGAAGTAATGCTGCCTCACCTGCGCGAAAATTACGGCAATCCTTCGTCCATTCACCACGTTGGTCGAGCGGCGTTTGATACCTTGCGTGAAGCGCGGCTTTCTCTGGCAGTATCGCTTGGAGTCGACGAGAATGAAGTCATTCTCACCGGCAGTGGCACCGAGTCCGACAACCTCGCCATTCTGGGCCTCGCTCACGCAGAGAGCCGGCACGGGAAACATGTCATCGTATCTGCTATCGAGCACAAGGCGGTGCTCGAAGCGGCCAAGCTTCTGCGTAAGGAAGGGTTTGCAGTGACACGTCTGCCGGTCGATGAACACGGGCTGGTCGTGCTTGAGGAACTTGAGAAGGCGCTCACTGATGACACTATTCTCGTGTCGATCATGTACGCCAACAATGAGATCGGGACCATCGAGCCGATACGAGAGATCGCTGACCTGCTGACAAAAAAGTATGCCGGGAAACGAAGGCCGCTGTTTCACACCGACGCCTGCCAAGCGGTTGGACTATTGCCGGTGCGGCCGTGCGACTTGGGCGTAGACGCCTTGACCATCAACAGCTCGAAGATCTACGGACCAAAAGGAATCGGTCTTTTGTATGTGAGAGATGGGGTTGCTATTGATCCGCTCGTCGTCGGTGGGCAGCAGGAGCGCGGGCGGCGAGCCGGCACGGAGAATGTT
>CAZFSB010000037.1:0-10117 GCA_964521645.1 uncultured Candidatus Saccharibacteria bacterium | reverse complement strand
AGCACAAATCACCCTCTGAGGGTGATTTTGCTTTAGAGCTGCCAGGACAAGAAAGAGTCCGGGGGACTATTTCGTGGGACTCGAAGACCTTGCCAGCTAGTTTATGACGTAAGGAAATAAACTAGCGACAAGGTGTACTGGTCATGTAATGACCGAGACTCCCTGTCCAGCAGCTAAGTTATTTCAGCTTTATTTATCAACGTGTATCTGGTTCGAGTTTATGATAGGTGTATACTTATGCCATGAAAAAGGTATTAATCTTTCTAGGTGTGAGTATCCTTGTTGCTGTAGGGTGTAGTTCATTTTATTTAAAACAGATTAATGATGATTATCGTCAGTGTATAGTCGCTGTAAATGAGGTAGCAATTAAGAATTCTGTTGAAATTGCTCGTAGTTACTGTGGTGTCAGCGATATTAGAATGTTAACTACAGAAGAGCAGTATGTGTGCAGAGCTGAAGCACAAAACAGTACGGAGATGACAGAAAATCAAGAGATGAGAGATGAGGAGCTTAAGAAATGTGAAGGAAAGTATACCTGGTTTTATAAATTCGTTGTCAGTTTTATGTAACTTTATTTAAAAAAAGTTCTAACATCATCCCACACGGCCAGCGAGCACAGAAAACACCCATATTTGGGTGTTTTCTCGTGCTGACTGAGCTAAAACGGCTACTTATGCAGCGCGAGGCGCACTTGATTGACGACCTCCTTCACGGGGATGTTGGCTTTGACGATGTAGTCTTCTGGTTTAAGTGCTATCGCGTGCGCAATGTGTGTTGGCTCGCTACGATTGGTGAGGAAAATGATCCGCGCTGTTTTGCCCCAATCATCCTGACGAAGTTTCTCGGCTACGTGATGGCCGTCCATGTCAGGCATTTCGATATCGAGTAAGATCACGGCGGGTTTGTGCTTGAGTGCCAGCTCGATCCCCTGTGAACCATTTTCAGCCATGATGATATCTAGTCCGGCTTTTACAAGGGCGGTGGCGTACATCTCACGAATGACCTGGTCGTCATCGATGAGCAAGATCTGTTTCGTTTGATTATCTGGTTCCATATTATTGAGTATATCACTGACAGAAATAATCAGAAGGAGCTGTTATATTGAAGCTGAACACGATTTACAATGAAAGCAAAACATGCCAGTGAGGTAAAACGGTTTAGAGATATTCCAAACGTTGGGCCGGCGATGGAGCGTGACTTCGCCTTGATCGGCCTACGAGCGCCGAAGGATTTAGCAGGGAAGGATGCCTACAGACTTTACCAAAGCCTTTGCAAGGTAACCGGAGCACGACATGACCCCTGTGTGCTTGATACTTTCATGGCGGCAGTAGACTTTATGAACGGTGCTCCAGCACAGCCGTGGTGGGCGTACACTAAGGAGCGGAAAGCTAAGTATCCAAAGGTGCTCGTTAGGTCCTCTGGTCCAAAATAGATCAGAAGGATATTGAGACATTGACTTATTGTCTCCCCATTACTATGATGACGGTCGTATGCAATTGTTCTTTAGGGGAGGTTTTCCATGTCACTGCTCTACATCTTCCTCGGATCGATCGTGGTCTTTGGTGTTCTGATCGTTTCATTCTTCTTCATCACCACCTACGGTTCACTCCTATTCTTCAGCTTCTTCCCGGCCACTGTCTCTCCTGCTTCACAGCACGTGTACTGGATATACCGAAATGATTTTTTGGTCTGGTTGACTGATCGAAAACCGATCGTGTCGGCGGTGCTGCTATTTCAGTATGACCGGCTGGTCGATGCGCTCTTGCAGCATTTCGATGAGTTCACCTTTCGTGAGGGGGAGATCGTGCAGTTGGGGGCGGTTTCGGGAGACATTACGAAACGTTTGTTGCAGCGTAATCGTCATCGTGCTCGGGTATCAGTACTTGAGATAACCTGTACGGGAGTGCGTCATCTAATGGAAAAGTTGGATCGGGAACGAATATACCGAACGCAATTCATTCGTGGTGATGCTCGTACCATTCCTATGAGGAATGACGCAGTCGACAGCACGTTGTCTTTCTTTCTGTTCCACGAACTTCCAGCATCGCATAAGCGAGAGGTGCTGGCTGAATCGCTTCGAATAGTCAGACCAGGTGGGATGTTTCTCTTCGCCGAGTTTCATCGGCCCGACTCACTCTTGCTGCGAATATTAGGAAGTAGTATTTTCGGTCTTTTCGAACCACATGCGAAAGAAATGTGGCGCTGGGATCCGCTTAAGGAGCTCGACCAAGAAGCATTCTCCGCCACTCGTTCTTTGCATTTTGGTGGTTACTTTCAGGTCGTGTGCATCAAAAAGCACTGACTGACAGGGGCAATTTCGCCCCTGTTTTTTATTGCAAAGAGGGGAGATCGGCCTCTAATTTTGATCAGTCTGTCTCACCCCTCCCCAAAGGGGTATTTTTTGTATAAAATGAGAGTATGAAAGCAAAAAAATATTCAGGGATCATTGCAGCAGTGGTGCTGCTAGTTGGTATCGGGGCCTTTTTCTTGTGGAATGGCAGTTCCCAAGAGGAAGGAGTGATCGGCGGCGACCGTGACACCAATGGGTGTTTGGTTTCAGCGGGATACGCGTATGTCGAGACCATTGGCGCCTGCGCTCGGTCATTTGAGCTTACTCCCGAAACAGAGGAAGCCGCTCGAGTCGCGGTGCAGCAGGTCGGAAAGGAGTACGCGCTCACCGTGACCACGATTGAGACAGAAGAAGCAACCGAAACATACCGCGTCACCCTCGAGCACGGTACAGAGCGAACGGTGGAAGTGGTATCGGTACAAGACGGGAAGATCGTCCCGGCTCCGCAAGCACTCGAGAGTGGGGTAGAGCTCGGAACCGATGGTATCGTGCAGACGGTCGATCTCACCGGAGCGGCTCTCGACGCTCCTGCGCTCATCACTTTCAAAACTGATGGCAACTCGGTGTACATCATCGCGGTTCCAACCATGGGTCTTCCGCTCTGCGTGGCGAGTTCCAGCGTGGCAGATGTCTTCGATATCGTGCCAGGAGACAAGGTGTCGATACGGGGAATGACCGATGCCGAAGGACGTATCGTGCCGTGTGAGAGTGAGACGCATCAGCTTAAGGTCAGCGGTATTTATAAAAATGAAGAGGTGGGACTGTCTTTTGAGTACCGTAAGAGCCCGGATGGATACCTGCTGAAAACTGATGAGCAATTTAGTACCGACCCGTCATTTGTGTCCGGTGCTTCGCTGATAAATAAGAAGGAAGCAGCCGCGCTGCTCGCTAGTGAATCTCCGCTTGAATTCCCACCCGCGATCAAGCTCCGAGTCTATCAAAATCCTGAAAAATTATCGCCAATAGAATGGAATAAAACGAATGCTAGTGAAACGAACTATGAACTTGCCCTTGATGAGCCGGTCGAGATAGCAGTTGGCAGAGCTGATGCGGTCGGCTTCACCGCTGATGGTCTGTATGCTACCGATACCTATGTGGCGACCTACGGTGAATACGCACTCGTGGTAACAGGTGAATACATCGACTCAGAATCAGACATCTTCAATGACCTCGAACAGTTAGTGGCGACGATCTCGCTCACACAGTAAAACCATTATGGTAAATCATTTTGAGCGCGGTGAACATCTCGAGTCAAAGATCATACAAGAAGAGATCGACGCGCTATTGGCGGAGATCGACGCGCTGCTGATAGAGGGGAGATTTCAGTCGGAAGAAGAGAAGGAATTGTATCTTGGTAAATTGTACGGACTTTATGCCGCGAGTAACAATGACCAGGTGCGGGAGATGATCCGCTACATTGAGACTGAGTATAGTGAGTAGGCCTTATGCTACAATCTAAATCATGACGATCATTCAATACGTATATCTCTACTTACTTACCATCCCGGTCTTCTTTCTGGTTGACATGCTGTGGCTGGGAGTAGTGGCTAAGAATTTCTATCAATCACAATTGGCAGCTCTCCTCGGTCCGGTGCAGTGGCCGGCGGCGATCGTGTTCTATTTGCTGTACATCGTCGGCATCATCATCTTTGCGGTCGCCCCAGCTTTAGCGCAAGGTTCTCTGCAGCGAGCCATTGTACTGGGAGCACTGTTTGGCTTTTTCTGTTACGCCACGTACGACCTGACCAATCTGGCCACGCTAAAGGATTGGCCGCTTAAGGTAGTGGTGGTTGATATTCTCTGGGGAGCTGTTCTGACCGCTACGGTAGCCGCCGGAAGTTACCAGATCGGACGGTTTTTGACTGATTGATGCTCGCAAAAGTTTCTTCGTGATATAGTACTGCAGTGAATAAGAATCAACTGATAGCGGGAGTGGTGGCTGATTTTGCGCCGATCGTTACGTTCGTGGTGGCGGCTGAATTGACTGGTTTCATGGAGGCGCTTCTCTGGTTGGTGGTGGTGGCGATCCTAGCTCTCTTGCTGGAGTGGGTCGTTTCGAAACGTTTGCCTAAATTTGGTCTGGTCGCTTCAGGAACCATCCTTCTGTTTGGAGTAATGTCCATAATCACGCAAGATGAGTTCTATATCATCATTAAAGATACCCTCTACGCGCTTTCCTTTGCGATCGCGCTACTGTTGGGGATGTTCTTCAAACGTTCGTACCTTGAGGTTCTCTTTGGAGATTATTTCGCTATCACAAATAGAGGTTGGCGCATTTTGACCTACCGTTGGATGGTGTTCTTTTTCTTTTTGGCAGCTACTAATGAGATAGCTCGAGTAATGCTTGAGCCAGAAGTGTGGGTGTACTACAAATTCGTGGCGGTGCTGATGACCTGGGTCTTTGGATTTTATCAATTTACGCTCACCAGGCGCGAACGTCTCGCGGAAGCGAACGTGTGGGGGCTTCATATTCGCCCATGACCGACGAACGATTTGCAGTGCTGCTAGAAGAGAGTATCAGTGAACTGCCCGAGTGGGTACAGGCGAAGATGGTGAACGTCGCTATTGTGATCCGGCAGCGGCCGAGCAAGGCGCAGCGACAAGAACACGGGCTCCAAACGGACGAGACGCTCTTTGGTCTGTACGAGGGGGTGCCGCTGCCGGAGCGCGGAATCGAGGCGCCACTCCTGCCTGACGTCATCACCATCTTCCAAGAACCGATCGTAGAGATGTACGACGCCGAGGAAGATATCAAAGCCTGTATCAGTAATACCTTGTGGCACGAGTTGGCACACTACTTCGGCTACGATGAGCCGTGGGTGGAGCGGGAGGAGCAGCGTCGAGGAAAGACCTTGTAAATCTGCTGGTGTGCTATTATCTCTCTGTTATTAATCAGATAATTTGATCGATCGCTTTATTTATGATGACACTCCTTCTTTTCATTCTCGGATTCTTCCTCCTTATCAAAGGAGCAGATTGGTTGGTATCAGGAGCTTCCTCCATCGCGAGTCGCTTCGGGGTGTCGCCTTTGGTCATCGGTCTCACCATCGTGGCCTTTGGTACCTCAGCGCCTGAGTTGGTCGTTAACCTGGTCGCTAGCTGGCAGGGGAGCACCGATATCGCCATTGGTAATGTTACCGGAAGCAACATTGCGAACATCTTTCTCATTTTGGGTATCTCCGCTCTCATCTACCCCCTGACCGTGCAGAAGAGTACGGTGTGGAAGGAGATACCGTTTGCGCTCTTGGCGGTCATCTTGGTTACAGTGCTCGCTAATGACCTGCTCATCGATCAGGCCGCCGCTTCGACACTGTCACGTATCGACGGATTTGTCCTCCTCGGTTTCTTTATCATCTTTTTGTATTACGTGTTCGGGGTGGCTTTCAGTTCCCCTTCTGATCAGTCGGACGAATCGGCGGTTGGTCATTCGACAATGCGCGCTTCGCTCATGGTGGGAGCTGGAATGGTCGGCTTGGTGGTCGGAGGAAAGTGGATCGTTGATGGCGCGGTCACTTTCGCGAGCAGTATGGGAGTGAGTGAAGCACTTATTGGTCTTACCATTGTGGCGATCGGTACTTCGCTTCCCGAACTGGCGACCTCAGCCGTGGCAGCATACAAGCGCAATGTCGATATCGCGGTGGGAAACATCATTGGTTCGAACATCTTCAACGTCTTTTGGATACTCGGTGTATCAGCACTCATCAAGCCGTTACCGTTCGACCTAAAACTCAATTTTGATATGTTGGTTGCGGTCCTAGCTACGGCCCTCTTGTTCCTGGCTCTGTTCGTAGGTAAAAAGCGAACCATCGAGCGCTGGCAAGGCGGAGTCTTTGTGGGGGCATATATCGCATATACTGTCTTCATTATTTTCCGAGGGTAACGGTGGTTTGGCGAGGTGGTGAACAGGGCCGCAAACACGAAGTGTTTGCGGCCCTGTTTACCAGCAAAGAACCTTATCCCGAAGCAGTAGCATCAGCAATCAAAATTCAAGTCACAATTAATACGACCATTGGTTGCTTTGTCTGCCCAACTCCTTATACTGGAGTCATGCCGCTGACAGAACGAGTCGCTAATCGAGTCATTTTATCTCTGTCTTTGTTAGTGCTTGTACTGGTGAGCATTCTCCTCTATACCGAATTTAAATCAGTGGTGTATGAGGCCGATCGATCAACGACCACCATCGATCACCTTGATGCCACCGACCCGCAGTATCTCAAGGAGGAAGAAGTAGTTGTAATCACCGCTACTTCCAGCGAGGAAGCGCCACTCTTGTTGCCGATCGAAGGTGTCTTGTTTGAGTATGTCGAGGTGATCGATAGTTGTGGTCCGCATTACGAAGGAGAGTGTCTGCGCGTGCGATCTGGGCCAGGGACAGAGTATCCGGTCTTGGCCAGTCTGCGAAATGGCATGGTCTTGAAAGTGGGTGGAAAGGTAGAACGCGAGGAAGAGACCTGGTACAAGATCGTGTTTGATGAGTGGTTGCGCTACCCAGAACGACTGAAGGGAGATTGGTATGTTTCTGCAGAGTACGTGCAGGTGTTGCGTGATGAGGGGGATAAGACCGTCTGGGAAGATGAGTACGCGACAACGACCGCCAAGAGTATCACGGTCGATCGTTCAGAACAGATGCTCTATGCCTTCGAGGGTAATGAACTCTTCCTCGAAGCGGCAATCTCGACCGGACTCGAACTTACCCCAACCCCCCGAGGCACTTTCATGATCTTTAAGAAGACCCCGAGCCGCTACATGCAGGGGCCGCTCCCGAACCTCGCTGACCGCCAGGTATACGATCTTCCTGGAGTACCGTGGAATCTGTACTTTACTCATGGCGGAGCCGTCATTCATGGCGCCTATTGGCACAATAGCTTTGGTTCACAGTACTCACACGGGTGTGTGAATTTACCGACCGATATCGCACATACACTGTACACTTGGGCTGATCTCGGAACAGAGGTGATTGTAAAAGATTGAAAATAAAGACATAAATAAGTCATTGTGTCTAGGTATCCTCGTACGATAGACTGTTCATGTTTTGTTGTACAAGTTTCTTCCCATTGCGCTCGTCGTTGTTGAAGTCGGTACCGTATACGGCGTTACTGCGGTTGCTTTTGCGTCTATGCAGCCAAAGGTGATACAGGTAGAGCCAGAGGTGGTTGTGGCAGCCCCACGAGAAGTTCGTATTCAGGTCGTGTCGCGGGAAAGTTCGGATGCGAAAGAGGAGAGTGAGGGCGAGCAAACTGAAGCAGTCGAAGAAGAGAAAGGTGAGGGAGAGGAAGTATCTACTAAGGAACCTCTCCTAGAAGAATCCCCAGAGGAAGCCGAGGAGAGGGAAGTGATAGCTGTTACTGCTAAGAAAACTTCCAGTATCAAGCCCGCCAGTTCGGTCTTCACCGTGCCGTTCTATTCACAGTTCGCTGACATCACTTCTCCGACGTGGCAGAAAGTTGGCTGTGGTATCGCCAGCCTCTCAATGCTTATCGATCTGTACTCCGATGAAACAGTCTCAGTCGATTCTCTTTTAAATCGGGGCATAAAAGCTGGTGCCTATATTGAAAGTGCCGGGTGGAGTCATGCGGGGCTGATCGGTCTTTCTCGGGCGTACGGGCTTGATGGAGAAAGTGTGAGCCTCGCTCATCTCACTCTCACCGAGGCCTTTGCTGAGCTGGCGAATGTCCTGGAGGAGGGACCGGTCATGGTCTCGGTGCACTACACGTTTGAACCAACCAATCCAATACCGCACTTGGTGGTGGTAAACGGGGTCAGTGACGGTCAAATTTTTTATAATGATCCAGCAGAAGCGACGGGTGGTGGTTCTATCTCAATAGAGAAATTCAAAAAAGCCTGGAAGAAGCGCTACATCAGTATTCGTCCGGTTTAACGAGCAATAGCATTTGGGAAAGAGAGGCGTATACTTACGGTGAGGCTTATCCAATAAGAAAATACTTATGGAACTCTCTTATTTCCTAGCTCAACTATTCGGGCTTACCATCATCATCTTTTCAATGGTGGCATTCTTTCAGCCAGCCATCATTGCGGCGACGATTCGCGACATGAAACCTTCTTCGTTCCCACTCCTTATGGCGGGGTTCGTCGGTATCTTTGGTGGTTTGGCGATCATTCTCTCTCACAATGTGTGGGAAATGGGTTGGCGTCTCCTCATTACGCTCTTTGGTTGGATTGCGCTCGTAAAGGGGATCACGTATGTCGCGTTTCCTGAGTTGATCATGCGAACTGGTTCAAGGTTGCTTGAAGGGAAGTGGCGGAAGATGTTTCTAGCGATCACTTTCTTGCTCGGTTGTTATCTGGTCTATCATGGGTTTGGTTTTGGTGTCACGTAGGAGCGTGGTATCATAATTGCGTAATAGTAACTTGTAGTACCTATGGCATTGATCTTTGTTACCCGAAAGATCCCCGAAGTGGGATTGCGCTGGATGCGCGAGGGCGGCCACGAGTTGGTCGTGAGCGAGAAGGATGGAGTACTGACTCCTGAAGAGCTTCGTGAAGCGCTGGCGGCGCGACCGTATGACGGCGTGGTCAGTTTGCTCACTGATACCATTGACGCCTCTATTCTGGAGGTCGCGCCGCAGGTAAAGATCGTCGCCAACTACGCGGTCGGGTTCAACAATATCGACGTGAAAGGTCTCAACGCTGCTGGGGTGGTGGTAACCAACACCCCAGGGGTACTTACCGACACTGTGGCTGAGTTCACCGTGTCTCTCATTGTAGCGCTGGCGAAGCGTATTCCGGAGGGTGACCGCTTCACCCGGGCTGGCCGCTATGAAGGCTGGGCTCCGGAGCTCCTCCTTGGTAGTGACTTAGCTGGCAAGACCCTCGGTATCGTCGGTGCTGGTCGCATTGGTTCGGGCGTGGCAAAACGCCTTGCGAATGGTTTTGGTATGCAGGTGAAATACTATGACATTGCGCGTTCTGAAGCGCTCGAGGCAGAGGTCCCGAGTGAGTACTACGAATCGCTAGAGGAACTGCTCAAGGTCTCCGACGTTGTTTCAATTCACGTGCCGCTTCTCCCGCAAACACAACATCTTATCAATGCCGAGCGCCTGGCCCTCATGAAACCATCAGCGTATCTTGTTAATACCTCACGCGGACCGGTGGTTGATGAGGCTGCATTGGTGGCAGCCTTGAAGGAGCATATTATCAGAGGCGCTGCGCTCGATGTGTTTGAAAATGAACCAGCCCTCGCAAAAGGTCTGGCTCGTCTTGATAATGTGATACTTACCCCACACATCGCTTCGGCGAGTGAGGAGACAAGAGGGAAGATGTCAGAGCTCGTTGGCTTCAATGTCAATGAATTTTTCCTTGGTCATACTCCACCAAACGAGGTCAAGATATAGTCTATGGGTGATGGTTGCGTAACCGGTACTCTCGTGTAGAGTAAAGGGACGTTTTACCAGTGAATAATTCGACAGAACGTTATGAAAAAAGGATACGTAGCAAATATTGAAAAGGTAACCACTGAAAATACTGATTATCGTCGAGTGTTGTATACCGGAGAACATAGCCAGCTCGTGGTCATGAGTCTCGAGCCCGGAGTAGAGATCGGGGAGGAGATCCATCACCTTGACCAGTTCATCCGTATTGAAAGTGGTACGGTGAAGGCGATACTCAACGAAACAGAAGAGTACGATCTGGAGGATGATTGGGCGGTGGTGGTTCCAGCAGGAGTGAAGCATAATTTTATTAATCAGGGGGATGTGCCAGTGAAGCTGTACTCAATTTACTCACCAGCTGAACACAAAGATGGCTTGG
>CAZFSB010000036.1:0-10509 GCA_964521645.1 uncultured Candidatus Saccharibacteria bacterium | reverse complement strand
GATAGAAACACCGTCGTGTTCTACAGAGGCGATCATGAGTTCTTTGAGAGTTACCTCACTCCCACTTGGTACACCTGGTATCTCTGAGTGTTCCAGAACGAATTTCTTATTGACGTTGATCCACCACTGCAGCTTTGGTAGCGGTTCGATGATACCGCCGGTGCGCTCAGCGGTGCTGACGTTCTGGATCGTGTCCTCTTCTTTTTCAAGAAGTCCTTCTTCACGCAGCCAGTTGACCACCTCTTCGCGCGCCGCTTCTACCTTCAGGTTGTTAAGACGACCATCGACAGTCATTTTGGCATATTCGTTGATGACTTGAGGACGACGAGTGATACCGGCGCGGTCAGCGATGTCCCAGTCGATCTTGCTGTGAGCGGGTGTGACGCCGACCGCGCCGGTCCCAAACTCCGGATCGACTTCCTTGTCGGCAATGATGGTGACACTGACTGGTACATCACAGAAGGTGAAATCGTAGGTCTTACCGATGTACTGTTGATAGCGTGTATCGTCAGGATGCACGGCAACGGCAGTGTCACCCACCTTGGTCTCAGGGCGGGTAGTAGCGACGCTGATCGGGAAGTCTTTACTATATTTAAAGGTGTATAGTTTTGCTTTTCGCTCTTCGTAGATTACCTCATCATCAGAGATGGTGGTCTGACCTTTTGGGTCCCAGTTCACGATGCGATCGCCGCGGTAAATGAGACCGTCATTGTACATTTTCACGAAGGCAAACATGACCGCGTCGTACCGTTGCTCATCGAGGGTGAAGGCGTAACGGCTCCAATCGAGACTGGAACCCATCTTTTTGGTTTGGTTGATGATAATATCTTTACTTTCTTCTGCGAACGCGTCGACGCGTTTAAGCAGTTCTTCGCGGCCGAGGTCGTGACGGCTTTTTTTCTCGGTCTTTTGGATTATCTTCTCAACCTTTGATTGGGTGGCGATGGCGGCCGAGTCGGTACCGGGTATCCAGAGGGTACGCTTGCCCTGCATGCGGTTATACCGCACTAGGATGTCTTCGATGGCGAGCATAGCGGCGTGACCCATGTGGAGGGTGCCGGTCACATTGGGCGGAGGGAGGACGATCGAGAAAGGTTCAGCATCAGGCGCGGTGATGCCGTCCTTGATGCAATTGTCTGGGTTGAAATAGCCAGAATCGTTCCACATTGCGTAGAGTTCGTCTTCGTGGTTCTCAGGTTGATACGGGGAGAGAAATATCTCCGGGATGTTCTCTTGTTTTTTGTCCTCCATAAATAAAATAAACGTCTAAAAAGCCCTAGTATACAGGCGATAGTAGCATAATATACTGCTTAGACAAAGGTTAGTTTGCGAGCGATCTGTTGCCGTTGGCGCGTATTACCTCAGTAGCGGCGGGCGCTAACGCGCCTGCCGCCCGAGCGTGTCCTGCGAGTGCGATCATGATGCTGTTATCGGTTGAGAGGCGGGGAGAAGGGAAGTACACCGTTACCTCCGGATGTTCGGTCAGTAAGGTAGCTTCCATGATCTGTTTGATATGGGTGTTGGCACTAACTCCACCGCCAACAATGAGAGTCAGGGCGTCATGGTTTGTAATGGCTGCGGTGGCCTTCTTGACCAGTACGGTCGTCACCGCATCTTCAAAGTCACGGGCGATAGCGAGAACATCGTCAGGGGTGAGTTCTTTATCTTGTACAGCGTAGCGAACAGCGGTCTTGAGGCCCGAAAACGAAAAGTCCAGGTCACCTGAGTGCAGCATTGGCGTCGGTAGCTTCGCAAACGGCGGGAGCTTTCGTTTTCTGGCCTCAGCGGCTCGTTTAGAGATCTCCGGTCCGCCCGGATAGGGGAGACCAACCAAGCGGGCAACTTTATCAAAAGCTTCCCCGATGGCATCATCGCGTGTTTGGCCAATTTTTTCATACTGCCCCCACCCCCGCATGAGGATAAGTTCGGTGTGTCCACCGGAAATGAGTAACGCGATCGCCGGGAAGGAAATGTCAGACAGTTGGTCATCGCGGTCAGCATCAAAGACGCCCACCAGCACATGACCTTCCATATGGTCGACGGGAACGACGGGGGTGTCCCAAAGAATGGCCACGGCGCGCGCGAAGTTCACTCCCACCCAGAGTGCCGGCTCTAGTCCGGGGCCGCTTGTCACAGCAATGAGGTCGACTTGAAACGACCCGTGTTCACGGTGGAAGGTGAGGAGTTGGTCGGCAAGCCCATACTCTCGGCTGAGGAGCTGCCGGATCTGTTCCTCGGTAGCTTCCGGAAGGGAAGGGGTAAAATCGTCAGCATCGATTCCGCTTTCGCGAATGGCCTTTTCGAGCATGGGGACGATCGTGGCGGCGTGTTCCCGCTTAGCCAAAGCGGGGAATACGCCGCCATATTCGCGATGAATATCTATCTGTGACCACAGCGCATTTCCGAGTATTTCATACGTGGCATGCGGGAATTCACCCCGTATTTCGACTAGGCTGATGGCGGTCTCGTCACAGGAGGTTTCTATCGATAATAGCAACATATAGAAGACTATACGGAAAAGCAGTTAATTAGTCCACCAACTGGTGGTATAGTATCGGACATGCAGACAGTAGTAACCCATAGCGGTAGTTTTGACCCCGATGATGTATTGGCCGTGGCAGCAGTACGCATGTATCTCGGTGCTGACCAGATGAGGATAGTGAGAAGCCGTGATCCAGAGACCATCGCCACTGGTGACTGGGTCCTGGATGTTGGTGGGGCATATGACCTTGCGACCAATCGCTTTGATCACCACCAAAATGGCGTGCCACGGCGTGATAATGGCATACCGTATTCTGCTTTTGGTTTGGTATGGCGAGCCTATGGCGCAGAGATCTGCGGCTCAGCCGAAGTAGCTGCCGAGATTGAAGATCGGTTGGTCCTAGCGATTGATGCTGCCGACAATCACATCAACGTATGCGAGGCAGCCAATCCTGAAGTGCTTCCGTTTGAGCTGTTTGACGTGATCGATAGTTTCAAGCCGGTCTGGGGAACGGAGGAGACCTTTGATTCTGAATTTGGGAAAGCAGTAGATTTTGCTGAGAGCCTCTTGAGACGTTTGATCGCGCAGGCCAACGGACGACATGGTGTGCATCAAATGATCAAGATGACCTACGAGCAAGCTGGCGACAAGGCCGTACTGATCTTCGAGGAGCCAATAGCCCGGCATTCACTGGTTGGTTTCCATGAGGTTCTGGTAGTGGTCTCCCCGGTCCCGGCTGCCGATGTGAATCGGTGGATGGCGGCAACGGTACCAAGTAACGAACGTGGCTTCCATGACAAGGTGGTTTTTCCTGAGGCTTGGGCCGGGCTCGTCGACGATGAATTGATAGCAGTGTCAGGGATTGATGGTGCGATCTTTTGTCACAAGGAGCGCTACATTTTTGTTGCCGAAACAAAAGAGGCCGCCCTGCGGGCGGCCTGGCAAGCGGTCGAACATAGTAAACTTTAAATCTGTGACCGATACAAGACTTGAAACTTACAGTTTCAGTACAGGTTGTCGATATTTTGTTCGCAAGCTCCAAAATATCTGACTAACCTTTTCAAGTCTTGGGGCCAAAAGCAAAATTTCCTCAGTAAAAAACTGAGGAAATTTCACTTTGTGACCGATACAAGACTTGAACTTGTGGCCTCTACAATGTCAATGTAGCGCTCTACCAGCTGAGCTAATCGGTCGGACATCTTGTGTTTGTCATCTCCAAAGCAGTCACATTGTGACGTAATTTGGTTAAATGGAATCAGACACAGATTCTACAGTATAATGAAAGTAAATATGTTGGCAAGTAGAATGCGCATTTTCTACCTATATCAGACCGAATATCACGCAAAATATGTTAGAATCAAGTGTTTTTAGTGTATGAAAAGATTTGAAACGATTGGCGAAATCGAAAATGAATCGATCTCGGTGAAGGTGCACGATCCTGAAATTGACCCAAAATATTTGGATTCCTTTTCTTCCTCAGAAGAGATCAAAGATTACCTTTTTGATGAATTCCTAAAACAGAATCTCCTGAATGATTTTCTGGATTCACTGATAGAGTATTTTGATGAAAATGAAATACAGGTGTTCAGGGAAGTGATGCACAAATTACCAGAAAACGATTTCATCTCGCTATTGTCATTGCCATACGAACTTCGGTCTCGCGCCTTTGGCCGTCTTCGAGAAGTCGTCGACAAGGGAGGGGATCTTTCATCGTCAATAGAGAACTTGGCAGATCTAAGTACAAAAGGGGGCTATAGTATTGGTTATCATACTTCTCCGATCGATATCAGGCCTGACGAGAGTGGCCAGTGGGAAATTAAAGGTACTGAGAATGATCATCGCGATAATGATATTCCGATGGCTTATTATAGTAGTAAGTATCGTCACCTTTTCAAAAAGAAGAACCCGCGTTTCATTTATCTCATTAGGTCTGATCAAAAGAACCATAAGACAGACGGCAACTGGTCACGTGGCGCTTCGCTTAGCGTAGTTGCTCGGGTTCCGTTTGAGAAAGTCATTAACTACGTTGAAAGTACAGCAAATGAAAAAGCAGCTTCCTTGGAAAAAGAAGCTGCTTAATTGTTGGCAAATCTTGCCAAGCGGATCGCGTACGCAAGCGTACTTTCCGAAACGTCCCTGAGGACGTGCTTGGCGAAGTTGTCGGCGGAAATTGCCTTTTTCAATTCATTCGGGGTCATTTTCCAAACCAGTTGACCCTTCTGCAATGAATTGACAGCGAGCTTCACCTGGTGGGTAACCAGAGGAATGGGCCCAGTCCAGATGTCCTGATTGGCAAGTTCCAGTACCGTGGCAAGGTTTTGAAAAGCCACATAATTTCTCCAAAGAACAAAGGGTCATCATTATTACACTCTTATTAATAAATGTCAAGTTCATGGGTAAGAATTGGGCCAGGGTCGTCAGATGATCATTATGGGGATATCTAGTAAGAAATGTAGAAACCTAACGTCACAATGAGGAAAGTATGCAAGATACACAAGAACAAAGAGTATTGATACCCGCTAAACCATTTGCGTATTTTTGGTATGTTTCCAAGCCGTTCAAATGGCTGGTTGTTGTGGCGGCTGTAACAGTGGTCTTGGGCGCCCTCCTCAGCCAATCTTCAGCCTATTTTTTCAAATTGATCGTAGATGCGATCGAGAGTGGTGATCACCAGTCTGCGCTCACGTATGCGCTCATGTACCCAGTGGTGATACTGATCGTACAGCTTTTGTACCGGGTCAGCGGTGTGGCGGGAGGAAAATGGCTTGCGAAGGTGAAGAAATATGGCTACGACCTCCTGCTTGCTCATACACTCAAGCACAGCCACTCTTATTTCACTGATCGTTTTTCTGGTTCACTGTTAAGTAAGATCAACAACGTGAATGGAGCGATAGAGCAACTGGTCCCAGAAGTATTATGGACACACCTTAACGCCCTCACTGCACTGCTGGTGACGCTTGGCTTCTTGATCGTGATCGATAGTAGAGCTGCTCTGATATTCGGTTTGCTCATAGTGGCACTGATCGTCTTTAATCGATCGTTGGCCACTAAAAAAGCAGAATATGCAAAAGCGGCAGCAGAAGCCTCAACTGCCATTCGTGGGCGAATCGTTGACATCATTTCCAATATTCAAGCGGTGCGACAATACGTGCGAACTGATCAAGAAGAAAAGTCGATTGCGAATCTCTCGACGACAGTAGAGAAGACACACCTGCAAAGCTGGATGTACTCAGAGAGAATGCTGCTTTTGAATGGTTTGATCCTGTTTGCTTTTTCGCTTGCCATGTTTTGGTCGCTCATTGAGGGTTGGCGAGAGAGTACGGTGTCGACCGGTGAGCTTGTGCTTGTCCTGGCTCTGTATTCGCAAATTACCGGAGTCCTTATCTTCATCGGCCGCGCCTTCAATAGTACCGCTCGCACGGTCGGTGAATTGGAAGAAGGACTGGAGGAATTACTCCTGCCGTTTGAAATTACCGATGCATCGGGAGCTCCGCCACTTCTTGTGAACGAAGCAGCGATCGACTGGCAGCATGTTAGTTTTGCGTTCCAGGGCAAGCCGGTTTTCTCTGATTTTTCACTCCAGATCCCTGCCGGACAGCGGCTTGGCTTGGTCGGGCAGTCAGGAGCGGGTAAGACGACCTTCGTGTCATTACTTTTGCGTCAGCATGACATTGAAGCCGGTAGCATCGCTATTGGTGGGCAAAATATTGCCGCGGTGACGCAGGGTTCACTTCGGGAAGCGATCGCGGTCGTGCCACAAGAACCAGTACTGTTCCATCGCTCCATTCGCGAGAACATTCTCTACGGTAATCCAAATGCCACGGAAGCTGAAGTGATCGAGGTGGCCAGGAAAGCCCAAGCGCACGACTTCATTATTGAGCTGCCACTGGGATACGACACCTTGGTAGGAGAGCGAGGGGTGAAGCTTTCCGGCGGGCAGAAGCAGCGTATTGCGATCGCTCGCGCCATGCTGAAAAATGCGCCGATACTGATACTCGACGAGGCGACCTCGGCCCTCGATAGTGAAAGTGAGGTGGCGATCCAAAAAGCACTAGAGACCCTCATGGAGGGGCGAACGGTGATCGCCATCGCGCACCGACTTTCCACGCTGCGCAAGATGGACCGCATCATCGTGGTCGAACAGGGCAAGATACTTGAGGATGGTACCCATGAGCAACTTTCTCAAGCGGGCGGAACCTACAGCAAATTGTGGAATCATCAAGCCGGCGGATTTTTGCAGGACGAGTAGCTACTGTTGTAGGAACGAGAATTTTGGCCGAGTGAAACTTTCCTTGAAAGCTTCCTCATTCGCTACCGTTACCGTTTGTGTCTCTTCATTTCCGTCGAGGAAATAGACGAAGGAAAGTTCTTGTTGTGGTGTGTTATCTTCAGTGACGAATTTTTTCACGATGTCGAGTGGAGAGACGATCTCCTTTCCGGTTACTACCGAAGTCGGGAAAGAGATACCCTCCTTGTCTCTTAAGGGAACGAAGGCATCGTAAACCAGTTCTGAACAGAAGACCTCATCCTTAGTGACAAGGTTGAATTCGTAGTCATACGGTTTGCCTTGGTGCGCGAACACACGAAGGAGTGACCGGAGCAGAGCTTCTTTGGAGAGGTTAGTGCGCATGACCGCAAAGTAGTCAACAGAAGCCGAGTATTCGATCGATTGAATGCTGGTCCCCTTTGTTTCGCTTTCAATGACGGAGGGAGGGTGACCAAGATGGTCGGGAGCGCTGTACGTGGTGAAAACAGTTGGATGCTCCGCGGATAGAAGGTCAGCTAGTGTCTCGTACGTATGACCGCTGGCGGTCTGGAAGGGGAAAACGTCGGAAAAGAATCCCTCCATATCCTCAAGCGTTCCGGTATAGAGTCCGGCGTGTGTCCAGAACCCGGGTATACCGACGTTGCTGGCGTACCAATTCTTTCGTGCTACAAAAATATCGCCAGGAAGGAGCTCTTTCTTCATCTGCGCGATATCGGTAAGGGAGATGAATTTCTCTTTTCGTGAGCCCACGTGAAGGTTGCCGATCGTGTTGACGAAAACAGTTTTTTGGATCGGCAGCCAGGAATCTGAGACGGTATCGTTGAAGGTATTTACATGGAAGACGCTGCGGTCGGTCACGTGGGAGAAAGCGTTTTTGAAGAGATAGTGGTAGCTGTCATTAGCGACAGTTACCAGTACCTGTTCCTCTGGAGTAGGGGTTTCAGAAAGGCCGAGCAGCCGATGGTACAAATATCCTATATTTCTTCGAAGAAAAGAATTGGTGGCGAAAAAACGGGTGGTAACATCAGTATACGAACCTTCGCGTCCAAAGACCGGTGACTGCTCATTAAGAATGGTCCGCACGTTTTCGTTTGCACCGACGACCGTAATGATCTTGTGGAAATATTCAAACTTCTTCATGTAGAGGGCGTAGGTGATGATGAATGAACGTTGGTGTAGTTCGCGTTCAGAGAAGACCGGTATCTGATGAAAGTATCGATGCCTATCGGTGATGTGTTCACTCGCAATGGCGGCACTGAGAAAGGCGTTCCAATCAACGACGAGCGAGCGGTGCTCGTCAGCGGTGGGATCTTTTTTATAAAGGGCGACATTTCCTAATAGTTGCTCGCCGGTTATGGTGAGTAGGTCAATGAGCTGGGCGCTAGCGACCAGGTCCTCATCAACCATGGCTGCAATTTCTGTCGGCGACAGTTGAGAAAAGACCGAATCGTCATTAGGGATAAGTGATACATAGGTATACCAAAACATGAGTGTGATCAGACTAATCGACACCGCAAAGCGGTGGTCGCGTAAGAAGGTTAAGAGCTTTTTTTCAAAGCGAGAGGCGTCTTTCTTGAAGTGCGTGAGATAGAGAGCGCGAGCTTTTTTGATGCCGAGGATGAGGGCCGTGATCGCTATTGGAATATGAAGCGGGGCAAGCAGCTGAGAACCATAGAACGTGAACGCGAGGAATAAGTACCCGAACACGGTGAGAATTTCCATCCAGCGAAATTTCTTCTTTGTCGTGCGTAGAGAAGTTCTCTTTTTCATATCCCTAGTATAGCGTGTCGTTTCAGGAGAGAACGCGGAGCGTGTGTAGTACAATGTTTTGATATGGATATCCGTCGAATTCTACTCGCCCTATTAGTGATCGTTTTTCTGGTCGGCTTGTATAACGTGTACAAACCGTTACCAGCAGGTTTGAGTATGAAAGGGGAGCGACATGTCGTACCGGCTGAGGCGGTTACTTTTTTGGTCGACCGGACGTACACTGACGCTGCGGGAATTCGTCACTCACAACAGGAGATATTCGATGCCGTGTTGCAAATGGTCGAGGAGGCAGATTCCTACATCCTCATTGATATGTTTCTTTTCAATGATTTTTTAGGAACAGCCACGAGTTCCTATCGACAGCTTTCAGGTGAGCTCATTGAAACGTTGGTGAAGAAGAAGTCAGAACAGCCGGAGATGGTCATTCAGGTAGTCACTGATCCTTTGAACACCATCTACAATGGTATGGAAGAGACACAATTTTCAAAGTTGACTGAAGCTGGTGTTTCGGTGGTCTTCACTGATCTGACACGATTGCGGGACAGCAACCCGCTCTATAGCGCCTGGTGGCGGACAATTCTACGTTGGGTACCATTTGGGGTCTTTGGTGATGTGCTCCCCAACGCACTCGATGCTCAGCAGGGTGCTGTGGGTATCGATGCGTATCTCACGCTTCTCAATTTTAAAGCTAATCACCGCAAGCTTATAGTCGCTGATTCTATTGTCGGTGGGGAGCGCAGAATGAGTGTCCTTGTCACCTCGGCCAATCCTCATGATGGATCGAGCGCGCACACGAATACAGCAGTGAAGGTCGATGCTAAGATCTGGCGCGATGCCCTGGCTAGTGAACGTGCCGTCATTGCCTTTTCGGGTGAGAACTTCATAGAGGCTCCTGAAGTATCAGCTAGCGAAGTTACGGCGTCGGAAACGCTAGAGGTTCAGCTCTTAACCGAGCGCGCTATCAAAGAGGCAATACTTACCGAGTTAGATTCGCTGCAAGCTGGAGATACTTTTGACATGGCAATGTTCTATTTCTCAGATCGAGACATTGATCGCTCAATCAAGAAAGCGGCTGATCGAGAGGTGGCTATTCGAATAATTCTCGATCCAAACAAAGATGCCTTTGGACGGCAGAAGGGCGGCGTACCCAATCGGCAGGTGGCACATGAGCTATTGAAAAGTTCTGCGAACATAAGTGTACGGTGGTGTGATACGAATGGAGAGCAGTGCCATACGAAACTACTCATTTTCAACAAGGGTGATCGGCAGACCGTCATTCAAGGCTCAGCTAATATGACTCGCCGAAACTTGAATGATCTTAATCTTGAAACGAATCTTCTGGTGCATGGGACAAAAGAGACATCCTTTGGAAAAGCGGTGCAGTCGTATTTTGATACTTCATGGAGTAATGAAGCAGGGAAGCAGTACACGACGGAATATGGTACCTATGAAGACGGGAGCTTTTCGAAACTTGTCCAGTATCGTCTCGGTGAGTTTACGGGAGTTAGTAGTTACTGAGGTGGGGGATGGATTTGTCCCAGAATCGCTGCTATTTTGTCGCAGGCTCTAAAATAGCTAGCGTTCTTGGACGGCCACTCGCTGTGCTTCGCATGCTCAGCACATGCTCCGTGGCTTCAAATCCCTCACGCAAGCAAAGCAGTTTGCTTGCTCGCTTCCGCCTAAGAAAATAACCGCCTAGATGGCGGTATTTTCAACAGGCGGAAGCGGAGGGATTTGGTCACAGATAAATTTTCTCCGAAAATTTTCCGCGACCCCGACTCGCCGACAAGCACTCCTCGCAAGCTCGTCGTCTTGTATACCGGCTCCGTCCTTCAAATCCCTCCGCTTCTCGCTCGTGCAAATAAAAACAACGTTACTCACGTTGTTTTTAGCACTCGCGGAAGCGGAGGGATTTGAACCCTCGAATGAGTTTCCCCATTGCCGGTTTTCGACACCGGTGCCTTCAACCACTCAGCCACGCTTCCATATT
>CAZFSB010000035.1:9707-10677 GCA_964521645.1 uncultured Candidatus Saccharibacteria bacterium | reverse complement strand
CCCCTCTCCGGGGTTCTTTTCACCTTTCCCTCACGGTACTTGTTCACTATCGGTCTCCAAAAGTATTTAGCCTTACCAGTTAGTGCTGGTAGATTCACCCGAGCTATTCATGTCTCGGGCTACTCAGGAACGGAATCAAATGAGCAGTATGCATTTCGAATACAGGACTATTACCTTCTGGGGTCGTGCTTCCCAGCACATTTTCCTATACATACTATTTGTAACTCATCGCAACTAAATGCCAACTCCGCCCTACAACCCCATACATATAAATACGTATGGTTTGGGCTGTTCCCGTTTCGCTCGCCGCTACTCGGGGAATCGCAAGAAACTTCTTCCTGAACATAATGGCGCTAGGCACCAATGTTCAGAATAAATTCTGAACACGATGCTAAGCATCTGTTCAGAAAGAAATTTCCGTATATTGCTTTCTATTCCTCTAGGTACTGAGATGTTTCACTTCCCTAGGTACGCTCCCTCATACAAGGGTCACTGCCGATGACAGTGGGGTTTCCCCATTCGGACATTTCCGGATCAAAGGTTATTTGGCACCTCCCCGAAACTTATCGCAGCCATAACACGTCCTTCATCGCTTCTTGAAGCCAAGGCATCCACCATACACCCTTCGTTCCCATAGGGAACGCTATACACCGCTGTATAGATTTGAGTGTTGCCCGCAGACTATCGCGTTACAAACATAGTCGGCTAACGCCTCCTTTTTTGTATAACGCTCCGCATAAGTAAATCATAGTCGAGCGAAGCTCTCCTTGATTTTCTAATACATACTGCGGGCGATGTACTTCACGAAACGCTTGCTAGTGTTCGTGAAGTACTGTGTTTGCATGCCGGAGACGAAAAGACCTCTCTTGCGAGAAACTCTTTATCCGGCATGCGGTTACCTGTCCGTGCGAAAAAATAGTATGCAATTTTAGCACCGAACGTTCCAAACCGGCGGCCAATACACCGGAGG
>CAZFSB010000035.1:0-9697 GCA_964521645.1 uncultured Candidatus Saccharibacteria bacterium | reverse complement strand
AATTCCGGCGGAACCCTTACGTTGAATGTTCCACGGTAGGACTTTTCGAAGACAGATCTTATCAATCTGTCCTCTTGAATATGCAGTTTTCAACGACCGCGTACCCCCTTGAATTTTGGAAGAAAAAAGCCGCAATGTCGCGGCAAGCTGAATCAACGAGTTGATATGGCTTGCTACGCGCGTGCTAATTTCTCAAAACTCATAAATACGTGAGCGCTATATTATAGGAAATGAAAATAAAGTCAAGCGCCTACTCTGGATATTTATCCTCTTTTCTATCAACAGGTTATACACAAGAAAACCACCCCGAAAACAACTAGTTTTCGGGGTGGTTTTCTTGTTGTTTTTGGCTACACCGGCCGGTAGTTGTTGCTGGTCACCTCATCCTTGACGCCGATCTTGTCGACCAAGACCTGGTGCGGATAATCAAAGAAGTCGCGCGTGAGCTTGTCGTACATGCCGACACGGTACATGAGATCCTCCGAAGACATCGCCGCAAAGCGGATCTCGATACCTACCTCAGCCTCGAGCGCCCGAATCGCCTTCTCTACCTTGGCCTGTGAAAATTTCTTCATGGCCAGAAGCACGTCGAGGCGTTGCTCAAAATCACGCATGAACACACCGCTGATACCGACAAAATCGAGGACGCCGGCGTTGCGTAAATGCTTCAAAAGATTCTTCCCGTCAATCGGGGCGGTCTCAAAGAGAAAGGTCTGTAGTGCCTGCAGTTCAGGAAACTCTTTGTTGACCGAGTAGCCGATCGCTTTCATTTTTTTATCTCTCCCCTCCACTTCAATATAGACGGTCTTCTGCTTGATGACGCCCGCGCGCTCAAGCGCGTTCATCTCGGTCTTGGCAGTGCGGCGCACGAGTTTGGCCCGGCGACTGATGTCATCAAAGGTAAACTCCTTAGAAGGGTTGAATAGGAAAAAACGGAGAAGTTTTACCCTTGCGGTGCTACCAAACAAGATAGAAAGCGGATCTGCCATACTGAGTGAGTGAGGCGATTATAGCATGGTACGGGATTTGGCAAATCTGGACAGAAAAGACAACCGTTTCGTAGCTGGATAAAATTAGTTGCCTCTTTCCCTTTTATCAGTATGATGCGACCAGACCAGTTCACAAGGAGAATGAGATGTTTTACCTCTGTCGCTGTGCCCTGTTCCTTTCTTTCAAATTTGTTGGCTGGAGCATAGCCGTGATCGTTATGCTTATCCTCATCTTTGCGATGGCCATTGGGGTGGTAAGGGCCTACTCGTACTACGAACCAATCGGCGAACGACCGATCCTCCAAAAAACAAACGCCATTCGTGTCTAAACCCTGCCTTACGGTGGGGTTTATTTTTATAAAAGTTGTGTTATAGTTGCGAAGGTTTTTGTTCCCTCTCATCACCTCAACAAGGAGTAATAATGACAACGCTTGTAACTAGCGTGGCAACCGACCCTCAGCGTGAAATCCATCTTCTACAGAGAAATGCCAAGATCCTTGCCCTTCACCTTTGTCGCAGCACTCATGGTGTAGTGGAAGTATACGCAGTTCATGGTCTTCCCTTCAACAAGGATGCCGAGCGCATGATCAGTCTACTGATCACGGTGCCAGAGATGGTATTGCAGACCTACCGAGAGATCCTCGGTATGGGCGTCTCTAAAAAGACCTTGCCTTTCTACCAGGTCCGTCGGATCGCCGCTGGAGCCGCACTAGGGTCTTCATTCTGGGCGGCCGTTGGAACGACGATCGAACTGACCCGCCGAGAGACTCTGGCGAATGAACTCGATCTGCTGCTGCTGCCGAGAGATTGGCGGCAACCAGCAATGTGGCAAAAACTCACTGGCGACCTGCACCTGTCCGACGGTTACCTGGAGAAAGCCAAACAAACGGCTCGTCTCCTCGACAAACGCAGACCGCAACAGGAACAATGGCGCGTCTGACCATCCACACACACCCCTCCGGGGGTGTTTTCTTTTGAAATCTAAAAACCGGTGCGGGCCCGAAGGGCCCGCACCGGTTTTGTTCTTTGTTTGAAAGATTACTTGAGAGTAACCTTGGCCCCCGCTTCTTCCAACTTCGCCTTGAGGGCTTCAGCGTCTTCCTTCTTCATACCCTCCTTCACGACTGATGGAGCAGCATCTACCATGTCCTTAGCCTCCTTGAGACCAAGTCCGAGGACTTCCTTCACTACCTTGATGACAGCGATCTTCTGAGCGCCGGCTTCGGTAAGCTCAACGGTGAACTCTGACTGCTCTTCAGCAGCATCGCCACCAGCAGCTGGACCAGCAACTGCTACAGCAGCTGCTGATACACCAAACTTCTTCTCGAATACCTTTACGAGCTCGTGGAGTTCAAGCACGGTCATCTTCTCGACAGCCTCTACAATGCTCTTGAACTGAGCTGGCACCTCTACTTCTTCAGTAACTTCTGCAGCTGGTGCAGCAGGAGCCGCGGTGGTCTCCTCTACTACTGTGTTTGTTTCTTCACTCATGTTTCTATTAGATTACGCACCCTTCTTCTCAGCGACCGCATTGAGAACAATGGCGAGACCCTGGATAGGTGAATTGATAACGTTGACGAACATACCACGGAGTACTGGTAGGGCTGGGATCGAAGCGATCTCGGTCATCTCAGCAGCGTTCTTGAACACGCCTTGGAAGACTCCTCCAGCGATGATGATGTTGTCCTTGTACTTTCCGGCAAACTCTTTGATCTGCTGAGCAGGAGCGATGGCGTCGGTGCTGTATGCAACGGCGATCTCTCCGGGAAGCTCGGGCATGGTGCCTTCGTATGATTCACCAAAGACGCGCTTCATGAGGGTCTTCTTGGCTACGAAGTAACCAACTCCCTCTTCACGCAGCTTGGCACGCATCGCGGTCGTGTTGCCTACGGTCATACCGTTGAACTGCACGAACACGAGCGCTTCTGCTTCAGACTTGACGCCTTCGAGTTTTGCGAGAATATCTTGCTTTTTTGCTTTTGTAATTGCCATGATTTAGAAAATCATTGGATAAATTTGAAACAGGCCCATGGCGCGAAAAAAGCGAAGCTTTTTTCGCGCCCTAGGCTTCGACCTCCAACATCAAAAGATAGATGGACCTCGGCCGGCGGCAATTGCCATTACTCTCCTCGCGGAGAACCAGCTGTCATGAGCCTGTTGCGAAGTACTATAGCAAAAAATTTGGAAATGCCAAGCTGCCGGAGTTGGCCGGCTTCCTCAGATATTGAGCCGGCGCTACGCACAATGCTTTAAGGGGAATGGCTCAAGATCTGAGGAAGCCGGCCAACTCTTAATATCTGCCAATCATTCTGATGATGCGAATACGACCTACATACAGTATAATTTGCTCGCTCGGGCTATAGCACAGTGGTAGTGTGCACGCATGGGGTGCGTGTGGCGGCGGTTCGATTCCGCCTAGCCCGACAAGAAAAAAGCCTGCATCATGCGGGCTTTTTTGAAACACAAATATCTTTTTTACCTACCCTCCCTCATTCTCCCGCTTCAACTGCTCGGCGCGGTTGCCGACCAGGTTGGCTAAAAGTTGGAGGAAGGTGGCAACCGCGCCGACCGCCAAGAGCAGCACTGGGAAAACTGCATACGGGGTGATGAGATACAAGAATATCACCACCGCGGCGGCCCATACCCCAAAGCACCACGGGCAGTCAAAGAGGTCGGCCAAGGTGCGGCGTGGGCCGGTCAGCGGCTTTTCGAGCTGATACCCCTTCCCTACTTTCTTCACGTCCCAGAACTGCTCGCGGATGAACTTGGTGATGGCGTCATAGACGAAAAGCCGCGTGAGGCGCCAGCTGGCCAAGGTGATGAGCAGGTAGTCAACGGTGGTCAGCTCCGCCAGTGGAATACGCGACTCTGTCTCCAAAATGATCGCTCCCATGACGACCAGTATCAAAAAGAATACTGAGAAGACGAAGTTCCAAAAATATTGGTCAGTGATCCGTAGCATAGACACTCATTAGGCACCCACATTGAGCACGAGGATGAACAGCAGCACACCGGCCACGACGGCGACAAAGCTGAACACGAACCCGAAGAAGGTTTTATTCATTATCCTTTGTTGGATCTTCTCCTGGAACCTTTGCTTTGAGTTTGGTGGCAACATATGTGTAAGTATAGCAGACCACTTGCCCTCGAATCCAGTTTTAACCTGCCCGCAGAGCGGCCTAGTCTTTGAGATGTTCGGCGAAATATTTCTCGATCAGCACAATATCATCATCTTCGAGTACATGCTTTTGTCGGTTCGCGCGAAGCCAGTCGATCGCTGCGGTGAATTCGGCCTGCGAAATTCCCGCTTCGATACCAGTTTCTTCAAGGTCCGCTCGAAACAACTTTTCCACCTCGATCCGCTCTGCTTCATCGAGTTTGCCATACAGGTTTTGCATGATCTCGCGCATCTCTTCTTTTGTGACCCGCTTGGGGGTGCTGTCTCCAAAAAATCCCATGTTGGTATTGTACCAAATAATTTGACGGGCCTGCCTAGGAGAATCCTAGGCAGGCCCTTTAGTCGAGGCTCAACCTCGACTGGCTGACTTAGGAGGTTGGACCTCCTAAGTTTATAGATAAATATCTGCTATCATAACCATATATATGGAAAAGAAACACAAAGATATAAAATACTTTATTAAAACGCTGTCTATCGTCATCGGCCTGGTTATGATCTGGCGGGGAGTTTGGTACGTCCTCGATGCGGTCGACACGTTCTTCTTTGGGGAATACAACCATTTCACCGGTCTCATCGGTATCTTCCTTGGTGTTCTCCTTCTCTATTTGCCAGACCGTGACCTCAAAGAGATCGAGAAATTATAGGCAAGATCTAGAGAACCAGATCATTACATAAGTGGGCTTTGGAGGTTGGATCTCCTAAATTGAACATCCTTGGTCTGGGATACGAAAAACCCCACGCTTGCGCGTGGGGTTTTCTGATTTACCGGTTTCCGTAGGCCCGTCCTACGGAGTTGGAGACGGGGTTGCAAAAAATAATAGGTCTTTACTTCTCGACCACTTATTACCAAACTGAACCATCTAGAAAGATAGAAACACCTATAATTATTAAACTATAGATGGACAAAAACTTTACTATATGAAAAATAGCAGCGCCGTGACCAACGTATCTATAAACGAGTCTATCATATTTAATTGCGGAGAAAATAAAGTATATAAGTGAAACTATTGGAGCCACAAAAAATGTGTAAGCAGGAATCATGTCGACTCCAATGATCTTACTATCGATAAGGAATGTCGTATAAAAAATAACTGGAATAACTACAAGGTTACTAAATAGAACTGAATCATTATTCAGAATCAACCGTGAGGTGTTCTCCTGTAGAGATATATGGTCTTCGAATATCAAACTTCTACGATACGCCAAAAAAGCCACCCCCAGGAACCATGTCATGAGCAGAGCTGCGGCTACAGCGACTTCTCTATGTATTAGTAAAGAGTCTCCTATAGTCAAATATCTATAAGAAAAGTCAAATTTTTCAGGATTTTCGTCTTTAAACTTCTCTGCCTCAAGCGCATACTTCTTGGCATCATATGCTTTCGCAATGATCTCTGGATCGTTGAGAAAAAGTTGTGCATACTCCCCACGATACGACGCAATGTCATATTCGCTCCGTTGAAGTTGACCGTGTTCATATTTTGGCTCAACTAGTAGTGCAGTTAAAACGACAACAAACAAGATTACTGTCACCGCAAAAAGCATTTTTAGTTTTTGGTCATTCATTTCTTTAATATAACACAATCTTTTTTCTGTCCGACCTACCTGAATTACATGGTTTAGATATTTTCTTTCCGTAGGACGGGCCTATAGAATTGTGAAAATTTAGCCCGTTTCCTACAGTCGCTTTGTAATTTCTTTGTATGCAATGGATCTATGTTCAATCAGTACAATACTCACAACATTGTCAGCCAGCACAAAAATAACCCGATAGTCCCCTACTCGCATACTGCGCAAACCTTTCAGTGAGAATTGGAGCGGCTTACCAAAAAATTCTGGTGTCGTCGTCAACTTTTCCTCTATCGCTTTCCGTATCTCTTTTTTAATAGGTGCAGAGATCCGCTTCAGGTCATCTGGTATCTTGTGGTGATACTTGATATCGAACATACCGCTTACTCACCCCAAACATCCTTGTGCGACAACCACTTCGTCTTTTTTTCTTTAAGCCGCGCATCGCCCAGTATCGAAAATGCATTGTCCTCTTCAAGCGCGAGTGAGATAGTGATCAGCTCACTGATCTTCGTGGCTTCTGGTACCTGATCACGCTTCGCGATCATTGAGATGAGCGCGTCAACTTCTGGTGAAAGGGTAATATTGAGTCTTCGTTTTGTTGTTGCCATATTCGTGAAGTGTATCACTAGTGTATCAGTTGTCAATGGGACTCCTCCCCCAAGGCAAGGCTGAGGGGACCTCTTGATGAATGTTCTGTCTGCTCTGTTATCTATGTTCAGTAGGCCCGTCCTACGGAGTTATTAAAATTGGTTTTTGTTTACTCATAATGATTATTTATAAAGTTCGCTGTGTGAACCGATCGCAACTAAGATCAGCACGTCTTCGTATGATTCATCAAAAATAACCCTAATGTCCGCCGTCACATTAAAACTCCACAAGCCAATATACTTCCCTTTCAAACTGTGTACATTGAGGAGCGGGTGGTTTTTGTCTTCAATATATAATTTTAGTCTCTCAGCAAATTGGCTACGAATTTTTTGTGACAGTTTATTGTACTGTCTATCAAATCGTTTACTCTTGGCGATCCGCATAGGTTACTCTTTATCGAGAGAAGCGATCAGATCGTCCACCGTATCAAAGATCTCCAATTTTCCAGCTTCATAGTCATGTCGAGCTTCCTTAATGAGACCTTCAAGATAAGGGGTCATTCTTGGAGCTACTGATAATTCTAACTCGCCGGTACGAGCAAATTGACTGAGCGTGGCATTCACAACCGAACTTAGGGAAAGACCAAGCTCGGCTGCCCTTTTTTGAGCTTTCTCCTTAATATGAGCATCTATCTTTAAGTTGACCTGTGTTTTCATGTAGCTAAAGTATATATACATGGTATCTATTGTCAAGCGGTTTCCGTAGGACGCGGTTTCCGTAGGACGGGCCTACGGGATTGCGTTTTTAAATAACAGGCATATACTATATCCAATCACCACGAAAAAGACCCTTATGCAGACACGTCTGCATCGGGGGCTTTTTTATTTACATCAGCATGTAATTTGTTATGCTTATGTTACTTTCGGCATTCGCCGCGGCCCCGCTCGCAATAGCGGGGAATATTTTTAGAAAATCTAATTTGCTTTTCAAAGAAAAGAGAAAAGACAGTACTATTTTATTTACAAAGTGCCGCAAGGCTCCGAGAAACCCCGCGCAAGCGGGGTTTCGATTACTATAAGTTGACCATTTCAGGGGGTGATCTATACTTGAGGGTACAAATGGCTTCGGCCCTCCCCGCAAGGGGTAACAAGAAAAACTCAGGCAAGTAATTGCCTGAGTTTTTCTTTAAACTCTAGACTTCGGATATCCTTCGTAATCACTAAACAGCCAGCGGGATCGTCTCCTTACCAATACGGATCGAAGTCATGTTGGTTTTTCCAATCTTGGTGGTCGCATCTAATATCTCGAGATACAGCGGTCTTCCCTTTTTATCAAAATCGATCATGCTCTCTGGAGCGATCTCGACCGTACGATCAACAACCCCTTTTCGGAAAGTCACACTGAGAGTGTCTACTTGTGGGTCGTAATTTATTCTCACACGTTCTTATGGATCAATGATGAAACGAGCGTTTGGTATGGCACTCCCTCTCGAGCAGCAGCAGCCTTAAGTCGGACCAAATTTCGCTCAGACAGCCGAATTGTGATGGTTTTGTTTTTGGCGGTAGTATTGCGGCCGATCTCCTGGAGTCGCGCGCGCTCTTTAGCAGCGACCGGCTGAGCCGAATCCCAATCGATCGCATCGTGCATTGCCTGCTCCTCAGCAGTTAATTTTAAAATTTGTTTTTGTTTACTCATAACGATTCTTTAAATATCTTTTAGTGGCCTCATGGGAGGGGTGGGCAGTTTTCAGGAAGATCTTCTCATCATCTTCCACAAACGGGACCTCATAGCAATATCCTTCAAACTCAATGATATAGACTTTCTGATGAGTATAGGGTGGATGGTTTTGTACGATCGCTAGTAATTTATCACTAGTAATGCATTCAACACATAATTCAAAGGAAATTCCCCGCTCTCGCATGAGCGACTCATTTTTTTCTTCACTCCAGTCAAAGTACTTCATGCGTTCTTATATGATATACATTGTATGTCAAGCTGTCAATCGAAACTTCCCCTAGGCAGGGTCGAGAGAACCAGATAAATTATCCTCCCCACCTGTTTTTTGCTCTACTATAACCTTCAATCTTTCTTGCCAGACCGCACTTGCAAACGGCACACCGCGTTCTTCACTTCGTTCCACCGCTTCTTCATCGGTCGCCGTCAGGGGCAGGTTCAATTCTGTGAAATAATTTGTCGGCAGATCGATCGGCAAAGGTGCCAGGAGGTTGCTTCCACCTTTCGCCCGCAAAAATGCACTCCCCCACCGCCAGTCTTCCGCTCGCTCACACAACTTTGCCTTCTGTGCGTTCCGCTCGACATATCGTAATACCGTATAAAAGTAGTGGCCATCTTCGATGACAAATGACTTGTATCGCCCTTGGTAGAGATGCCCCATCCCGATCAAAGAGTTCTTTACTTGATACTGCTTCACGTGCGTATTGGTGAGTCGTGCCACAAATCGAGAGAGGTCTCCGTCAGCTCTTGGTTCCAAGATCAAGTGCCAGTGGTTCGGCATCAAGCAAAAGGCTAGCAATCGCATGTTCAAAAGCTCAACGGTGTCGGTGAGGATCTCCATGAATTGCTGGTAATCTTCGGGGGTATTGAATATCTGCGAGCGGGCGTTGGCGCGGTTTAGAACGTGATAATAGTTATCTGCGATATCAATACGAGGAGGGCGCGCCATGATGAGTGATGAAATATTATACAACAGATTTTCTGTTCCGGAGGTGCCTGACACCTATAATTACATTGATCTCTGAACCAACGTTCTCTCCCAAACTTACCCACCACAGGTCCCTCTCACGAACAAACGGACCTGTTGCCTTATTTTCATGTAACTTTTGTTTCAACCCACACCATTTTAAAAAATCTTTCATGTCGAAAATTGTATCATGGAGAAATACACAAACCGGCCGGTGCCCTTTGGGTGCCGGCCGGTTTGGTCCCTGTGTTCCGTAGGCCCGTCCTACGGAGTTACCAAAGATCTTTTTGCCTAGGAGAGTCCTAGGCGGAGCCCCTTTTGCCTAGGAGAGTCCTAGGCGGAGCCCCGAGTCAAAATACGAAAAACCCCACGCTTGCGCGTGGGGTTTTTCTCTTTTCATTTAACCAGAACCTGGGTTCTTAGTTTAATGTGAATTAGCTCTGAACGCTTACTGATGTTGTTACATCGTAATCAGTTGCAGGAGACAATTCTACTGATTCTGTAGCTGGAACTGCAGTTGCTGCAAATCCAATACTATCAATAATCAGTGTGTAGTATCCAGATGTTGAACCTGGGTTGAACGTTACACTTACCTTCACGTCTCCAACTTCTCCAGCATCAAGTCGTAGGTAACCGGCAGTATTTGTATCACCACCGCCACCATCGTGTTGG
>CAZFSB010000034.1:0-10766 GCA_964521645.1 uncultured Candidatus Saccharibacteria bacterium | reverse complement strand
AGACGAGCCGCACGAGCAAGACCTCGACTGGAGGAGGGAAGCCGCCGAAGCGCTAGAGAGCTTAATTGGGAAATAAAAAGGCGGCCGCGACGCGGCCGCCTTTTTCTTTTAATTATTTTCGCACGTAATCCACCCATTGAAACTGCAGTCCTTCGTGTTCATCAATAGGATATTCTTTCTCAATGACGAACTCATCTTCAAAGGTGGGAAAGAACGCGTCACCCTCTTTCTCATCAAAGTACCAGGTAATGTGGAGGCGAATGGTGAAGGGAAGAGCTTGGCGATACAGTTCGGCACCGCCTCCAATGTGTATCTCTTCCGGATCCTCCGATTCAGCAATAGCAATCGCTTCCTCGAGTGAGTGAGCTACTCTCACACCCTCGTGAGAAAAACTCTGATCACGGGTGAGAACGATATTGGTGCGCCCGGGAAAGGGCTTACCGAGTATCTCTAGAATAGAAGCAAAAGTCTTGCTGCCCATGATGATGGGGTGGCCCATCGTGAGCGCTTTAAAACGCTTGAGGTCGGCCGGCACATGCCACAACAGCTGGTTGTTCTTGCCAATGGCGCGGTCTTTTTTACTCATGCCAGAGACGATGACGATAGGGGAGGGATTATTGTGTAGATTTTTCATGTGATAAAAGAGAGTCGCTTGGCCGCTCGCTACCGCCAGATTCAGCCCTAGGAAAGGGGCTGGATCATGGCGAAGCGCCGGCATAAATTCGCAATAATCGGCTTCGCCTCATTTGCTCATTTAATTATGACACAAGGCTTATTGATTGTCTTTTGGCGCGCTCTTTTTCGCCCGGTATAATGACCATGCTAACTATCGCTGCCATATGTCACACTTTGAGATTGAAGTAAAAAGCCTGCTCGGCGAAAAAGAGCGCGCCGAAACATTGCGACAAAAGATGCAAGAACTCGACCCTGGTTGTGCGTGCGTTTCGACCAATAGGCAGCTCAATCACTACTTTGAGGGAGGGGATATTCAAGCTCTCTACGAAAAGGTAGTCCCACTCTTGAATGAAGAGCAGATGATGAAATTCAAAGCGATCACCGAGCGAGGCAGTTCTTTTTCTGTCCGTACCCGGCAGCGAGACGATGAAGTTCTCTTGGTGGTAAAAGCCTCGATCGATGAAGGTACCAGCGAGAACACGGTGAAACGCATGGAGTTTGAAGAACCGCTCGCCGTTACACTCGATGAACTCGACGCGCTCGTACTCGAAGCTGGCTATACGTACCAGGCGAAATGGTCGCGTGAGCGTGAGGAGTATGTCTACAAAGGCGCCAATGTCTGCCTCGACTACAACGCTGGCTACGGCTACCTTGCTGAAGTGGAGAAGATCGTGCCGGATGAAACGCTCGCTGATCAGGTTCGGGCGGAAATAGATGAGCTCATGGCCGAGCTGGAGCTCGAAGAGCTCCAGCAAGACCGCCTCGCGCGCATGTTTGAACACTACAATCAGAACTGGCCAGAGTATTACGGGACGACCAAGGTGTTCATCATTGAATAAGTATGTTCCTCTCCGACATCGATATTTTAGCAGCAGTAGAAGCAGAGGAGATCACGCTCGAGCCATTTGATAAAAAACGCTTGCAACCAGCGAGCTACGATATTTTGCTTGGTAACAAGTTTGTTGTGAACGATGAACATCTGACACACCTGGTCGACCCAGCGCGCAAGATCTTTGCGAAGACACGCGAGATAGAAGTTGAAGATGGTGGAGAATTCGTGCTACACCCAGGCGTTTCGGTGCTTGGTATCTCCAAAGAATTCTTTGGTTCAAATCACTATCTGGTGCAGGTGGGAGGGAAGTCATCGCTCGCCCGGGTGGGGCTGATGATCCACAATACCGCCGGCCTTATCAATCCCGGCCACTTTCTGCACATCACCTTTGAACTGTGCAATCTCAACAACGTACCGATCGTGCTCCGTCCGGGGATGGAGATCGCGCAGCTCACGTTCTCGAGGTTGTCGAGTCCGCCCAGTACCGCTTATGAAAATACTGCTCGCGGAAAAGACAATTGGGAGAGCAATTTCAAAGGACGCGACTTATTGGACACTAAGTAAGAATAACTATGAATAAAAAACATCCTGAATACCAGTACCTCGACCTTTGTCAGGACATCCTCGATAACGGCGCCGACAAAGAACTCTTTTTCAATGATGTGGTACTCGAGGAGTACAAAAAGAAAGGGGAGCAACCGCCGTTCATTCGTTCGGTTTTTGGACGGCAGATCCGCTTCGACTTGTCCGAAGGCTTTCCGCTCCTGACAACCAAGAAGACCTTCTGGCGTGGTATCACGACCGAGCTTCTCTGGTTCCTCTCTGGTAGCTCCAATATCAAACCCCTCCTTGATGCCAACAACCACATCTGGGACGAATGGGCCTGGAAGATGTACCACATGTGGGCTAAGGAGAACGCGCCAGCAGAAGATATGACCCAAGAAGCGTTCATCACCAAGCTCACCGAGTTGCCAGAGAACGACCCGTTTGTACAAAAGTGGGGAGACCTCATCACCATCTATGGTCGGATGTGGCGTCGCTGGCCAGCTAAGGATGGCCGCGAGATCGACCAGCTCCAGTGGGTGATCGATGGACTTAAAAAGAAGCCAGATCGAAAGTCGTACGTGGTGTCGGCATGGAATCCAGACTTCATCTACGAAATGGCCTCAGAAGGGCAGCAGTCGCAAGTACCGCCATTCTGTCACACCATGTTCCAGTTTCAGGTCGCCAATGGCAAGCTCAATCTAGGGCTGTACCAGCGCTCGGCTGACCTCTTCCTTGGTGTGCCGTTCAACATCGCGAGTTACGCGCTGCTCCTTGAAATGGTGGCGCAGGTGGTCGATATCCCACCGGGTGAGTTCGTGCACAGCTTTGGTGATGTGCACATCTACTCAAACCACTTCGACCAGGTAAAAGAGCAGCTCACGCGCGAGCCGTACTCCTTCCCGAGTGTAAAATTGAACCAAACTATTAAAGATATTGATGGTTTTACGCTCGCGGACATTGAATTGATCGATTATCAGGCACACCCGTCCTTGAAGGCGGAAATCGCGAATATTGGCGGTTTTGAAACAAAAAAGTCATAGCAAGGATTGGTGTGATACTATGGGAAGGAAAATATTAAGATATGTCAGGAAAATTGATCATTGTTGAAGGAGCAGATGGAGCGGGTAAAGCAACCCAGGTAAAAATGCTGGTCGAGCGGTTTCGTGGTGAAGGCATCGGGGTGGAGACCATGGAATTTCCTCGGTACAATAATTCGTTCTTCGGGGCGTACATCAAGGAGTGGCTAGATGAAGTACATGGAAACTTTGTTGAGCTCGACCCACGCCTCGCGGCGATCCTGTTTGCTGGAGACCGGTATGAGGTGCGCGATACTATCGCTGGATGGCTCGCGGAAGGGAAGCACGTCATTCTCGACCGCTACGTGACCGCAAGCATGCTACACCAAGGAGCGAAGATATCAGATATTGAAAAGCGTGGCGCGTTCTTGCTCTGGCTGCAACGCCTTGAGTATGAAGTGTTCAAGATGCCACGGCCCGATATGGTGGTGTATCTTGATATGCCATTTGAAATGCGTCACGCCCTTCTCACGACCGACGAATTCAAACCAAATCTCGGTCACACCGAGACGGATGACCTGTATCAAGAAGATGTGCAAAAGTGCGCAGCGCACGTGGCCGCTCTTGAGAAATGGCGCACGGTGAATTGTCTCATGGACGGTAAGCTACGAAGCAAGGATAATATTAACACCGAGCTGTATGGTCTCGTTCGACCGTTACTCAACTAATAACTAATACTACTCATATGGAGATCTTGATCAAACGACTAGATGAGAATGCGAAGTTACCAGCGTACGGACACGAGGCCGGACCAGGAGTTGATTTGTACGCCCTGAATACGGTCATCGTAGAGCCGGGGGCAAAAGTCCGCATCCAGACTGGTGTCGCGATGGCGGTACCGGTGGGGTATATCGGTCTTATCTGGGGACAGAACCCGATGACTATCAATAATTCATTAAAGGTCACCAGCGGGATGGTAGATTCTGGGTATCGTGATGAGATTGTCATTGAGATCACCAATGCCGGAGCGGAGTCTCACACCATCAATGATGGTGACGTGATCGCACAGATCATCGTTCAGCAGGTGCACCTCGCCCATTTGATCGAAGCTGAAGACTTAAGTAGTGGTCGGTAACGGGGATCCAAAAGTACTCGTATGTTGTGATGAACGTGTAGCTTCTTTATTTACTTTCTAAAGCGTTTTATCTATGTACGAACACATCAAAAAGCAAGATCAAGAAGTCTATGCGGCACTCGTCGGGGAAGAGGAGCGGGAGCGCACCGGCATTGAGTTGATTCCCAGCGAGAACTACGTGAGCCTGGCGGTGCGGGAGGCGGCCGGGTCGGTGCTCACCAATAAATATGCGGAGGGTTACCCCGGCCGCCGGTACTACGGCGGACAGCAGTACACCGACGTGGTAGAAACGCTCGCCATTGAGCGAGCGAAGAAACTTTTCAATTGTCAGTATGCCAACGTACAGCCCCTTGGTGGCGCTGCCGCCAATGTCTCGATGTACTTTGCGCTCATGGAGCCAGGGGACACTGTCCTTGGCATGGATCTTTCCCATGGTGGACACCTTACCCATGGTCACCCGACCACCAGCATCAACAAGGTCTTCAACTTCGTCCGGTACAAGATGAAGGATGTCGATACGGGTGAGATCGACTACGAGGAGCTGCGTGAAGTAGCGCTACGTGAGAAACCAAAGATCATCTTGGCGGGCTTTTCCGCGTACAGTCGTGAGCTCGATTACGCGAAGTTTGTCGAGATAGCAAAAGAAGTGGGAGCGTACACGGTCGCTGACGTGGCGCACATCGCGGGGCTCATCGCGGCGGGAGTATTGAAGAACCCTTTCGACTATGGGTTTGACGTGATGACCACGACTACGCACAAGACACTGCGCGGTCCGCGCGGCGGCATGATCCTCGTGCGGGAGAGCGAGGAACTCGCCAAGCGCATCAACAAAGCGGTATTTCCCGGCATGCAGGGCGGCCCGCACATGCATATCATTGCTGCTAAGGCAGTGGCTTTTGGCGAAGCACTCCAACCGGAATTTAAAGAGTACGCCGCCCAGGTACTTAAAAATGCCAAGGCGATGGAAGAAGTATTTAAGGCACATAATATCAGGCTGCTCTGCGGTGGCACCGACAACCATCTCCTGCTTGCCGATGTCTATGGCTCGCTCGGTATCACCGGTCAGGAAGCGGAGACAGTGCTCGACGAAGTTGGTATCACACTAAATAAGAACATGATCGCTGACGAGACCCGCAAAGCGCTCGATCCATCAGGGATTCGCTTTGGTACGCCAGCCATGACCACGCGCGGCATGCAGGAAGGGGAGGCGAAGCAGCTCGCGGAGCTTATGGTGCGGGCGCTTCGGGCCCGCACCGACACCGCGGCCCTCGCCACCATCAAAGCCGAGGTGCAAGCACTCTGTGAAGCCTTCCCGGTTCCAGAATCATTTGTGTCACACTAAAAGAAAATACTGCAAACAAAACACCAGCCACTCGTGCTGGTGTTTTTGTTTCTGTTATCATAGAGGTATGACTATCTCGCCGCACGCAACCATCCGCTTGGTGAAACGGCATTGGCTGACCATTGGCTTCCTGCTCGGTTTTATGACCGACGTCATTCTGCTCAATCGTGTCGATGATACGTTTGATAATTTTGTGCTGCTGTTCTATGTGGTTTTGGCTACCATTTCCATGTGGTTGTTCTACGTGGGAGTGGCCGAGCGCGGGCCGGCCTTTCTCGCAAAATTGTTTGACCGCTATGCGCCACTAGCGATGCAGTATTCCTTTGGTGGTTTGCTTTCTGGGATGCTCATTTTCTACGGACAAAGTGGCGACTGGGTAGCCAGCGCCCCCTACTTGCTCATCATCATCGCGGCCATTCTCGGAAATGAGCTGATCGGCAAACGTTCCAATCGATTACTCCTTCACCTGGCCACGTACTTCATCGGTCTCTATTCTTACGTGGTATTAATGGTGCCGGTTCTTTCTGGGAAAATGGGAACTCTCGTTTTCTTGCTGAGTGGAGTGGCGGCCGTGGTGCTGGTGACCATGGTGGTGCAGGTGCTCTATCGCATCATTCCACACTTCATGGCGCTCAACACCAGCCGAGTCATTGTGACCATTGGGTTTGTGTACGTCGGTTTCAACACCCTCTACTTCACCAATGCCATACCGCCGATCCCGCTCTCCCTTACCGAATTAGCCATTGTTCATTCGGTGGAAACGGTCTCACAAACGGCTCTCAAGAGTTACCGAGTGGTCTATGAGGTGCAACCCTGGTATCGACAGCTGCCGTTCATACACCCAGAACTGCATCCGACAGAAGGAAGTATCGCCTGTTTTGCGCGTGTGTACGCCCCGACCAAGCTTTCGACCACCATTTATCACCGCTGGGAATATCAAGACCAGGATGGTATCTGGCAGCCGCAGAGCCGGATAGGCTACGCGATTGCGGGGAGTAACAGCAACGGCTATGGGGGATACACGAGGATCAGCAACTTCTTCCCTGGGAAGTGGCGCTGTGGGGTAGAGACCGAGCGGGGGCAGGTGCTCGGAAGGACCGTAGTGGAGATAGCTGCTCCTCAGGGTCAGATCGAGACCAGAACTCAAGTCTGGTGAGGGAAAAACGTTACTTTTTTGGTAATTTTGCTATGCTAGGAAATATTATTGATATAACCTAATGAATATGGAGTTTTTCAGTGGATTATTTGGAAAGGAAAAAGCCCCAAAGCAGGCAGAAGAGACGGTTCCTGGAATTGAGGTGACGGAGGAGTATCCCACCGCGGCTGGGATTGAGGTTGAGGAACTTCCTATAGAGGAGATTGAAATTGTTGGGGGGGCAAGTGACGCAGAGGCAGACGAAGAGAATGAAGAGGCAACCGAAATGCCATCGACCGCTGGCTATGAGGTAGCTGAACAGAAGAGCGAAGATGTAGAGGATGAGGAGCTTCGAGAAGCAGCGTAGGGAAACATGAAAAGCGGCGGGGCGCGAAGCGCCCCGCCGCTTTTCATTTCCGGTGACCGTGCTACCATCTACGAGCGGCCTGATACGTCGCACCCCAAGGGTACTTCCAATGGCTCCGCCAAAGGGGCGCACTTGAAATCTTCAAGCGCGGAGATTGTGAAGCATTCTTGTTATGTTCTGATACACATAAACTAACATTTCTATGAATACAAAGATGCACGGTCGTGAAAACGACTCAGTTGAGGTTGTTGCCGAAGTTCCCAAGTCTGAGGTCGCGCTTCGTGAAGAAGTAATGCAGGCCTTTTGGGAAGAGCAAGACATTTTTAATAAGACACTGGTCACTCCAGCTGGCGAAGCGCCGAAAGGAGACTATGTTTTTTATGACGGTCCGCCGTTTGCCACCGGTCTGCCGCACTATGGGCACATTTTAGCCGGCACTATCAAGGATGCTGTTCCGCGCTTTTGGACAATGAATGGTTACCGGGTCCGCCGTCAGTGGGGATGGGACTGTCATGGACTTCCGGTAGAAAACCTGATCGAGAAGAAACTCGGCCTTGCGACCAAGCGCGACATCGAAGCCTATGGTATCAAGAATTTCAATGAAGCGGCGCGCGACTCAGTGATGGAGTATGCCGATGACTGGAAAAAGATCGTGCCGCGCATGGGACGTTTCGTCGACATGGAGCACGACTACAAGACCATGGACAGTACCTACACCGAAAGCGTGTGGTGGGTCTTTAAAGCGCTGCATGAGAAGGGTCTCGTATTTGAAGGTTTCAAGAGTATGCACCTCTGTCCGCGTTGTGGGACGACCTTGTCCAACTTTGAGGTGAACCAAGGATACAAAGATATCAAGGATATTTCGGTGTTTGTGGAGTTTCCACTCATCGATGAGCCAGGAACATCCTTCTTGGCTTGGACGACCACCCCGTGGACGCTGCCGGGAAACATGGCGCTTGCGGTCAATCAGGAGTTTGAGTATGCGGTAGTAGAAGTATCGGGAGAGACGAGTACAAAGCGACTTATTTTAGCTAAAGACCGAGTCACGGCGGTGCTGAAGGAGAAGGAATATAAAATTGTTGAGATACGTAAGGGTGTCGAATTTCTCGGGAAAACCTACGAACCCCTATTCCCATGGCTCAAGGACCAAGCTGTCGCCGGTATGGAAAAAGGTTGGCAGGTATTCCACGCGGACTTCGTGGAGATTGGCGAAGAGGGAACCGGTATCGTGCACATCGCGCCCGCTTATGGTGAAGACGACATGAAGCTCGGGCAGGAGCATGGCCTGCCGCTCGTGCACCACGTGGATGAGGGTGGTCATTTCAAGGAATTCGTGACCGACTTTGCTGGTCGCTTGGTAAAACCAAAAGACGATACTGAAGCCGAGGTGGATCATATGGATGCTGATATCGAGATCATCCGCGCCTTGGCAGGAAAAGGGCGACTCTTTGCTAAAGAAAAGATCACGCACAGCTACCCACACTGCTGGCGTTGTAGTACGCCGCTCCTCAACTACGCGACTACCTCGTGGTTTGTTGATGTACCAAAGATAAAAGATGAACTAGTGGCAGCCAATGAGAAAGTGAATTGGGTACCCGAGCATGTGGGCACCAGTCGTTTCGGTAAGTGGCTCGAGGGCGCTCGTGATTGGGCGGTGTCTCGTCAACGCTACTGGGGTGCACCACTGCCAATCTGGCGCAATCCGGAGACGAAAGAATACAAGGTGTTTGGTAGCTTGGCTGAACTGCAACAGCAGGCGCCACAAAGTGGCAATCAGTACTTCATCACTCGTCATGCCGAATCGGTCTTTAACACCAAGGGTATCCTTAACGTTGACCCGGGTACTGAAAACGGCCTCACTGAACGAGGAAGGGAGCAGGTGAAAGCATTGGTCGCTCAGCTGCAAGAGAAACAGATCGACTATATTTACCATTCTCCTTTGCAACGCACGACCGAGACCGCGGCATTGGTCGCAAACGAGCTAGGACTACCGGTAGAGGCGGTGATCGCCGATGACCGATTGCTCGAGATGAAATTTGGTGAATTCGAAGGGAAGTCAGTCGACGAATACCACGCCTTTTTCAGTAATGAGTATCTCACGAAGCGGCCGCAGGGTGGAGAAAATTGGGGTGATGCCAAGCGACGTATGGGTAATTTCCTGTACGAAGTAGAAGCAGCTCATCAGGGGAAGAATATCTTGATCGTCTCACACAATGGGCCGCTGCAAATGCTGCAGGCGGCCGCCGATGGTGATGATGCTCGGGAGACAGAGCGGCGGATCAAGGACAATTCCTACGATGTGCAGAACGCGGAATTGCGGCCGCTCCCATTCTTGCCGATGCCACACAACGACAACTACGAGCTCGATTTTCATCGGCCATACATCGACGAGTTTGCTGTGTATGAAAGTGGCGTGAAACTTGAACGCGTACCGGATGTGTTCGATTGTTGGTTTGAGAGTGGCGCAATGCCGTACGCGCAGTTCCATTATCCGTTTGCGTGTAGTGACACCTTTGAGAAAGAGAATTTCCCAGCACAGTTCATCGCCGAGGGTCTCGATCAAACCCGGGGGTGGTTCTACTCCATGCTCGTCCTCGGCGTGGCGCTCTTTGGTAAGTCGCCCTATGAGCAGGTGATCGTGAACGGCCTCGTACTCGCGGAAGACGGCAAGAAGATGAGTAAGTCGCTGCAGAATTACCCAGACCCGATGGAACTGGCAAACCGTGTCGGAGTGGACGCGATGCGGTTCTACTTGCTTTCGTCGCCGGTCATTCGTGGTGAAGACTTAAGCTTCTCAGAGAAGGAGGTGCTTGAGTTGCAGCGTAAGAATATCGGGCGTTTGCACAATGTGCTGGCGATGTATGAGATGTTCGCCGATGGAACAGAGGCGCGCGACGATTCCGATAATGTACTTGATAGATGGATCGTCGCGCGCCTCAACCAGCTCGTCGCTGAATCGACCGCTGGATACAAGAGCTACGAGCTCGATAAAGCGACGCGGCCGGTCACTGATTTCATCGACGACCTGTCGGTGTGGTATCTGCGCCGCAGTCGCGAACGCCTGAAGCAGAGCTCGCCAGCTGAGCCAGCTGCTTTGTTGCGGGTCCCCGATGCCTCAGTCAACGTACCAAGCAGTACGTCTCCTTCGTCATCTTCCCCGCGCCTCGCTTCTGAAGCTCATCTGACAAGTTCTGAAGAGATTTTATCTGACAAGCAACGAGCGCTCGCGACACTCCGCTACTCGCTCCGTACGCTCGCGCTCGTCATGGCCCCGGCCATGCCGTTCTACGCCGAGTACCTCTGGCAGCAGGTGAAGGAGGAGGGAGACGCGGAGAGTGTGCACCTAGCGGCTTGGCCAGAAACGAGAGAAGCAGACGCAACGATCATCACTGCGATGACCGAGACACGCGCCGTGGTCACCGCAGCCCTCGAGGCCCGCACTAAAGCTAATATCAAAGTACGTCAGCCGATCGCTAGCGTTGCTGGTCCGATGCTGCCTGAAGAACTGCAAGGAGTTGTGCTCGATGAGCTTAATGCGAAGGAGTATCACGCTGTCGTGGAAGGGGAGGTCAAGATCGATACCGCACTCACTCCAGAACTCATCGCCGAAGGCGCAGTACGCGAACTCATGCGAGCGGTGCAGGAGCGGGGGCCGCGCCCCGGCCGGGGGGCCCCGCCGCCAGCGGGGGGGAAACACCCAACCAACCCAACCACCCCC
>CAZFSB010000033.1:0-11847 GCA_964521645.1 uncultured Candidatus Saccharibacteria bacterium | reverse complement strand
ATCGCTGACGGGAGCGCTCGGCTGCCGGTAAAGGGGATCATGCGCTGTTCGAGGAGACGTTGCACCTGACCATCCTCACCGTACGTACCGTGGAGCGCGATAAAGACCACATCGACGGCCTCTAGAGCTGATTCCGGGCGCTTCACGAAGCCATTCTCAAGCCATTCTCCCTTCTTAGTGATCACGATATCTTTGTGCGGGTAATCGAGAGCAGCCAGCGCAGAAAGGACGCCTCGACCAGTTTGCATCGAGACAGCGTATTCTTCACTGGGCCCTCCCCGGAGCACGGCAACACGTTTCATAGTAACTACAGTATAGCATCCTACTTTTCAACAACAGGCTCGATTTCCCTACCATAGACAGCATCTAGAAGGTCAAGGTCCTTTTTGGTTGACCGAAGCAGTGAATTGTTATATTCCACCATTTTGGAGAGCAGCTCAAACGCCTTGTCGTCACCAGAAACGTGCTCGTAATAACGACGGAAGGCTTCAAAATCCTTGATGAAGCAGTGGCCACCAGCACCGCGTTTTGGAACGGCCGTTTCACTGAGGTGCCCACTGTTGTGGATAGGCTGCGTATGACTTTCCCCGATACGAGGGTCATTGATCAAGGCTTCCCGCACCCGCTCATAGTCACAGCCACTCTTTGTGACAGTATCGTAGAGGATGTTCATGAAGAGCACCTTGGAGTAGAGAAAACAGTTACCGGCGTATTTCAGGAGCTCAGACTCACGTGAGGTCATCACTGCCTGATATGGTGCCGGGGAAAGAATGGCTAGTACCTCTGCGGCCAGGGTGCGGTAGAGTTCACTTTCAACCGGGATCCCAATGATGTTCCGGTTGGGGTGAGCCGCATCGTAGGCGGCTGTTTTCTCGACGAGGAACTCTGGGCTGTGGAGGATGTAAATGAGCGGAAAGTCCTGTTGCAGCGCTTCAACGAGACCGGGGGTGGTTGTTGACTTGATGACAGCAATATTACTTTCGCCAATGTTCTTAAGTGCACTTCGAAGGATACTGTCGTCAAAACCTTGCGGTGTAGTGGGCGTTGGTACGGCGATGAGGGTAATGCGGCAATCTTTGATACGAGATTGGTTCTGGCAATATGGTTCTTCTAGTGCGTAGCGAACGGTCTCATAGCCGCGATTCTCGAAGTCATCGGCGTAATGCTTGCCGATCCAGCCTTGACCAATGAATCCGACTGTGGGTTTTGTAGTGCTCATGTTCTAATGAAACTATTAAATACGTGCGAAAGTTACTCGCGCATCCGCTTCGTGCGTTTGCTCCGGTGGAACGTGATGGCAAAGCGATGGGACTCGGCGTTGGCGAGCAGAATAGCTGATTGGTGCTGTACGAGTATCTCTTTTTGACCGATCAGGCGGGTCGGACGGTGGCGGTCGTCTTTGAAGACCGCCACCACTGGGATCACCAGTTTGTGCTCTCGCAGTACATGCTCAGCTGCATTCTTTTGTGCCATAGCACCGTCGACGACGATCAGTTGCGGAAGCGGCCACTCCTGGTGGGAGAGGCGGCGAGCCAGCACTTCTTTGAGGGCGGCGGGGTCGTTGGCGCCTGTGAGTGATTTGATGTTGAACTTCCGATACTCAGCCTTTGCTGGCTCGCCGCCTTCCACCACCGTCACCACTCCCACCATGTCACTGCCTTGTAGGTGGGCGATGTCATACGCTTCAATGCGCACGCACTTTTCGTCACGGTACACACGTGATTCGTCCTTGATGAGCGCCACATCCTGAATGTGCTGCAAGGCGAAAACACGCTTCTTCAAAACGTTCGCTTCTTCAAAACGTTCTACTTTTGCCAAACGCATCATCTCACGCTCCAGCTCTTTGATGATGCGCTGCTTCTTACCTTCAAAGAAGAATTTAATATGTCGAATGGTACGCAAATACTCTTTTCGCGAACCCTGGTCGGGGTAGAGGCCGATCTGCCGGTTGAAATCTATCTTCCCTTTCGCGAGTTTGCTTGTCTCATTTCCTACTGGTGTCTTTGTGTCATAGAACTGAAAAAGCTTGCGGATGATCTTGAGTGCTTCCTTAAAAAGAGAGCCACTCGGGAACGGTCCAAATTCATACTTAATTTCCCCGGCGGCAAACTGTGCCGCTAAGTCCTTCCCCCGCACCACCAGCACGCGCGGCCACTCTTCATCGGTGATGATCAGGTGGTTATAGCTTTTGTCGTCCTTACTGCGCGTGTTGTATACCGGCTTATGGGTACGAATGAGATTGGTCTCGAGAATGAGTGCTTCAAGCACGCTGTCAGTCTCGGTGTACTCTATAGTCTTTGCCTCCTCCACCATCTTCTCGATCAGTTCTGAACGCTTTTCCTTAAGATCGTTACTAAAGTAACTGCGCACGCGGTTGCGCAGCGAGGTCGCCTTTCCGATGTACAATATCTGCTTGCGTGACCCGAGGAAAAAGTACACGCCCGGTGCATCTGGTAGTTTTTGTCGTGTGACGACTTCCCTCTCCATAATAGCTACAGTATCTTCTTAAGGTACCGGCCCGTGTGTGACTTTTCATTATTTGCCACTTCTTCGGGTGTCCCTTTCGCTACCACCTGTCCGCCGTTGGCACCTCCTTCCGGTCCAATATCAATGAGGTAGTCGGCGCTTTTGACGAGGTCTAGGTTGTGCTCAATGACCATGACGGTGTTTCCCCGGTCGACTAATTGTTGCAGTATCTCGATCAGCTTTCGTACGTCCTCATAGTGGAGGCCGATGGTGGGTTCATCGAGTAAGTAGATGGTCTTCTGGGTATGTGGACGGTAGAGTTCAGAAGCGATCTTCACGCGCTGTGCTTCTCCGCCTGAGAGGGTCGTCGCGCTCTGCCCCAGCTCGAGGTACCCCAGCCCCACGTCGAGGAGTGAGCGAAGCCGCTCCTCAATGGCCGGTACGTCATTGAAGAACGTATGTGCCTCCTCAATGGTCAAATGAAGCACCTCGTGAATGTTCTTTTGTTTGTAGTAGATCTCGAGCGTCTCCTTAGTAAAGCGCTTACCGTCACAGACATCGCAAGTCACAAACACGGTCGGCAGAAAGTGCATCTCACCTGCTATCCCTCCTTTACCCGGACACGCCTCGCAACGACCGCCCTTTACGTTTAAACTGAAGCGACCGGGCTTCCAGCCGCGGGCACGCGCTTCACTCGAAGCTGCAAAGAGATCGCGGATATGTGTAAAGGAACCAGTGTACGTTGCAGGATTTGAACGTGGCGTCCGACCGATCGGTGATTGATCGATGAGAACAGAGCGCCCTAAATACTCAGTACCAGTAAAAGTAGTACAGTTGTACGTTTTCACTGTCCGATAGCGTTTTTCTAGTCGAGCTTTCAGGTTACGATCGAGTATCTCATACATGAAAGACGACTTACCTGAACCAGAGACGCCCGTAACGCAGATCAAGCGGCCAAGTGGGATGTCAACATTCATGTTCTTAATATTGAATGCCTTCCCACCGCGTATCTGCAGCTTCCCTTTTTCACCGGTGCGACGCTCTGGTATCTCGATCTGTCGCTCGCCACGCAGGTAATCGAGCGTGACAGAACCAGACGTATTCTTCTTATCAGCAAGCAATTTCTGGAGGTAATCTGAGACGATCACCTCTCCACCATGCACCCCGGCGCCGGGGCCGATATCAATGAGGTAGTCAGAGGCATAGATAGTGTCCTCATCATGCTCTACCACGATGATCGTATTACCGAGATCGCGCAGCTCTTTAAGGGTTTTAATGAGCTTGTCATTATCGCGCTGGTGTAGGCCGATGGTGGGCTCGTCGAGCACGTAGAGAGCGCCCACCAAGCCAGAGCCAAGTTGCGAAGCTAAACGGATACGCTGCGCTTCTCCGCCAGAAAGTGTATTGGCTCGACGATCAAGCGTAAGGTATTCAATACCCACATCCTTCATAAAGTCTAGTCGCTCGATGACCTCACGTAGCGCTGGCCAGGCGATCTCCTCTTGTTTCTTACTGAGTTGCAAATTACCAATAAAGTCAGCCGCCTCTGCCACGGTCATGGCGGTGAAAGCAACGATATTGGTGCCGAGGTTATTCTTTCCGTCACCACCGAGGTACACACGCAAGGCTTCCTTGCGCAGTCGAGCACCCTTACATACTGGACATTCGTCACTCTGGAAGATACCTACCACACCAAGTCCATTACACTCTGGACAGGCTCCATAGGGAGAATTGAACGAAAAGAGCCGCGGTTCAACCTCTGGAAAAGATGAGCCATCGACCGGGCAGATGAACTTAGCCGAGAGAATACGCTCGCTGCCGTCCGGACTTTCGATCTTTACCAGTCCGCCGGCTTCATGGAGCGCGAGCTCCACCGCTTCAGACAGTCGCTCGCGTGAGCCTTTGGGGTCGTCCGTGAATTCGCTGACATAGATCTCATCAATGAGGACATCGATATCGTGTCGTTTGGTTTTGGTGAGTTCGATCCGCTCGCGCAGTTGCTTGATCTGACCATCAATCTTGACGGTCTCGTACCCTTTACCGAGCAAGTCGTAGAGCATCTGGTAGTATTCTCCTTTTCGGCCGACCACGACCGGCGCAAAGATCGAGACTCGACCTTTCGAAACTTCGATACCAAGCACCTTTTCAGACTGCTTCTTGGTAGCCGCCTTAACCTCACGATCTTCGATCGACTTCAAGACCAAGTTAAGGATCTCATCTTGTGACATCCTTTGAATGGCCACATCAACATCTAAACAGTACGGTTGACCAATGCGGGCATATACAATTCGTAGGTAATCGTAGATCTCAGTGATGGTCGCAACCGTGGAGCGCGGGTTTCGTGAGGCAGACTTTTGATCGATCGAAATAGCTGGCGAAAGTCCCGATATCTCGTCGACATCAGGCTTTTGCATTTTGTTGAGAAATTGTCGAGCGTACGGAGATAGTGACTCAACGTAGCGACGTTGACCCTCTGCGAAAATGGTGTCGAAGGCCAATGAGGATTTTCCTGAGCCAGAAGGTCCGGTGATGGCGATCATCTTGCCGCGTGGCATCTCCACCGTGATGTTCTTGAGGTTGTGCGTGCGGGCACCACGAACCACTATCTTGCCTGCCTCTGCAGCAGCCGGCTCTTCCCATTTAGTCTTTGTCTGTTTTTTCTTTGGCTCAGCCATATTATGTGTACCAATTAATAATTCATCATCCTTGTCGCCCCACGGCGGCTCACCTTCACGTGAGGGTGAAGGTGTACATAGGGCCATTATACAAATATCTAGGCTGAGAGCAATTATTCTTCCGTCAGGGTAACGACCAGGTGCGTACCAACTCCCTTGATGGATTCCACATCAACCGTACCGCCCAGGAGCCCGACCAGCTGCAGGGTGATGTACATTCCGAGTCCGGTACCAGTGGTCGCGGTACTGTCCACGCCACCCTCACGGGTGAAGGGGGAGAACAGCTTTTTCTGATGTTCAGCACTGATACCCATACCAGTGTCCATCACCCGAATGATGACAGAACGGTATCCCTCACTGCAAGAGATCTCAACCGAACCGGAATTCGTGTACTTAATAGCATTGGTGATCAGGTTGGTAAGTACTTGCTGCAACCGACTGGCATCGGTCACGAAGTGGATCGGTCTACCTGTAGGTGCGAACTTCAGTTGTAGATGCTTTTCAGCTGCCATCCCTTGGAGACTTTCGATCACCGTACGTATGACAGCGTGCATGTCAGTATCCTTCTTATCAAGTTTCAACTTGCCTGACTGGAGACGAGCAACCTCGAGAAAGTCGCTCACCAATGCGACGAGGTGCTCGGCAGAGTGACGGATGTTGCCTGCAAAACGACGCTCATCAGGTGGCATTGTTTTTGATTCCTCCAAGAAACTGGCGTAGCCCTTGATGGCAGTCAGTGGTGAACGAAATTCGTGCGCGATCATATTTGAGAAGAGATCTCGCTCACGGAGGGTAGCGGCAAGTTGTTCATACCGCGCCTGCCAGTTTGTCTGGCGGTGTATCCAAAAAGCCAGTGAGATCAAAAAGAGGTATATGGCAGTGAGTGGATAGTATGACTGCTGTCTGCGGTAAGACATGTTGTCGTCAGCCAGGCGGAAATTCTGCTCAGAGAAGATGTAGTAGTAGTCGTTATCCAAGGTAATACGCTTGGTTGACTGCCAAACCCGATCGCCGTCGATAATGAATTCTAGTCGCAAAAAATCGTGCGCATTTGAGAAACCCAGGTCGCGGATCGGCTCTGCTATTGGGTCATACGTCCCTATTAGATCTTCATTCGCCGCAGCGACTGCGAGCAACCCATTAGGCGTCTCTTGATACACCGTGAGCTTCGTTATGTCCGTATTGTCACTTTCGATCTGGCGAATGGAAGTGTTGAGTAACTCTGGAGTGGTGAGACCATCTCGCAAGAGGGCGGAAAGGACATCGTGCACCATGCCGATGCGAAGCTTTTCGGCGGTGGTGATATTGGTATAGGCAGTGGTGTAGAAGATCTGAGAGACCCAGATGAAAATGAGCGGAAAAATGAATACGAGGACGCCAATGAGAACCAGTCGGTAATTAGAGCGCATGACCCGCACTCCGGCTTCGAGGATATGTAACAGTGACGAGAGCATAGGAACGCTATCACGCTGGCGTGACGGGTTGCTCGGTTATGACAACCTCATCTTCGCGCTTGAGGCGGAGGCTGATACCGAGCATAAGCAGGATAAGTCCTAGACTTAATATTCCCATACCGACAACCAGGCCATAGCCACCAGCAGCGTTCTCTTCAATCGAGTCTGGGGTGAGAACGTTTGCCTCGGCAGCCGCTACAGGAGTGAAGGCTTCCGCTTGCTTTACGAAGCTGAACGGATTACTACGCGCAACGATCTCACCAGCGTTGTCAGTGACCGCCACATAGACATCGTGTCGACCGTCCTCGAGCTCCTTGTCGAAGGTGTAGACAAAAGAACCGTCAGCATCTGTACGCACAGTAACAACCGTCGGCATGCTGAAGATGTACAAGGTCACGAAGCTGTTGGGAAGACCACGGCCCCTGATCTCAGCAACGACGGGGGGTTGTTCTGGAGTAGCGTCAGCCTGCGCGAGCGGAATAACTTCGGTGACCTCAAGCACGTCTGAACGCACGACTGCCAAAGACTCTTTCGGTGATTGGAACCTGATCACCGCCTCAGAGCGGTCATCGAGCGGGTCATATCCGCGCATGATCTCGACTCCATCATTAATACCATCACCGTCAGAATCAGGATTCTCTGCGTCTGTTCCATAGAGCTTCAACTCATCGACATCTGAAATACCATCACCGTCCGTGTCGATCGCTGTGGTTCCGCTCGAGCGCTCTTTGCGCATCTCTTCGAATATCTCAACGCGCTGCTGCAGTACCGAGATCTGGTTGGTAAGTTCCGTACTGATGTTGTCAGAGATATCACGTACCCGTTGATCTTGGATCGTGGTCAGAGCGATCGCTTCGCGTTTACTTTCTAGAGCATTCTTTGCAGCTTGGATCAGTGAAGGGTCTCCGGTCTGAATAGCTACAGCGTAACGCCGGAGCAGTTCGTTCAGATCGGTTTCGTGTTCAGCTAGAAGTGAGACGGACTCATCCCTGACCGAGTCCTCGAGGATCGTTGTTGGCTGGAAGGGCTCGCTGTCGATGGTAATGAGCTCCCTCTCCTCCACCGGCACAATGGTGGTAGCTGGCTCGATCTTTACGATCTTGATGTTATCGACTGTAAGCCGAATAGAGCGCGATGAAAGGAGACTCTCGCGTAACTTTGTCTTGGCAAAGAATTCATATTCGCCATTAGGGATGTTGGTAGTATCAAAGGCAAAGACCCAGCGATCAAAACGCTTGGTGGCAAGGGTGACGAACTGGGCATTCAACCCATTTACTGGACGAGCATAAAGCTCAATAAGTGATGCGTCAGCAGGTGCCGCCACCCACAAGGTGGATACCTCTTTGAGAGTTGAGCCATTAGGTGAACTCAGTGTGATCTCTGGTTGTTCTGCTGTCTTAGGCTCATCCGTCGAGGTCTTTGGCTGAAGTACCGGATCTTCGGTGTCACTCTCAGACGTCGTAGTAAGGTCTTCATCTTCTTCGGTACTGGTAACATCATTAGCAGTGTCACCTGTTTTGACTTCCGTATCAGTCGTAGTGTTTTCAGTGCCCGAACTTGTCGTCTGACCTGAATCTGAATTAGTGTCTGTATTCTTCTGATCGTTATACCATCGCTCAACGTCCTCACTTCCGACGAAGAATTTATTGGTGACGCGAGCATATGTGGCGGTTCCATCAAGTGGTTTTATGTATATGCGTAGTTCGTAATAATCAGGCGCCAGCTTGTCTGCCGGGATGATCACCCGATACTTATCTACCGAAACGCGGTCGTATGGCAAAGAAACAAAGCCGGTCTTTCCAATGATCACCAGACTGGGCAGGATCTTTTCTGCATTTGTAACGTAGAAGCTAACCGGGGTGGGTTCGATCACATTTTTAGGGACTGTAGTCAGGAAACTGAATTCAGACCTCCCGTAGACAGGTTGTGTCACTGTGGTTGGCACTGTATCAACAGTTTGTGTACTACCTGAATCTACGGTTGACGGGTTGGTGGTTTCAGTACTATCAGGGCTTACTGTAGTGCCACTAGTCGTATTTGTCGTATTTGGATCGGTGGTCGATGTATCACTCACCGTTATCAACTCCGCCTTGAGATGGGCAGAGTTTGGAACGAAAGTAAGTGAAGCATAAGCTGCACCAAAGACGATGAAACAAAGGCCACAGACATAGGCTATCCGGTACATGGCGGCGCCAAAATCCTTATCAAACACCTCCATCATGGCGATGCTTTTGGTGATGACACGCTGGCTCATGTTGGCCGGCAGTGTGACCTCTTCCGTTTTAGTGGTTGATCGCTTCTTTCGGCCGGTCGCTTGTGCGTTGATGGTATCAGGAAGTTCTATGGCCACGTCTTCCAAGGATTTTGGTGCCTGCTGGCGAGGCTTTTTACTCGCTGGGCGCGGGCTCACGGAGGCCTTCTTAGTTGCTACTCGTGCTTTAATTTGCGTGGCCTTCTGCACGGTAGGCCGAGCTGACTTTTTTGCTCCTGTGGTGCTTTCTTGCTTCATATCGTTACGTACAGTATACACGACCGAAGTTGACTTACTGGAGTAGGCTGTCGATAAATTATTTCACCAATGACTCGATAGTTTCGATGAGTTCGGAAAGATCCGTCATCGCTTTTACATAAAAACCGCCGGCCCCGAGCTCCTTGGCCTTCTGTCTGTCCTCTTGACCATCACGGTTGGAAAAGACAATAACTGGTACGTCTTTGAGCTTCTCATCATCCTTAACTTCCTTGAGTACCTCAAACCCGCTGCGACCGGGTAGCATGAGGTCGAGAATGATGACGTCTGGTTTGAATTGGTGCATGGCAGGGATGACGTCGCGCCCGTCATTGCTGAATTCGCAAGGAAAACGCGAGCGGTCCATCTTGATCGAGAGAAGGTTACGAAGCAGGGGGTCATCTTCAACCACGTAGACGCGGATCCCCGTCGTGGTGACACTGGCTTCCGCAGGGGTGATATCGATTGCGGTTGCTCCACAAAATAGATCTCCCTGACCAAAGACTGCTTTGAACTTGAGAATGATAGTCTGCACGTCCTCATGCGGTGTGATGTAGTCAGCTGCCCCTAGAAGGAGGGCGTTTTGAATGGCGGCCTCAGAATCGTCGACCATGACAAATATCGGTACGGCCCGTTCGATCGTTGCTTCGTGGATCGTTTTCAGCATTTCTGTGCAAACCTCGTCCTGTGCTAGATTATTCAAGACAATAAGATCAACGGCGTGTTCAACGAGATAGGCGGGGGTTATCTTGTCGCAGGTATTCTTTAGTAGCGTAACTCCATGGGCTTGGAGGGATTCTTCCAAAGAAAAAAGCTGGGAGTTTTCAGCTCCAACGATCAACACCTTCTTATCAGTGAGTACCGACATGTTTGTTACTTCAATAGTACCATCTCAGGTGGTTCAGCTACGACAGTAACTCACAGGTTCTCCAAGTAGCGGATCTCATCGCGTAATATGGCTGCGGTCTCAAAATCGAGGATCGCCACGGCTTCTTCCATTTGTCGACGTTTTTCTTTAAGGACTTTTTTAGGGTTCTTCTTGTATAGTTCAACATCGACTTTCAGGAGTACGTCGACCGTTTCGTCATGTTCGGTACGCATCTGGTCGGCGATGGAACGGATCTCCTTAGCGATCGTCTTTGGGGTAATTCCATGTTCAGCATTGTAAGCGAGCTGCAGTGCGCGTCGTCGGTTGGTTTCACTGATCGCGTAGTCGAGTGCCGGGGTCATCTCATCAGCATACAGAATGACCCGGCCGTTCACGTTTCGAGCCGCTCGCCCGATCGTCTGAATGAGCGCGGTCTCACTACGCAAGAAGCCTTGTTTGTCAGCATCAAAAATAGCCACCAATTCAACCTCAGGCAAGTCTAGCCCCTCGCGAAGTAAGTTGACGCCGACGAGGCAGTCGAAAACTCCTTTTCGGAAATCAGTGAGGATCTCGATCCGCTCGAGTGTCTCGACATCGCTATGAATGTACTTGGTCTTGATATGCTTCTCTGACAAAAATTCAGACAGATCTTCCGCCATCTGTTTGGTGAGCGTGGTCACCAGTACACGCGTGCCATTTTTGATCACCTTCTCTGTCTCGGCAATGAAGTCTTTCACCTGGCCTGGGTAATCGCCTTTCTCAGTGACGCCGCGTACATTTATCTCAGGGTCGATAAGGCCAGTTGGACGAATGATCTGTTCTACGGGGGCGAGACCCTCTTCAGTCAGTTTAGCTAGCTCAAATTTTCCTGGCGTAGCGGTAGTGTATAGCTGCTGTCCGACGCGAGCCTCGAATTCATCGAATTTTAGCGGTCGGTTATCGACCGCGCTCGGCAGTCTGAATCCGTGCTCCACCAGAGTGTTCTTGCGCGAACGGTCACCAGCATACATGCCATTCAACTGCGGGATGGTCACGTGTGATTCATCGATAATTGTCAGAAAGTCGGGCGTACCATCTTCCTTGTGGGGAAAATAGGAGAGGAGCGTGTACGGTGCCTCCCCTGCCTGGCGACGATCAAAATGACGCGAGTAATTCTCAATACCATTACAGTACCCGATCTCTCTGATCAGTGCGAGATCATGTTCCGTGCGTCGGCGCAGTCGCTCTGCCTCTAGTATCTTCCCTTCTTGCTTGAATTTCTTAAGCTGCTCATCTAGCTCGAGTTTGATATCGGCGATCGCTACTTTTCGCTCGTCTTCTGGCGTCACGAAATGCTTGGCTGGGAAAAGATAGAACACTTCGGGTTCTTCTATGATGGCGCGCGTGACACCATCGATCTTGGTGATACTTGAAACTGTACTGCCGCTGAAACCAAGTCGGAAGATCGAGCGCTCGTTGGTGGGCATGATCTCGACTGTGTTCCCGACTGCTCGAAAGTGACCGGGAGTGAGGTCAGCGTTCGTACGCTCGAAGTACATATCTACCAGCATACGCAGCATCTCGGTACGGTTGACTACGAAACCCCGCTCGATCTTTTTATGAACACGTTCGTACTCGGCCGGTGAACCAAGTCCGTAAATGCAGGAAACAGAAGCCACGATGATGACATCTTCCCTGGTCAGCAACGCTTGGGTAGATGCGTGTCGCAATCGGTCGATCTCTTCATTTATCTGCGCTTCTTTCTCGATGTATGTGTCACTGGTAGGCATGTACGCTTCCGGTTGGTAGTAGTCGTAGTACGAGACGAAGTAGTGCACGGCGTTGTGCGGGAAAAATTCGCGTTACTCCTGCGCTAGCTGAGCCGCCAAGGTTTTGTTG
>CAZFSB010000032.1:0-12001 GCA_964521645.1 uncultured Candidatus Saccharibacteria bacterium | reverse complement strand
AACTGGGGCCGCAGCTGGAGCACGACCGACTTCAGCAACGCCAACTTCCGGGTGCGCCTCACCGGCAACCCAAGCAGCAACACCATCCGCGTGGATGCCATCCAAGTACAGGTGTATGCGCCGGTGACGGGCGGTAGCCAGGGGGGTGGTGGTCCGCTCTATGTGGTGGGTGGCGGCCCTAGGGGCCGCCACCCCTACGGAAAAAGCCGCCCGTTTAGCCCGACTTATACACAAAGAAGGGTAGAACAGAGCAAAAAACCATGATGGGAGTTGCTATAATTACTGGGTACGTTTATTAGCAAGACAAAGTACAACATTATTTATGAAGACAAACTATTCATTTACCAAATTTATTCACCCCGCGCAGTACGCGATACTCGCCAGTATCACCATTTTGGCTTTGCTTACGGCCGGATTCTTTGTGTTCGAGCCACGCATCGGACACGCCGTAGATTCTAACCCTTTCTACATCCGACAGACCATCACCGATGAGACCTCATTCTTGGTGCAGCCAAGTAACGTGACCATGGTTGGTTCGATCACTGGTGTGACGGGAGGTACCGCCAACGGCTCAACCACGTTCTCGGTCATCTCCAACAACGCAAATGGTTATACGGTCAGTATCGATTTCGAAGATAACGCTGGTCTTTACGCCATGCGCGGTGACGTTACGGGTAGTGAAAACCTCCGTGACTACGGTGGCGGTCTGCTCGCTGAGCCTACTTTCAACTTCACCGCTAGTACCGCAGCTCAGTTTGCGTATACTGTAGATTCCACAAATGATGGAGATACAGATGAGTCATTTTTGGACAATGGTGCAACTTGTGGTTCCGGCACTGGCAATAGTCTCTGTTGGATGTCACCTTCTACCACCCCGTTCCAAATCGTCGATCGTATTACTGCAGCCAACACTGGCGCCACCTCAACTATCTCATTCCGTGTAGTGGTACCAAGTGGCGCCAACCCAGCAGTGACCGCCGACACCTACACCGCTACCGCTACCTTGACACTAGTCACTCAATAACGGTATCCTTATATCCGTCATGGTCACTACCAACCGGATAATTGCTAGCACACTTTGTCTTGCTGCTACCTTTGCAACACCTCTCTCCGGAGAGGTGTTTGCGCAGTCTGAGGAGGCTGCACTACCAGTCGCCATTGAAGCAGAACTGGCGACCACTACCGATACCGTCCTCTCTACTACCGAACCAGCCGCCGAAGAGCTCTGGTACAAGACCGAGCAGATCTTCGGTGACATCGATGTCGGGGACTTCGTCGTTGGGCCGGGCCGCAAGGAGATCGAACTCAAGCCGGGGCAGACCGTCATCCAAGAGATCACCGTTACCAACCGGATCAGTGATGGTCGAACTTTCGAACTTGAGGTAGAAGACATCTACGGCAGCGACGACCCGACAAGAACAGTCGCCCTTTCTGGAGCGGCTCGCGGTCCCTACAGTATCCGCGACTACATCTCCTTTCCTAAGAACACCTTCACCCTTGCGCTCGGCGAACGAGCCCGTATTCCGGTGACTATCACCGTACCGCCAAATGCCGAGCCAGGAGGCTACTACGGAAGTGTGCTCGTCTCAACTGTGCGTACTCCGGGTTCAACCGACGATATGGCGCCCCGTTCACCTGTCATTGCACGCGTCGGTTCGCTCTTTTTCCTCACCGTGACTGGCGAGGTGAATCGGTCGGGTGAAACGAAGTCCGTCGAGACCATCCTGGATAAGTGGTGGTACGAAGCTGGTCCGATCGACCTCGGCATTCTCTACGAAAACACCGGTTCAGTGCACCTCAACCCGTATGGGGAACTTTCGATCACGAATATGTTCGGTGAGGAGGTGGGGTTTGTTGAGCTAGAGCCGTGGTTCGTGTTGCCGCAGTCGCTCCGTCTCCGGGAGGTGACCTGGGACCGCGAATTCTTGCTCGGCCGCTACGTGGTGACCGCGCGTATCAATCGTGGCTATGGCGATGTCGTCGATGAGGTAACGACCACGTTTTGGGTCTTGCCGTGGAAGATCGTCGGAGGGGTGTTCTTTGTCCTGTTCATTGTCCTTTTCATGCTAAGAGCATTTTTCCGTACGTTTGAATTTAAACGGAAAGGTGCGTAACATGACTTGGAAAACTTTTACACTCACGACAATGGCACAGGCGGCGATCGCGACCGTCCTCACGTTAGCGCTTCTCCATGTCAGCTTCGCGCAGGTGCGCTCCAGTTCAAATTATCAACTGCAGAGTGACAGTATCAATATCGGTGGGGGACTCGCCACCTCAACTTCCTACACCCAAGAAAGTACCGTCAGTGAAGTGGCGACCGGCCCTTCTGATAGCGCCACCTACTCACTCCGCGCTGGTTACCAGCAGATGCAGGAAGTGTACCTCAGCCTCGCGGTGAGCGGTGACGTCACCATGTCGCCGAGCTTGCCCGGAGTGACCGGCGGTACCTCAAATGGCTCGACCACGTTCACAGTCACGACCGACAGCCCGGCCGGCTACCAGCTCACCCTGCGCGCAGAAAACGACCCGGCCATGCAGTCGGGGCCGTACACCATTGCCGATTACGACGCGGGACCAGAACCAGATTTTTCATTCGTTACCGGCAGCAGTGACGCGCATTTTGGTTTTACACCGGAGGGTGTCGATATCGTGCAGGCTTGGCTCGATGACGGTGGCACTTGTGGCCTTGATACCGGAGACACTAGCCTGGCTTGCTGGGACGGTCTTTCGACGATCGATCGGTTGATCGCCCAAGGAGGGTCAAGCCACCCAACGGGCGCGACCACAACGGTTCATTTTCGAGTGGGTATCGGTAGTGGTGCGGGCGTGACCGCTGGTGTGTATACCGCGACCACCACTGTGACCGCTTTGCCGTTATAATGAGAGGAATGAGAATCTTCTGCCTGATCGTCGCTGTTTTTTCTTTGAATCTTTTACCTGTCTACGCGCAGGTCGATAGTAACGATTTTCGTATTCAAGTGGCTGGGCCGGCAGACACCGAACCACCGAGTACTCCGACCCTGCTCTCGGCAGAACCGATCACCTTTTCGCAGATCGACTTGGCGTGGACCGCGGCCACCGACAACGCGGCGGTCGCTGGGTATGTGGTCGTTCGCGATGGAAACCCGATCGCGACCACGACCCTACTGACCTACGCTGACACGACACTCGTTGCTTCCATTACCTACACGTACCACGTTCGAGCGTTCGACCCGTCGCTCAACTACTCGAGTAGTTCCAATAGCCTGGCGACGACAACGCCAGACGAACCGCCACCGCCCATTGATGTCACCGACTCGTCTACCGAGAGTGGCACTATTGCGCGCGTGGTCTTGCGTGACTTTTCCATACTGACCGGGTGGTCGACTTCTACCTTTGCACTCACCACCGCGCACCCGGCGCGCCTCGAGCTGCGCTGGGGACGTTCCGCATCGTACGAGCTAGGGTACGTGGTGAGCGGCGTCTACAGCCGAGAGCATGAGATACGTTTGGCTGAACTCGAGCCGGGCACGACGTATGAGTATGAGGTGATCGGCTACACCCCGGCAGGTTATGGTTCGGTCTTAAAGCGGGGAACGTTCACGACCCTCAGCCAGGTGGAAGAGCGGCTGCCGGCCAACGTCGGGCGCTTTACGGCCACCGCCGAGGGGACTGACGTGGCGCTGCGTTGGGAGATACCACCCGCGGTAGACTTGGCATACGTGCGGGTAGTGCGCAGTCACCTCGGCTTCCCAGAGCATCCGCAAGATGGCGCGATCGTCTACCAGGGGGAAGGGGAAGGGGCGCGCGACCGAGGGATCTTGGCTCGTTACTCACCGGTGTACTACACCGCGTTTGGGTATGACCAGTACGGGAATGTCTCTTCCGGAGCGATCGCCATCGTCTACGCGGCAGATACGGAGGACGGAGCGGCCGAACGACCAAAGCCACCGGTCACCCCGATCGGCAGTATCGACACCCCGGCCGTCGAGGCGACCTCGACGGTGGTGACGGAACGTCTCACCGTCGACATGAAGCTGCCGAAACTGTCTGACCTCAGTCTGGTACAGCCACCAACCCGCTTTACCTTCACTGAGCCCACGATCACGCTTGCGGCGGAAACTGGCTTTTCCATCAGTGTGCCACGTGCGGCGGTCGCGGGGAATCTTAAGTCACTCATCGCGACGGTCGTTGACCCGACCGACAATCGCCAGCGCTACTCGTACCTGCTACGTATCAATAAAGACCGTACCGCGTATGAAGCAGAGATCGCGCCACTCATGGTGAGTGGAACGTCGCAGATCGTGGTTGAGATATTCGATTACGAAGCCATGGTGGTAGGTACGTACCAGACACCGGTCACTTTCGTACCCGCACCGACAGCGACCGAGGAGGTACTTTTTCCGGATATTCTCTTCATCTACTGGCCCGTCACCCTGCTTGTTGGTGGGGGACTGCTGGGTCTCTTCTTCCTGATATTCTTTTTGGTACGACGCTCACATGAAGATGAGGATAACCAAGCGTGAACTATCGTCAGAAAATCGGTATAGTTAGGAGCAGTTAACAATTTGTTTATTTTTCTATGGTACGTGTTGCGATCAATGGTTTTGGTAGGATCGGTCGAACCTTCATGCGTTCGGCGTTTGGGCATCCTGACTTTGAGGTGGTAGCGGTCAACGACTTGGGTAGCCTCGATGCACTCGCGTACCTATTGAAGTACGACTCGGTGTACGGTCGCAGCCCCTTTCCAGTTGAGGTGGTGGACGGGAAGCTCATGGTGGGAGGGAAGGAGATCGCCTTTGTGCAAGAACGCGACCCAGAGAAGCTCCCTTGGAAGGATCTCAATATCGACATCGTGGTCGAATCGACCGGTTTCTTTACCTCGTATGAAGGCTCGAAGAAGCATCTCACCGCCGGTGCCAAGCGGGTGGTCATTTCGGCTCCGGTCAAAGATGACCCTACAGCTGCTGGAGTGCAGGGCGCGACAGTTCTGATGGGGGTGAATCACGAGCTGCTCGCCAGCTGCCAGATCACCTCAAATGCTTCGTGTACCACTAATGCCACTAGTCCGGTCATCGCGGTCCTCAAGGAAGCGATCGGTATCGAGAAAGCGACGCTCAATACCGTACACGCGTACACCGCCAGTCAGGCTCTGGTCGACAGTCCGGCCAAGAAGGACCTGCGCGATGGTCGCGCGGCGGCGCTCAACATCATTCCGTCAACGACCGGAGCAGCCATCGCCATCACACAGGCGTACCCGGAACTAGCCGGGAAGTTTTCTGGATTAGCGATGCGCGTACCAGTGCCGGTAGGTTCGATCGTCGACGTTACCTTCATTGCTTCACGCGACACAACCGTAGAAGAGGTGAACGATGCTTTGCGTAAAGCAGCCGCTGACCCGCGCTGGAAGAACCTGCTCGCCGCGACCACTGACCCTATCGTCTCAACTGACATCATCGGTTCGCGCGTTGGCTCGATCGCTGACCTCTCCTTCACACAAGTGGTAGGTGGGAACTTGGTAAAGGTGCTCGCGTGGTACGACAACGAGACCAGCTACACGCAGACTTTGGTCGAGCATGTCGCGGCGGTTGCAAAGCTCACCACAAAATAATATTCATGACCATTCACCTCGCCACTGACCACGCCGGATTCACGCATAAGGAAGCAGTGCGGGTGTGGTTACAGAGCGAGGGTTTTGCAATACTCGACCACGGCGCGTACACCTTCGATGAACTCGACGACTTTCCTGACTTCGTCGCGCTGGCGGCGCAGGCGGTCAGCCACGCGCCGCAAGCAGACCGCGCGCTCATCTTTGGTGGATCGGGGCAGGGGGAGGCGATGATCGCCAACCGTTTCTCCGGCGTGCGCGCCGCGGTCTACTACGGTGGCAACGAGGCGATACCGGTGCTGTCTCGCCACCATAACGATGCAAATGTGCTGTCGATTGGGGCTCGATTTATCAGTATCGATGATACGAAACGAGTCATTTGGGAATGGCTGCACGCCGCGCCACTGACTGATGAAAAGTACCAACGCCGCAACCACAAGATCGAAGCGATAACTACTAACATACGATCATGATCTATTCTCCCGTCGTCCCCGCCATCATTCCAAAGAGTCGGGAAGAGGTGGTGCGCTTCGCACAGCAGCTCACCTTTTCACGCGAGCTGCAACTCGACCTCGTAGATGGACAGTTTGTTTCTTCGGTCTCGTGGCCGTATGACCCGAAGGGGGAGCCGCTGTCGGTGAAATCGTACCTCGACCAGTACACGCTCGAAGTTGATCTCATGGTGAGTGACCCGCTCGCGGCTGCGAAGGAGTGGGTCACGGCCGGAGCGGACATGCTCGTCTTTCATGTTGAGACGCTTTCACTCGATGCTTTTCGGGACTTTGCAGAAGAGACCCCCGTCTCGGTGGGGGTGAGTGCGCACGGCGCGACCCCGCTTGAAACGCTCGCGGAGTACGCGCAGTACGCCGACTACATTCAGCTCATGGGTATCTACGAAGTGGGCGCGCAGGGGCTGCCCTTTGATGAATCAGTACTCGAAAAGACAGAGGAGTTGAAGCGACGCTTCCCGATGATGATGATCTCGGTTGATGGGAGTGTGAACAAGGAGACCATCACGCGGCTCAAGAAAGCTGGAGTCGACCGCTTCATTTGCGGTTCGGCGATCGTTCAGCAGCCCGACCCGGAAGCAGCCCACCGCGACCTTACCGCACTTATTAACGACTAGTGTCTTTGCTGACTCCTGACACTTGCTATACTACGAGCATACTATGCAGTACCTTACTTCAGAAGAAATTCGCGCCTTGGAGCGAAAATCCAATCTTATTCGTCAGAGTGTCATTGAGATGCTGACCGAAGCGGGCAGCGGACACACCGCTGGTCCACTGGGGATGGCCGATGTGTTCACCCTTTTGTACTTCGGCATCATGAAGCACGACCCGGAGAACCCTGATTGGGAAGAGCGGGATCGGCTGGTTCTCTCTAACGGACATATTTGCCCGGTCTTGTATGCCACGCTGGCACACGCGGGCTACTTCCCAGTGGAAGAGCTCCTCACGTTGCGTAAGCTCGGCACGCGGCTCCAGGGGCACCCACACCGTGGGACACTACCGGGTATTGAGACCAGCTCTGGTCCACTCGGGTCGGGGCTCTCACAAGCGATCGGGATGGCGCTCGCAGAACGGATCGACAACCCGTACTCATCGAAATTCTTCTACTGCCTCACCGGTGATGGTGAACTCAATGAGGGGCAGATCTGGGAGGCGCTCATGCAGGCCGGAAAGGAGAAGCTCAACAACCTCATCATGATCGTCGACCGCAACGGGATCCAGATCGATGGCTACACGAAAGATGTCATGCCGCTCGAGCCGCTGGCAGAAAAATTCGCCACCTTTAATTTCGACGTGCAGGAAGTCGATGGACACAACATCCGCGCGCTTAATGACGCCATTGGCAAAGCGCAGTCGGTGTACAGTCAACCGTCGGTGATCATCGCGCACACGATCGCCTCGAAGGGGGTGGATGTGTTCGAGCGCGACTTCCGCTGGCACGGCAATCCTCCCGGGAAGGGACCCGAGGACCGCGTCGAGAAGAGCAAGCAGGCGGAAGTCGCGCTCCACAAACTCCGCACCTTAGCCGGCACCATCAACGCTCAAGATATCTCATAAATTATGTTCGCTTCACACCTACAACCAAACCTTACCTCAGGAGAGGTCGAAAAAGTGCCAACCCGTATGGGCTATGGTGACGGTCTTCTTGAGGCCGGGAAACGTGACGAGCGGGTGGTGGCACTCTGCTGTGACCTCACCGAATCAACCCAGACCCATAAATTTGCGGAAGCGTTCCCGAGCCGGTTCGTGCAGATGGGTATCGCGGAGCAGAGCATGGCTTCAGTGGCTTCAGGAATGGCTGCGATGGGAAAGATCCCGTTCATTGCTTCCTACGCCATGTTTTCACCCGGACGTAACTGGGAGCAGATCCGCACGACCATCGCGTACAACAACAGCAATGTGAAAGTAGTGGGGGCACACGCCGGAGTCTCGGTGGGTCCTGATGGCGCGACGCACCAGGCGATCGAAGATATCGCTATCATGCGCGTCATTCCAAATATGATCGTCGTTGCTCCAGCCGATGTCCATGAGGCACGCAAGCTCACGCTGGCGGCCGCCAAGCACGAAGGGCCGATCTACTTCCGCCTGGGGCGCAGCGCGACCCCGGTCGTGACCACCCCTGAGTCGCCCTTTGCGATCGGCAAAGCACAGCGTCTGTACTCACGCAATGAATCACTAGAGAAGAAGGTCGGCATCGTCGTCACCGGTTCACTTTTATATAACGCGCTCATGGCAGCGGTGGAACTGGAGAAGCGAGGGATCGGGGCTTCAGTGCTCCACATGGCTACCATCAAGCCGCTTGATGGGGAAGCGCTCACCGCGTTTGCAGCCGAGCATGGCGTACTCGTGACAGTAGAAGAACACTCTATTGTAGGAGGTTTGGGCGGAGCAGTTGCAGAGCACTTAGCGGAATGTTGCCCGACCAAGATCGCTCGCGTGGGAGTCAACGATCGCTTTGGTGAGTCGGGAGAACCAGATGAACTCATCTCATTCTTTGGATTGGATACCCCTGCTATTGTGGCAGCGGCGGAGCGGGTGGTGTAGGTTGTGATCGTTGGTCAGAAAAAGGGGCGGGTCCGAAGGACCCGCCCCTTTTTACTCTCGTTAACTGATCTTCTTGGCTTCGTAGTCGGCTGGTCGGTTTTCGAGCAGTCGGAGCAACTCTTCGCGAGGGAGTAGTCCGGCTTGCGCGCCGACCTGCTGTACGACACTCATGGAGTTGATTGGTCCCCAGGCGAGGGCTTCTGCTGGATCCTTGCCGAGAATGATGGCGGCGGTGAAAGTGGAAGAGAAGGAATCGCCAGCGCCGGTGCGGTCGACCGGTGGCGCTGGGTCTGGGTACATCGGCATGTGCCAGGCTTGGTTATCAGCATCGATGGTGAAGGCGCCGTTCGGGCCATCGGTGACCACAGGCACCTGCGGTCCTAATTCGCGGATACCGCGAATGAGCGTCGGAATGTGTCCCTCGGTGGTCTTGAGGATCTCCTGTGCCTCTTCTTTATTGCAGAAAAAGATCTCGGTGTTCTCGTACACGTCGCGGATCTCGTCGACGCCAACTTTTATCTGGAAGGTGCCGGGCTGGAACGCGAGTTTCGTCTCGTTATCTTTCACATACTGCGCGATCTCGTGGTGGTAGGGAATACCGTGTTCACCGACTGAGGAGAAGTAGAAGAATTTTGGCGGGATTGGGAAATCGGGAAGTGAGTACGGGTAATGCTCGTGGTTGATAAGGATGGTGCGCTCTGGGCCGTAGCGCAGTACATAGTGATAATTGGTCTTCTTGTCTTCATGGATCTTCACGAAGTCGGTGTGCACACCTTCGTGACGGAGCGCGTCGAGACACTCCTTGCCGAATTTGTCATGACCAAGGTTGGTCACGAGCGCGGTTTCTAGGCCGAGTCGGTGCGCCGACACGGCCGCGTTCGGTGAATTACCAACGGCCGGGACCACCACCACGTTGTCGTAGGGAAGCTTGCTCCCAAACGGCATGTGGAGGGTCTTACGCCCCGTGTCGAGGTCGACCGAGACGTCTGCTTGGTCGATGTTTAATTGAATGAATGCGTCGATGAGAATATCGCCGATCGCAACGAAATCGTATTGCTGTGACATACCCATTGAGTATAGCACCTACTTTCAACAGAATATTCACAAAAAGGGGACACGCGCTTTGTCTGCCAGGCCACAACCTACGGCCCTCTTTGCTTCGCCCACCGCCCCTAGTACCGCCCTCCGCAAAGAGGGCCGTAGGTTGTGGCCGTCATGTGTGCTTTTCCCTAATTTGTGCTACGCTATTTCATTATGACAATGACATTAGCGGTCACACAGCGTGACATTTCAAAAGGTCTGGAGACATTACGAGCTAACGGTGGTATTCCCGCGGTCATCTACGGTCCAGCGCAGGCACCGATCGCGGTCGCCCTCGATGGGAAGGTATTCGATAAAGTTTTAAAGGAGGCGGGAGAGTCGACAGTACTGCAACTGACCGGTCTGGCAGCTCCAGTAGAGGTGCTCATTAAGAACGTTGATTTCAACCCGGTCAAACAGCGAGTCGCGCACGTCGATTTCTACGCAGTTGAGAAAGGGAAGATGATCACTACGCACGTGGCCCTGCACTTCGTCGGTGAGGCACCGGTTGAGACGTCGGGGGCTGGTTCGGTAAACAAGGTGATCCATGAAGTGGAAGTGACTTGTCAGCCAGCTGATCTACCAAACCACATTGACGTTGATCTAAGCGTCTTGCGGTCAGTGGAGGATAAGATCCACGTCAGTGATCTTGGTCTGCCGGCTAGCGTGAAGGTGAGTGCAGCACCAGAAGACCCGGTCGCGGTGGTGAATGCGGCCAAGCAAACCCCGGCCACGGCCGAAGCTGCGCCAGAGATCGATATGGGCGCTATCGAAGTGGAGCAAAAAGGCAAGACAGAGGAGGCCACATAAAGAGGATTGTCGAGAGTGGCACGCTCACGGCTTCTGGTATAATACCAACTATGATACGTACGTTCATAGTTGGTATTTTCGTAGTGGCGCTATTCGTCCCGCCAAACCTGGTCTCTAGTGAAACAGACGCGGAGCGTCGTAAGCGACTCGAAACGGAGCTGCAAAATGTTGAGCGACAGATCCTCACACAAGAGCGCTTGGTGGAAGATAAGAAGATGGAACGACAAACCCTCGAGCGTGATATCTCTATCATTGAAGGGGAGATAAAAAAGACGCAGCTAGGTATCCAAGCCCGGGCGGTGGCGATCGCCCAGCTCTCCGACCAGATCGGAGAGAAGGAAGTGGTGCTCGATATTCTCGCCGAGCGGCTCGATAAGCAGCAGGTGTCACTGGCTGATCTGGTACGAAAGTCGGCTTTCATAGAAGAGTATTCCTTGGTGGAGGTTATGCTCAGTAAAAAGAATTTCTCAGAGTTCTTCGATGACGTGGCCACCTTCCAGTCAATTAAAGAATCACTCAATGAGTCACTCGCGGTCTTGCGCGACATTCGCCGAGACACCGTCACTCAGAAGAATGAACTCGAGACCAAGCAAGAGGCGGAAGCTGAGATGAAACGCATCCAAGAATTACAGAAGCGAGAGATCGAAGCGAAGGAAAGGGAGAAGGAGCAGATCCTGACCGTCACCAAAGGAGAGGAGCGACAGTACCAAACACTGCTTGATTCACAGCGGAAGACGGCAGCGCAGCTGCGTAACGCGCTCTTCAGTCTTCTTGGTGGTGGGGGAGGGATTCCGTTCCCCGAAGCGGTGTCGCTCGCTCAGTACGCTGCGCGCGTGACGGGAGTTGATGCGGCTCTCATCCTTGCCATTCTGGAACAGGAGACGAACATTGGTTCGAATCTTGGTAACTGTCTTTTCACGGACAACCAAAGCGCGCGGCCGGTCATGCATCCGACACGCGACGAACCAGTCTTCTTGGCGATCTCCGGCATCCTTGGTTTTGATCCCTACACGCGCACCGTCTCTTGTCCGATCATCCAAAATGGTTCACGGGTCGGTTGGGGTGGGGCGATGGGTCCATCGCAGTTCATTCCTTCCACCTGGGCTATCTACGGCGGCATCGTCAATAACGGCAGCGGCTGGGTATATAGCAAAGACGCTGACGCGATCCGTCGCATCAATGGCAACAATACACCAGCTAACCCATTCAATAATAAAGATGCTTTCATCGCGACCGCGCTTCTGCTTCGTGACAATGGCGCTAATGGTTCGTACAGTGGCGACCGCCTGGCGGCGCTGCGTTACTACGCCGGCTGGGGTGGGGCGACCAATCCAGCTAATGCCTTTTACGGCGACCAGGTGATGAACCGCAAGAGTCGCTTGGCCCAGGAGATCCAGATCTTGGGATCGTAGAGGGCCCTTGCCCGCAAGATTGTACCCCACCATTTGCGGAGGGCGGTACTAGGGGCGGT
>CAZFSB010000031.1:0-12185 GCA_964521645.1 uncultured Candidatus Saccharibacteria bacterium | reverse complement strand
GAAACCATACATCTACAAGGAGTCGAAGCCCTGCGGGGCGACGGCGTGCCTATTGAAGAATGAGCCGGCGAGTGTACCTTTATCCCTTGTCTAAGTGGCAATCCCACGGAGGCACAGTGAAAGCGAGCGTTAAAAGCGCGAATATGGGGTAGGGGTACGACCCGAAGCGGGATGAGCTTGCCATGAGCAGGGTGAAGCGACTGTAATAGGTCGTGGAGGCCCGAACCGGTTGGCCGTACAAAACCATCGGATGACTTGTGGTAAGGAGTGAAAAGCTTATCGAATTCCGTAATAGCTGGTTCTCTCCGAAACAGCTTTTGGGTTGGCGTCGTGTGGTCCCTCTGGGGGTAGAGCACTGGAAAGAAAGAACAGGGAGAAATCTCGTCTTTCTTATCAAACTCCGAATACCAGTAGGTTATAGCACGGCAGTTAGACTATGGGGGCGAAGCTCCATTGGTCAAAAGGGAAACAGCCCAGATCGCCAGTTAAGGTCCCTAAATTCATACTCAGTGCAAAACGAGGAGGTGAGGATTCCTCAACAGCCAGGAGGTTGGCTTAGAAGCAGCCATCCTTTAAAGAAAGCGTAACAGCTCACTGGTCGAGAGTCCTCGCGCCGAAAATGATCGGGGCTCAAGTATGATACCGAAACTGCGGATTCGTACCTTTGGTACGAGTGGTAGGAGAGCGTTCGTATTGCGATGAATCCAAGGCGAGAGCCGCGGTGGAGCGATGCGAAGTGAGAATGCCGGCACAAGTAACCGCAAGGCAGGTGAGAACCCTGCCCGCCGAAATACCGAGGTTTCCTTCGCGATGGTGATCAGCGAAGGGTTAGTCGGTCCTAAGGGAATCCCGAAGGGGGGACCCGATGGATAGCAGGTTAATATTCCTGCACACTTTTATGTTCCTATGGAGGGACGGAGCGTTGTACCCACAGCATCTTATTGGATTGGTGCTGGAGCTATGAGGGCGTCTGTTAGGCAAATCCGGCAGATATAACCCAAGTAGAGTCTGAACCTGCGGCTACGGCCAAGGGAATGTGGGGAGCACGCTTCCGAGAAAAACTTCGTTTGGGTTAAACATAATGGTTCCGTACCGCAAACCGACACAGGTGGTAGAGTCGAGAAGACTAAGGCGAACGAGTGAGAGGTCCTCAAGGAACTCGGCAAAAAAGCGACCGTAACTTAGGGATAAGGTCCGCCCAAACCCTTCGGGGTAAGGGCCGCAGCGAAAGATTTCCTGCCGACTGTTTAACAAAAACACAGCTCTCTGCTAACACGAAAGTGGATGTATAGAGGGTGACGCCTGACCTATGCTGGAAGGTTAAATACGGGGGGTCCAATGGTCTTCGGATTGTTGGGCTGGACTGTATAAGCCCCAGTAAATGTCAGCGATAACTATAATCGTTCTAAGGTAGGGCGCATTTCCTTCGGGAAGTACGTCCTACGGACTAGAACGATTATAGGTTAGACAGCCTAGCCATAGTTACCTTTCCTTTCTGAAAAGAAGGAGAAGTCCAAATGCAACCAACAAGAGACCAAATGTTGCACACCCGCAACGGATCATGCCGTGGGTGAAGATAGAGTCCTATTGTGAAATGCCTTTGCAAGCAATTGTAAGGGAGAAGGGAATATAGAGCGTATTTCCTTGTCGGGTAAGTTCCGACGTGCACGAATGGCGTAACGAGTGGGAAACTGTCTCGAGGACCTGCTCGGTGAAAATACAATCCCGGTAAAGATGCCGGGTACCTGCAGATAGACGAAAAGACCCCAGGAGCTTTACTGTAGCTTGATATTGGGGCTATTGAATTAATGCGTAGCATAGGAGGGAGACTTTGAAGTGGGCTTTCGGGTACCATGGAGTCGCCAGTGAAATACCTCTCTTTATTTTGGTAGTCTCTAACCCCATAGGCAAAACCTATGGGAGACAGTGTCTGGCAGGCAGTTTTAGTGGGGCGCTACCCTCCCAAAGAATAACGGAGGGGTCTCAAGGTTGGTTAGCCGCGAATGGAAACCGTGGCGATAGTGTAATGGCATAAACCAGCTTGACTGTGAGTCGTAGGTGACGAACAGACGCGAAAGCGGAGCATAGTGAACCGATGGTTGGCTTTAGATGCCGCCGGAGATTACCCGATAAAAGTTACCCTGGGGATAACAGGCTAGTTGTGCCCAAGCGTCCATAGCGACGGCACAGTTCGGCACCTCGATGTCGGCTCATCTTATCCTGGGGCTGGAGCAGGTCCCAAGGGTTTGGCTGTTCGCCAATTAAAAAGATACGTGAGCTGGGTTTAGACCGTCGTGAGACAGGTTGGTCTCCTATCTACTGCAGGCGTCGATTTTTGAGGAGATTTGTCCCTAGTACGAGAGGACCGGGATGAACGAACCTCTGGTCTATCGGCTGTCACGCCAGTGGCAACGCCGAGTAGCTATGTTCGGAATGGATAACCGCTGAAAGCATCTAAGCGGGAAGCCAACTCCAAGATTAGAAATCATTAAACCCCCAGAGAGATGATCTGGTTGATAGGCACTAGGTGTACGCACAGTAATGTGTTCAGCCGAGGTGTACTAATAGGGTGTAGCTTCCCATAGGGAACGCTGTACATCATGTATAGATTTGAGTGAAGAAGTGTTGTTACCAAAAAATGAATATGCAAATTCGATCGCGTGAAATGGTTTTCACGAGGTGTGGCCGAACCCGGCAGGCAGTGTTTTCCCTCCCTTGGAGACACCCATGCAGGTTCGAATCCTGCCACCTCGACCATTTCCTCCTGACCAGAACAAGTTTCTTCTGGTCAGGACCATTTCACGCGAGCGAACAACGATCAGGATCGAATATTGTAAGTTGGTGCTTTGGGGGTGGGGGTACACCCGTTCTCATTCCGAACACGGCAGTTAAGCTCACTACCACCGATGGTACTCCGCAAGGGGAAGAGTAGGTAGGCGCCAACTTAGAGCATTTGATTCTCCTTAACAAAACTCTGCAAATTTTGCAGAGTTTTGTTTTATTACAATTTAAGCAACTTGCACCACAAGGGTGCTTCCAAAATTATAGTCGAGTAAACTCTCCTTAATTTTAGGTCGAACATTTGATTCTCCTTAAGAAACCACCGAAAGGTGGTTTTTTTGTTGAAATGTAATGATTTATGGGGTACACTCGCCAAGTTACGAAATGGTTCGTAACAGTTCTTTAACGTACAGAGGAGAATTACATGGAAAAAGAAGAGATCAACGCACCAAATTTTCGTGAAGACCCAGCACTATATGAAGATGACATCATTGACTATCTCCAGGTGTTGGAACGTTGCAGCCAAGCAGCACTTTCTTCAGCACGTAAGCCATCATTGTCTGATTATGATCTTCATGACAACGATGATGACAGTAGTGAAGAAGTAAGAGAAGACTATCGGTCCCGACGTCTTCAGTAGCAGTGCACAGACACGAAGTTGATTTGAGCGTTATAACTTCCAAGTTCATCAGTTCGTGTCCCAACCCCTCATATCACATGAGGGGTTTTGTGTTGTAAAGGCATTATTTTTTGATCGATGTTTCTGTACGCTTCTCTGCCTATCCATAGCCACTTCACTCAGGGAGTAGCAACTATGCGCGGGAGGGTTTGGCTGGGGCGCGCAAGGAGCGTACGACTCGAGGGGAGTGGTTATGGGTAGGAGAGAATCGTGTCGGTGCCTTTTCGGTTCTGGGTCTTTTCCGATATACTTAAAAAATGAGAAATACTATTACCCACCCCGGAGCCGACGAACTGGTCTACGAGATACGTGAGATCGTCGAGGTTGCCAATCAGATAAAAGCGCTCGGCCAGCCGATCACCTGGGAGAATATTGGCGACCCGGTTGCCAAGGGGGAGGCAATACCCGGGTGGATAAAAGAGTACGTCGCTGAGGCGCTCAAGGAAGATGCAACCTACGGTTACTCACCGACCAAGGGACTTTTAGCGACCCGTGCGTACATCGCGAAAGAGCGAAATCTTGAGGGTGGTATTCAAATTTCGACCGACGACATTCTCTTCTTCAATGGACTTGGAGACGCCATCGCGAAGATCTATGAGCACTTGCATCCAGCCGCCCGAGTCATTGGACCAAACCCGGCGTATCCGACCCACTCTTCGGCCGAAGCCGCTCATGCCGATAGTCCGCACTATACCTACTCGCTTGACCCGCATAACAACTGGCAACCAGACCTGGCTGAACTAGAGCGTAAGATAAAAGAGAATCCGCACATCGCTGGGATCCTCATCGTGAACCCCGACAACCCGACTGGCTTTGTATACTCGCCAGAGACGCTGCGGAACATTGTTGCCATTGCTAAAGAGTACAAACTGTTCATTGTGTCCGATGAGATCTATTCCAATCTTGTGTATGAAGGAACGCCGTACTGCAAACTCGCGGTGGTCATTGGTGATGTACCAGCCATCGCCATGCGAGGCATCTCGAAAGAGTTCCCGTGGCCGGGTGGGCGTTGTGGCTGGATCGAGTTTTACAACCGTGACAAAGACGCTGACTTCGACCGCTACTGCAAATCGCTCATCGACGCTAAGATGCTTGAGGTGTGTTCAACCACGCTCCCACAGCGCCTCATTCCAACGGTTATGAGTGACGCACGCTACTATCCGTATTTGGCCGAGCGCAATAAGCGCTATCAAGCACGGGCTGACCTGGCCGCAGAGATACTCGCTGCTGTACCCGAACTCATCGTGCATAAACCGCAAGGAGCGTTTTACATGACGGCAGTCTTCAAAGAGGGGGTGCTAAATGAGACGCAAACGCTTCCGATCGAGAACAGCGCGGTCAAAGAGTTGGTGGAGAAATTAGTAGCTACCGACATCAAACTCGACAAACGATTTGTGTACTACCTGCTTGGTTCGACCGGCCTTTGCGTGGTGCCGCTCATGGGTGGTTTCAACTCAACTTTTTATGGTTTCCGCTTCACCCTGCTGGAACCTGATGAGGAGAAATTCATCGCGAATACAAAGATGCTGGCGAGCACAGTAAAGAATTATTTGGCCTCGTAGTGCTTCAAATCCACACGTCTGCACACAATAAAACTAAGCGTTTGCGGAGGGCGGTGTTGGGGTGGTGGGCGGAGCAAACGGTTAGTTTTGTTGTGTAAGGATGAAGTAACCGGTAGTGCTATTGACTAATTTCAATAAGTAGGTATAGTTTTGGCATCTTGCTCATTTGCTAGTTCTCCCCGGAGGCGAGCGCCTCTCACCTTATTAAATTATCGATCGTATACCTATGGTATCTACCAAGTGCCTTTTTGGGTCACTCGCAATTTTTGTGACCGTTCTTCTTCCCGTTGTCGCGGGAGCCGAGACCACAACCGTGCAGCCGCTTGCCGCGGAGGCTGTTTCCGTGTCCGGTGCAGCCGGTGAGGAACTCGTCGTTCGGCCAACAGTGGTAGCCACCACGAACATCACCGACGCAGAGATCGTGATGCAAAGCGGCCACGAAGTAACTGTGCTCTTCAATCTATATAATGAAGTTGGAGTGCAACCAGGCGTCGTCTACGGCATCGAGATTTTCAATAGTGAAGAAGGGAAGCGAACATTGGTTGACGTAGCGGTGTACGGGGAGAAAGTAGTGACGCTAGGTGCGGGGGAGACCCTTCCTGTTGCGGTGACGTATCGCGCTCCATCGTTTCTAACTGGTGTTCACGAAGTGTGGGTGGTTGCCAAGACCGAGAGCGGTATGCTTCTCTCGCTCAGCAATGCCGGCTTGGTCGTCTTGCAAGGAAGTGGCGATAGCGTCACGCTGACTGATTGTGTGATCGAGGTAGCCGGGGAAACACACGCGCTCGCGGCGGGGGTGGATATTGCCGCCGATGAATCGGTGGCGGTCTCCTGTGTTGCGTCGCTTTCTGGATCTGAACCACGTGAGATCACACCGCAGTTCACGAATTACGAGCGGTCCCTTTACGGGCCGATCACCGAGACCGCGGTCCCCGTCAAGCAATCGGTCATTCTTGAGCCAGGAGTAGCAACCCCGGTAACCTTCGTGGTACCTACAGCAACACAGGCGCAGGCGTATGACGCCGCCATGCGTATCGTGGATAGTAAAACGGGAGAGATCATCTCTAGCTTGGTAGCTATTCACTATGTGGTCCAGGGCGAAAGCGCGACCGTCCAGAATGTCGTTTTTGATAAAGCGAGCTATGTCAGTGGGGAAGTAGCGAATCTGCTGGTCACCTGGTCGGTCGCTGCCGATGCCTTTGCGGGATCACGGGGAGGAGGAACCGAGGTCGGTCCACTCTCGATGCAGGTGGCTCTCGCTGATAAGACCGGCGCCTTCTGTTCAGCCCCTACAGTGGTCGGGCTCCAGAGCGGTAGTGCCGTGTCGCAGGTCTCGATACCGGTCACGCGCCACTGTGTTGAGCCGCAGGTGATCGTCGGATTGTCTACACTCACCGGCCTTGGTCTGGCGACGGAAGCCTACGAGTATACCGCAACTGTCGTGCATGAAGAGCTGCAAGCGCCGGCAACTCCGGTCGACGCACTCGTGCTCGCGGTGTCTCTAATCGTACTGATCATCGTCCTGAGTATTGTGGCGATCAGGTTGGTACCTCTTTTCCGAACCAGACGAATCCCTGCTCCGCTCAACACCTATGAACCAACCAGTGCTCGTTACACCGTACCAGGGGTGACGCTCCATGGTCTGCTCGTCTCTCTCGTGCTTGGTGGTAGCTTCTTCTTGACGGCGGGTGTGCCGGCAGCTGAAGCGCTCACCCTCAGCATTCCATCGGGGTACGACACGATCACCTTCACTGTCAATACCAATAAGAGCACCTACCTCGTTGATGAGCCGGTGCGGCTATTTGGTGCCGCCTTTGTGACCGGATGTGGTAACGCCATTCAAGCCGGCGGCCTCGAAGCGCGCGATGGACAAGGGGTGATGCAGACCATCGGGAGTTTTAATTTAGATCCATATAGTGGAGGCGGGTTTGCGATGTTCGATCGAACTATTGCCGGCTACTCAACTCCGGGAAGCAAGCTGATGAATGTTCGTGGCTACGTGATCAATAATGGCGTGACCGCTTCAGCGCTTGGTAATTTGCCGCTCTCGGTTGTCTGTCCGGATGGCGCGGTCTGGGATGGCGCGAGTTGCGTTTCTACTATTCCCGCGCCAACCGCGACCATTTCCGGTAATGGCTGCGAGATCGCGGTGGGCGAGAGTACCTGCGTCGCGACGATCAATTGGCAGATCGATCACGCCACAGAGCCGGTCGTGCGGAACGTTACCCTCAATACTATCTATAGTTATGATCCGATCGGAGCGAGTGAGTCTCGCACGATCACCGGAGGAGTCAATGTGGTGGTCGCGTACAACGCGACCGACGCGCTGGCGACGACACCACTCATCGGTACTTGTGAAGACGGCAGTCAGTGGAATGGGAGTGTCTGCGCGCCGATCACTGCGCCGAGCGCGACGATAACCGCTACTTCTTGTGAAATTCCAGCTGGTGCTGCTACCTGTCCGATCAAGCTCACCTGGGATATTCAGGCAGCGACGACGCCAAACGTATACAACGAAACAGAGAACGTGCAGTACAGAAATCAAGAGCGGGGTACCGAAGAGGTGCAGACCATTGCACGAGGAACACACCGGATCCAGGCTCGCGATGGCGGGACAATTCTGGACACAACCACCCCTACGGCAACGTGTATCGATGGTACGACCTGGGACGGCTCAACCTGTGTGTTGACCATTATTCCAGAAGACCCACCCGCCGATGACGAGGATGATGTCGATAGCGAACCAACTCTAGCCAACCTCATGCCAGTTGGAGTGAGTCTCAGTCCATCGACCGTGTTTAACCTCATGACTGGTGTGTATGACACGGTGTACGTTCAGTACAGTATTCGCAATGAAGGAGAAACAGATGCTGGCAGTTTCACCAATCGTCTGCTGCTCGACCGTGACGCCAATGGAACGAATGATGAAATAGTGAACGATCAAATTAGCGGTGGTCTTCAGGCAGGAACTGACACCCCGCTCACCTCACTGTACTTGGCTAGCAACGTACCATTTGGAACGCACCGGGTGATCGTGAAGGCAGATGTTCTTGACACGGTGGTGGAGGAGAGCGAGGATGACAACGAAACCAGTTTCCTTATCACCATTCCTGTGCCCGACCCAAGACTCGAATTGGTAGCTGAACCAAAGTTGCTCCGGAGTGGACAGACGACGCGTCTCCGCTGGAACACCAACGCGTTGTTCCCGATGGATTGTGTGATTCGCGGCCCTCAGGCAGCGCACCAGTTTGACCCTAGTGTAAACGGTGCGGTCGGCTCATTGGTGACGGGTTCACTCGAGTCTAAATCAACCTATCTACTCCGCTGTACTGAGCCGAGTACCGGTACGGTCTTCTCCGTGACGACCACCGTCGAGGTGATCGGACGGATCGAAGAGATATAGCCCGAGCGCTTTGCGTACACAAAGACCCGCCGTACCGGCGGGTCTTTGTGTAATACGAGCGGCTCCTTCGGGTCGCGGTCTGGTACAATAACGGGTACATGAGTTATGGTATTCGATTGTGGGCAGTGGGAAGGCGTATTCAGTATGGACTGGGCTTTGCTTCGGTCTGGGTACTGGTCGGCGCCTTCATCTACTTCAGTAATTTCTACCAGCCAGCCAACTGTTTTGATGGAAAGGAGAATGGTGCTGAAACGGGTGTTGACTGCGGCGGTCTGTGTGTGCAGATATGTTCAACAACAGTGATCCAGCCGCAAGTGGTATGGGTCAAGAGTTTTGAGGTGGTTGAAGGCCAGTACAACGCGGTCGCCTATGTTGAGAACGTCAATCAAACTGCCGCTACCCCGGCCCTCGAATACACCTTCCGGCTTCTCAACGAACAAGGAAGTGTCGTGGCAGAGCGTTCCGGTACGACCATCCTCCCCCCGAATAGCATCTATCCGATCTTCGAAGGAAGGGTCTTCACGGAAGGGAAAGCTGAGGTGACCAGAACAGAGATCGACCTCAAACCAGCTCCACTGTGGATACCGGCCTCGGTAGGAAGAGGACAATTTCGTTCGGTCGACATCAAGCTCACGGGGGCTGATGAGCGGCCGCGGCTTGATGTGAAGATCGAGAACACTGAGTTATCAGAAGCGCGCGACGTTGAGATCGTTGCCACTATTTTCAATGAGGGAGGGGAACCAGTCACCGCCTCACAGACGATCCTCGAGAGCATCGCCGCTCGCAGTACCGAGGATATCGTATTTACCTGGCCGCAGACCATCGCGAAGACCGTCAAAAGCTGTATCATCCCGACCGACGTGGCCGTCGTGATCGACCTTTCCGGAAGTATGAATAATGATGGGGGAGAACCGCCGCAACCGGTCACAGCAGCGCTGGAAGCCGCTGCGAAGTTCATCCAGTCACTCAAGGAGGACGACCAGGTGGCTGTGGTCACCTTTGCGAGCGAGGCCGAAGTAGTGACCGAACTCAATGGTCTCCATGGAGCGGTTGCTAATGGTGTCCTTGGTCTCAGTATCGATCCGGTGGAAGAGACCGGCTACACTAATACCGTAGCGGCGTTGTTGGCCGCGCAGGGAGAGTTGAACTCGCTTCGACACAACAATGATGCTCGCCGCGTGGTCGTGTTGCTCACAGACGGTCTGCCAACTAGTGCGGGAGATGAAGATGTTGTCACTGGGGCTATGCAAGTAGCACAAAGACTCGGTGATGACGGTTTTGAAGTGTACGCTATCGGCCTTGGGGCAGGGGTCGATCAAACCTTCGTCCGCTCGATTGCCAGTGACACCACCAACGCTTATTTCGCGCCATCTGCCGCCGATCTGGAGAGCATCTATGCAGAAATTACCTCATCCCTGTGCGCGGTTGGACCGACCAAGATCGATGTGATCGCGAAGACAAAGACCAACTTTGCGCCACTCCGCTAAAGCTGGCAAGTTCACGAGAGAGAGAAGTAGCGTACAATAGCAGCCATGAGCCAACTGCGGACACTGTTTGCCGGTTTCGACCTTACGCTATTTGTGAGTGTTTTGGGACTCTCCCTCATGGGATTGGTAACCATGTATTCACACGTGGGCGACAACGGTTACTTCGATCGGCAATTGATCTGGATCGGTCTTGCCGTGGTCGCCTTATTCTTGGCCATCATCCCAGACTACCGTTTTCTCCGCCTGGGAAATACCGCTTTTTATTTATACCTGGGAGTGATCACGCTGCTGATCATGGTCTTGTTCGTTGGCGAGATCACCCTGGGGGCGCAGAGCCGCTTTGACCTCGGTTTCTTTTCATTCCAGCCATCCGACCCAGCAAAACTCATTCTTATCATTGTGCTCGCCAAGTACTTTGCCAAGCGTCACGAGCTCATCGGAGATTTTAGACACATCATTGTTTCTGGTATTTACGCGCTTGGGATCTTTGGCCTGGTGTTCATTCAGCCCGACTTTGGTTCGGCGATCATTCTCTTTTTCGTGTGGCTCGGCCTGGTGCTGGTATCAGGCATTAAGCTTCGCCACCTGCTGACGGTCTTTTTGCTTGGTACGGTCGTGTTTGGTCTGATGTGGCAGTTCGTGTTCTTTGACTATCAAAAGGACCGCATCTTGACCTTCCTTGACCCACTCTCAGATATTCAAGGGGCCGGCTACAACGCCTACCAGTCAACGGTCGCTATTGGTTCGGGGCAATGGTTTGGAAAGGGTGTGGGGTATGGCACTCAATCAAAACTACTGTTCTTGCCGGAGTATGAGACAGACTTCATCTTCGCGGCGTACGCGGAAGAGTGGGGGATGGTCGGGGTGCTTCTCCTGTTCGGGTTATTTGGTCTGGTCGTCTGGCGTCTGCTGAAGCATGCGATCGAAGGTGCGACCAACTTCGAGCGCTTGTTTGCGGCGGGTGTCTGCATTCTTTTCGTCGCCCACTTCTTTGTGCACATCGGCATGAACATCGGCTTGCTGCCGGTCACGGGTACCACGGTTCCGTTCTTGAGCTACGGCGGTTCACATCTTCTCACAGAGTTCTTGGCGGTGGGAATGGTGATGGGAATGCGTCGCTATGCGCCCGCGAAGTATCAGACCGCGAGTGTGCTTGAACCGTAGAGGGTGAAAGTTTCGTCGCACATCCGATCGATCGAAAAATCTTTTCGTACCTTGTCTTGAAGTCCCTTTCCTAGACGACGTCGCATGCCTTCATCACGAACGAGCATCTCCAGCGTGGTCGCAAAAAGCTGAGGAGTGGGGGTGACCAGGAGCCCTGTTTCTCCGGTCTCGATGATGTCACGAAGGCCGGGGAGGTCGCTGGCGACAACCGGAAGCCCCGCCAAGCCCGCCTCGAGGACGACGTAGGGGAGCCCTTCCTTGATCGATGGGAGGATGAAAATATCAAATGCAGATAAATACTGAGCCGCGTCGAGGTAGCCCACCAAGTGTACGCGGCCTTGCAGATGGTGGTGCTTGATGAGGCGCTCTAGTGCCGGGCGCTCTTCACCTTCACCGATGATGATCAGGTGCGCGTGAGCGGGGAGGGTGTTCATGGCGATGATGGCGGCGTGCCAATTTTTGTTGGGGTGGAGCTCGCCGATGCCACCGATCCAGACCGCGCTGGGAGGGAGGGGTGCCGCGGCACAACCTGATTTCCAAGGAGTCTTTTGACGACTATGGAAATGGAAGTACTCTTGTAGTGAAGCTCGCGCCGCTTTCCGTTCCAGAAGGGCAGTTTCATCGATGCCATTCTTGATGAGAGTCACTTTCTTGCCCACGACCGGTAGCTGTCGGGCCCGTTCGTAGGTTTCGGTCGATACCATGATGCTGCGGTGTGATAAGAATAGGGTGAGCCAGGTACCAAAAGTGATGAGGATGCGCTGCCACCGGGGGCGCCAGGTTTCATCCATGGTGAGGCCGTGTGAGGTGAAAACGATCTGTGGCACTCCGCTCAGTCGACCAGCGAGCGCGCCAATGCCGCCGGCTTTTGAGCTGTTCACGTGCAGCACCGCTGGCTTGGTCAGGCGGAGGAGTCGCCAGACCGCGAAGAGGGCGCGGAGGTCATCAAGCGCCGACATGTTGCGCTGGAAAGAGGGGATGTAGTGCGTTTGGATGTCGGCCTTGAGCAGCTTCTCGACCAGGTGGCCAGCGGCGGGGCCCCCGGCGCCCCAGCCGCCCGAACCCCACCCCCCCACATAAACAACACCGGTGGGTAGGGAGGGAGAAGA
>CAZFSB010000030.1:0-12748 GCA_964521645.1 uncultured Candidatus Saccharibacteria bacterium | reverse complement strand
TCATTACGTTCGCCACAGACTACGCCGAGCTCTTAAAAACCGCGCCGCTGACACACATCCACGCCGAGACCGACTGTCCGTACGTCGCACCAGTGCCACACCGTGGCCAGCGCGCCGAACCCTGGATGGTCAAGGAGGTGTACAAAAAGATCGCCGCGCTCAGAGGCGAGGATGAAGAAGTGGTACGGGCGCAGCTCGTAGAGAACGCGAAGCGACAGTATAGGCTTTCTCTATGAGTATCACTATCGATTGGTCTACCAAGTATGACCGCCTCATTTGGGAGGCGATCTGCAACGGAGAAGTGACCGGCGCGCTCCACGGTCGCCCAACTGAAGTCATCGAATCTGGCCTGGCGCACGTGTTTTTCTATGGCGACACCGTTTACAAACTCTATAAGACCCACGACGACAAAGATCACTTCATCAAAGGGGTACTCGCGCCGACCGACCGCCGAACAGCTTTCCTCGCCCATGACTTTTCACTCAATCAACATTTTAGCGACGCGGTATACCGGCAGCTCTATTCGGTCTACTATCGGCAGGGGAAAGCCGAAATATTGCCGTATGATGGTACCTCCGTCTACACCCTGGTGCAGATGAGTCGTCTTGATTTCGATACCAATCTGCATGAACGTCTCCTGCGTGACGAGATCGACACCGAAAGCCTTTTTCTCCTCGGCTACGAAACGGCCCGGGCAGTCGATACTTGTCCGGTCAAAGCCCCGGACACGCTCAATTGGTACGACCTGGCCACCGAGCGGGTAGCCTTTCTCAAGCAGTTCACCGCTTGGCTCCCGGCCGAATTTTCTACGGCGGTGCAGGAAGCAGAAGTCTTAGAATTGTTCGACCAACACTTGGCAAAACATCGCGGGGAATATGAGTCACTCAAGGGCGGTGAGCTCACCGTTAACATTGATAATCACGACGAGAATGTCTTTTTCAAAGATGGTAAGCCACAATTCATCGATCTCTTGCCGCCAATGAGTTGCTGGTGGTTTGGTTTGCCGCACGCTAACCTCAGCAACCTCATGGTCAACGTGGAGGCGCTTCATTCGATCGAATTCGCGAAACACCTTGAGAAAGGCTACTTCGAATATTTCAACATCACCGCGCTGCCGGCACATAGCTACGGCTTCACACACGCTTTTGCGCACATGATCTCGATCGCGCACTTCGGGTCGGTGACAGGGAAGGAGGAGGTGACAAAGCGGTACCTAGAACGGCTACCCGAAGTGAAGGGTTGGTTGTAATAAAAAACGGGCCGTTTGACGAAGTCCAACGGCCCGAAAATACAAGAGCAACTCATCACTGCACCCGCTTCACGATCTCGACCAATCGGTCGGTCAACGTTTGGCTGGAAGACCTGATCGAACCATGGGGGAGCAAGAAATCAAACTTTCCGCCGTGTTCGACCAGTTCGTAGGACCCAAGTGGTGTGCCGGAGAGATCAGTGGCGACACCGCCGGCGCTCTGCACAATGAGCGACATCGCCGCGGTCTCGACCGCGCTTCTGCCGCCAAAGAGTATGGCGTCAGTGAGTCCAGAGGCAATGAGACCACCCCCGATAGCAGTAGCTCCAAACGACTGGTGCTCCATGCCGGGTTCGGCCAGCAGCGCAACGCGGATCGCTTCCAGTTTGCAGGGAGCGCCTCGCCACGCCACCGCAGTCACCCGCCAAGCAGAAGGTCGAGGAACAACTTGCTGCGGGGAGTAGAGATTCTCACTGCCGCGCACTTGTTGCACAAAACCTTCGCCGTTTTTGGTCGCGGCCCAGGTCCACCTGGTGATAGGGTCATGAATGACACTCATGATCGGTTCCCACCGAGTGTCGCTCCGACGTTTCATCAGACTGACCGCGACCGTTGTGGCTGCTAAACCTCGTAAATACGCGGCAGTCCCATCAAGCGGGTCGACGTAGAGAGCATAAGGGAAGTTGCGATGAAACAGGTCGCCTTCCTCGCCGATGTATCCCACTTGAGTGAGGGTGCTCGTCCAATCGAGGAGCTTCTGATGAACCGCCAGATCAATATCAGTCACTGGCGTGTTGTCCGTTTTGAGAGTTGCGTGATGGAATAAACGAAAATTTTGACGAATGGGCGCACCAGCGGCGTGCACAATGTCGACCAAAGAAAAGATATCTGGCAGATGCATGGAAACCTCCTTGAATAGAAAAGAACAGACTGTTGGAAAAATACAACAGAAATCGGACTTTGTCTATTTACTCAAAGAAATTCAAGAGGTACTCGTTGATCTTGCGCTGGTCGAGAGAGTAAAAACTTTCACCACTGCGGTGCATGTCACGCGCGAGTTCGGTGCCGACAAAACGCCAGTGCCATGGCTCAAATATATAAAAGGAATTTCCTTCGGGGTAGGAGAGGATGAAACCGTACTTGTAGGCATTGTCTAGGAGCCACTGGTACTCCTCGGTATCCTTGAAGCTGTTGTATGCGCCACCGACCACTGGGTTGGTGAGGTCGACGGTCGTGCCGAGCTGGTGTTCCGAGTAGCCTTGGTCGGCCGAAAAAGCATTGGCGCCAGTACCATACACTTGCGTGAACTGACCTTTGAGGTCGACCTGTTCATCAAACGAACGATAGGCCGAAACGATCTTCAGGTCCATGTCGTCTTTAGCAGCAGCATCGATCAGGTCTTCCAGGTGACCGATCACCTCAGCGTGGAAGTACTGATCTTTTTTGCCGGGGAGAATGTACCGCTCATCGATCTGCTTCAGGCGAGCGGGGGTGTAATTCTCATTGAGGAAGTAGACCTTTGAATATTTGGCGAGGAGCTCCTCATCGGTCTTGGCGAGCTTGTCGAGGTCGCCAAGCGTGCCCGCGAGATCGCGGATCTGGTCTTCGAATTCTTCATTTCGATCTTTCTCGTCCCGGTAGTCATCAGCTAGCTCCTCCAATTCTTCTTTAATGGTGGTAAGTTCGCCACGAAGCTCATCGATGGTCGTGCTAGCGACCGCCAGTTCGGCATTCTTTTGGTTGGTTTGGAGCAACAGGGCATTACGCTCCTGCAACAGAGTTTCGATCTGTTCATTTTGACCCTGGGTCTTGATGGCCAAGTAGGTGCTGCCGACCACGCCAACGACCGCGATAATTCCAGCTAGGTACAGCACAGCGTCAGACGACAATTTCATAGAGACCATTCTACCATGAAGCGGCCTTGAAGGCAGAGGGAAGGTGTGGTACTGTTCTGCCGTTATCAAGTAGTGGTCAGACGCCTGTCGTCCGGCCATAACAAACAAAAAATGGATAAAGAAAACATGCCAGCAGCTGAGGCGGCCTCTTACGAGCTCGCCTTCCACGTACTTCCAACGGTTGCTGAAGGGGAAGTAGCGGCTGTCTTTGCTAAGCTCAAAGACACCATCGCTAAACACGGCGGTACCCTCGGAATCGAGGAAGCACCAGACCGGGTTGAGCTAGCCTACGAGATCGTCAAGCATCTCGAGGGTCGCAACCGCAAATTTACCAGCGCGTATTTCGGATGGGTCCGCTTCCAGGTAGATCCAGCCGAGATCGCTGCGATCACGGAGGTGGTCGAGGGAACGAAGGAGCTCCTTCGTCACCTGCTCATCAAGCTCACTAAGGCTGAAGAAGCGCATCCGTTCTACTACCACGAGGCCATGGCTTCGCAAAAGGTTCGCACCATCGACCTCGATACCGAGGAGGTTGTCGCAGCTGAGGCAGAGGTTGAAGCGGTAGAAGATGAAGTGGTGGCTGAGGAAACGGAAGTTGGAGTAGCGTCGGGGGACAAGGTATAATAGCCGGATATTCACCTAACGTAACGATCCAATCAATTATGTATCTCAACAAAGCAATGGTATATGGGAATCTCACCCGAGACCCGGAACTAAAGGTCCTCCCGAGTGGGATGTCGGTCTGTTCCTTTGGCATCGCCACCAATCGCGTGTATACCGATCGGGAGGGGAAGCGTCAGGAATCCAGCGATTTCCACAATATCGTGGTCTTTGGAAAGCAGGCTGAGACAAGCGCAAAGTACCTCTCCAAGGGAAACAGCGCTTTCGTAGAAGGCCGTCTCCAAACCAGTAGCTGGGAAAAAGATGGACAGAAGCAGTACCGTACCGAGATAGTCGCCGATCGAGTACAGTTTGGACCAAAGGGCGCCGGCAGCAGCAGCGCTGGAGCAGCCGCTCCAGCCGCTGCGGATGATCGAAAGGCGCCGGCGGTGCCGGATTATCCAGAGGAAGAAATAAATCCCGAGGACATCCCATTCTAGCCAAAAGGTATAGCCCATCTACTTTGTTGCAACTTCAGTTTTGTCGGTCGCCGTATATCAAATACGTCTTCCTCCCAAACCTCGTTGCGCCTCGTAGCTGAGCCATCCTTTTGTCTAGAAAGCTGCAAACATCAGACATTGCTTTGAAATCAAAATTAACTTATGGAAACTATTAACGCACCGATCAATCACATTGACTACAAGGATATCGCTCGCCTCCGCGCGAACGTCAATCCACATGCTCGCATGATGAGTCGTCGTCGCACCCACCTTTCAGCGAAAGGGCAGCGCAACTTTGCTGCCGCTGTAAAGCGAGCACGCTTCATGGCCCTCATGCCATACATCCAGCACTAGGCTGAAACAAAAAGGGCCGGCGCTTCGCGCCGGCCCTTTTCTGTATCAAGCTCCGAATAGTAAAAAACCAGCCGCCCGCTGTTTTGGACACTTCCCCTAAAAGAATTGCGCGTAGCGCGTGTCCACCACTGCGGGCGGCTGGTTTTACTCTCGACTTACCCCTTCTCCGCTCGTGAAGAGTATTCGCCGCTCTCAGTGTTGATACAAATGATGTCACCTTCATTGATGAACATCGGTACCATCACGGTGGCGCCGGTCTCGAGAGTGACCTCCTTGAGCGCGCCACTTGAGGTGTTGCCTTTGACCGCTGGCATGGCTTCTTTCACCTTGAGGTCCATCTTGATCGGCAGCTTAAGCCCAATGATCTCATCATTGAAGATGAGCGCGTCGATATCGCTGCGTTCCTTGAGGAAACGTCCCTGATCACCGACCAAGTCTTCGCTCAAGTTGAAGCGCTCTGAAGGATTCCCTGCAAAATGGAACCAGTACTCACCCGGCTTGCGGTAGATGAAGGTTACGGTCTTGGTCTCGAGCTCCGCCTCTTCAGCTGTCTCGCTGACGTGGAAAGTGACCTCCAGCAGTCGACCGTTCTTGAGGTTCTTGAGCTTGGTGTTATTGACCGGCTTGCGCTTTTGCTTGCGGAAAACGTGAGAATCTACTACTAAACAAGGCTCGCCGTCATGGACGATGACCTTTTTAAGAGTGATCTCATTGTATGATAAGACTGCCACGGTTCTCGGATTATTTTTTAACGACTATTTATACCAGATGGCAAGATAAAGCGCCACTTTCACTATTACCCCCAGGTGCTACTATGCTCATATGTTGGGATTTCGAGCCACAGATGAAGCGCAAGAATGGGAAGACGAGCGGATCCTTGCCGCATCAACCACGTCCCCTTGGCTGTTTGTGCTTCTGGTCGAGCGCTACCAGGAGCCTTTTTTGCGTAAGGTACGTGGTGTCATTCGTGATCCGCGCGATGCTGAAGAGGTGGTCCAAGACGCTTTCACCAAGATCTACCTCAATGCCGACAAGTACGAACCGCAAGCCGGCGCCAAGTTCTCCTCCTGGGCGTACCGCATCCTCCTCAATACCGCCTTCACTCGTTACCAAAAGCTCGTAAAGGAGAACCAGCGCTTCACCGCCATTGACCCCGAGTATGAGCAGCAGTATGGCGAGTGGAAGGAACACTCCGGCTTTGCCGAGAAAAAGGACGGCATCGAGCGCATCCTCGAGCGCCTGCCGGGACACTTTGCGCTCGTGCTGCGCCTCCATTACCTCGAGCGCTGGTCGCACCAAGACATTGCCGAGCATACGGGCGAAAACGTCGGCACCATCAAAGCCCGTATTCACCGCGCCAAAGCCGCCTTTCGTAAGGAAGGGAAGGAGGGAGAGGCGGAAGTGTTACTCTGAACCGCCTCCTGCCGCTGTCCTCGACTCGTACGCTCCTTGCGTGCCCCAGCCAAACCCACCCACGCATAGTCACCCCAAGGGTACTTCCAACGGCTGACGCCGAAGGGGCGCGCTCTCGCTGAGTACATCGGCAAGAGTCGGGAAGTAACCTTTTCACCACACAAATGGTAATAAACAATATGCAATCAACTATGCAAAAAACCATCATGCGTCGCGTGTACTACACCTACGCGCTCAGTATTGTGCTGCACACCATGTTCTGGCGGGGGATGTTCCTCAGCGTGGCCGGCGTGCTCCTGGCTGACTGGCTCCACGTGGCGAGCATCACTCACAACTTCCTCTCCGTACCTCTCAGCAACACCCCCCAGTTTGTCTGGAATTCATTCGTGAATGCTGCGACCCACGGCGAACTCCTCACCGCCCTCACCCTGGTCCTCGCCGGAGGAGTCGCCCTTTCAGCCGGTTATCACCTGGCCCATCTCACTTCCAAACAGCAACACCCAAAAGCAGCCTGACCCGTCCTTAGTCGCACCACCTCCTTTCCGAGACTCTGGACCTCGCCAGCTCGGTATTTTTCCTGACTTGTGTCCGACTGAACCTTTCTCGAAACTCTGGAGCTGAAGGGCTCGGTCTTTCATCCTAAGAAAGCCTTCAGTGAAGCGTTAGTGTCCACCCGCTGGAGGGGGACACGGTCGAGAAAGGTTCTGTCGGACTAAGAGTCAGGACATATAAGTAAATACCAAAGGCCGGCCCCTTTCCGTGCCCTAGTACGAGTATGTTAGACTTAAAGCACTATGAAAATAAGAAAATCTATTCGACGAATCGGGAACGCGTTGGTGGCGACAGGAGTACTCTCTTTGAGCCTGGTTACTCTTTCCCAGGTCACTTTCCAATGTTCTACCGACAAAACGGGGTGTTTAGCTGCAGCAGTTACCTTCAGTGTCCCACAACAGGCTGTTCCAGAGGCTTATGTACTTGATGGTACTTCCGTGACCACAGTTTCCCAGACAGATAACGTCCCAAGTGTATCCGGCTTCCTTATTGAGGTCGTTCGCGTCACTAGTGTCTACTTGATCCTTCTTGGTGTTGCGGCATTGATACTGCTCGAATTGAGGGAATTACACTACCTAAGAAAACTGACGCGCAAGGTAAAGCACGCATAGGTATGGTAAAGAAAAACGGCGCCCGCTTCGCGGGCGCCGTTTTTCTGATCCACCTTTCAAATTTTGATACCTACTTCTTCGCCTCCTCCTTCAGCGATTTTCTAATATGCTTCAGCAATTCCTCCTTCAGCTTGGTATTTTCGCGTAGGAACGTGCGCGCCGCGTCGTAACCACGCCCCAGCTTCACCTCAGCGCTGGCATCACCACCTGGGGGCAGGTAGGTGTACGAAGCGCCTGACTTGGTCACAAACTTAAACTTCTCGCCAAGCGCCAACAGCTCGCCCTCTCTTGAGATACCCTCACCGTAGATAAGGTCGAACTCAGTGGCGCGGAAGGGAGCCGCGACCTTGTTCTTGACGACCTTCACGCGGTGACGACCACCGACAACCTCCTCACCCTTCTTGATCTGCGCGATACGACGAATATCGAGACGCACTGAAGTGTAGAACTTGAGTGCCTTTCCGCCCGGGGTAGTCTCTGGGTTACCAAACATGACGCCCACCTGCATGCGGATCTGGTTGATGAATATCACCACCGTCTTGCTCTTGGCGACGATACCAGTGAGCTTGCGGAGCGCCTGGCTCATCAAACGGGCCTGCTTACCAACGTGGTGCGCGCCCATCTCACCCTCGATCTCATCGCGGGGGGTAAGGGCAGCCACCGAGTCGATGACGATCACATCGAGCTTGCCCGAACGCACCAGGCTCTCGACGATCTCGAGCGCCTGCTCGCCGTTGTCTGGTTGTGAAATAAGGAGCTCATCGAGCTTCACACCCAAGTTTCTCGCGTATTCTGGGTCCATCGCATGTTCCGCGTCAATGAAAGCGCAGATACCACCAGCCTTCTGAGCTTCTGCCACGGCATGCAAAGCCAGCGTTGTCTTACCCGAAGACTCCGGACCAAAGATCTCGAGGATTCTTCCGCGCGGGTACCCGCCGATACCAAGCGCCTCATCGAGCCCGATCGAGCCAGAGGGAATAGCCTCCACGTCGACGTGCTTGGTCTCGGCCAAGGTCATGATGGAGTCGTCACCGAACTTGGTCTTGATACTACGGATGGTCTCGAGTATCTCGTTGCCTCCCTTAGTTCCAGTTTGTTCGGTGTCTTCAGTTTTGGTGGTCTTCTTTGCTTTTGCTGCCATTGCTATTTTTCTTATGAGTGCCAATGGTCCAGAAAGTCATTTTTCTTTCTGGACCACCGACGGTTATTAATCAAACGATCTAATTACTTACAAAACTCGCCGGTATGTACACAAACGGCCGGGCGATAGTGGTCGTCCTGCCGTAGCGGTCCTCCGCGCGCAGGGTAGATACAGTATAGCCGTTTTCGAGCACGAGTGCTTCCTTGAAATTCCCCTGTGGGTCGGTATAAATGGGCCGATCATTGAGCCAGAGCCGCGCAATATTGTGCGCGGTCCCGGTCAGAAACACCTGTCGCTCGTTGGTAAGGCCTCTCACTTCCTCGATAAGTACGATCTGCGGCCCGCTGATCAAGAACCGCGCCTGAAAGAGCAGGTACAAGAGCAGCAGCGCCGCCCCAATGGCGATAAGCGAGACCTTGATGATGAATCGGAAGGTGAAGGTTTCGTGCATGGTCTATTAGTAGCGCTCGGAGGGCGTGTTTTCCGTCGTGTCAGCTGGTTCTTCCGCGGCGCTGCCGGTATTCGAGAGTATCTCACGTGGCTTCGAACCATCGGCCGGCCCAATGACCCCGTTTTCTTCGAGTAGGTCCATCAGGCGCGCGGCGCGCGAGTACCCGACCCGCAGCTTGCGCTGAATATATGAAGTCGAAGCCTTGCCGGCCTCAATGACCGCGACCCGCGCGTCTTCATAGAGATCGTCATCTCCATCATCGCCGCCTACCATCGCGTTGAACACCGAGTCGTTGCTGCCCGCCTGTTCGTCGAAGTTGATGGTGTCGAGCTGGTGCGCGTCTTGGTTATTGAGGTACTCGACCACCTTCTTGATCTCTTCTTCCGAGACAAAGGCCGACTGCAAGCGCATCGGGCGCGGGCTGTCCGAAGACTGGTAGAGCATGTCACCCTGACCAAGCAACTTTTCGGCGCCTACAGTGTCGATAATGGTACGCGAGTCGACCTGAGAAGCCACCATGAGCGCGATACGGGTCGGGATGTTGGCCTTGATGGTACCGGTGATGACGTTTACCGACGGACGCTGGGTGGCGAGGAGGAGGTGAATACCGACCGCGCGACTCATCTGCGCGAGACGGACGATGCACGCCTCAAGCTCGCGTGGGTAGGCCTGCATGAGGTCGTTGAGCTCGTCGAGGATGATCACAATATATGGTAGCGCCTCCGGCAAGCCAGCCCGCTCTTCTTCCTTCGAACCAGCCTCTTCCCAAGCCTTCTTGGCCGGCTGGTAGGTATTCTTGTGGTACGAGGTGATGTTCTGCACGTGTTCGGTCTCCAAGATATCGTACCGTCGTTCCATTTCCTTCACTGCCCAAGATAGCGCCTGAATGGCCTTCTTAGCCTGGGTGATGACCGGCGTGAGCAGGTGGGGGATCTTGTTGTACATCGTGAGTTCCACGCGCTTCGGGTCAACCAAGATAAAGCGCAGCTGCTCGGGTGAGTTGCGGTAGAGGAGGGAGACGATGATGTTGTGAATAGTCACCGACTTACCCGCGCCGGTAGTACCGGCAATGAGGCCGTGCGGCATACGGGCGATGTTGCTGAAGTGTACGTGCCCGGTCACATCCTTACCCAGTGCCGCGTAGAGCGGGTGTGGTGAATCGGTGTATTCCGGGGTCGAAAGCAGGGAAGCGAGGCTCACCGTGGCGCGGGTCTGGTTTGGCACTTCGATACCGACGAGCGACTTGCCGGGGATTGGTGCCTCAATACGGATCGAAGGCGCCTGCAGCTCGAGCTGCAGCTCCTGCTGCAAGCCGACGATGCGCGAGATCTTCACGCCCTGCGCGGGCTTGAGCGCATAGCGGGTGAAGGTCGGGCCGCTCTCGACCGCGTCCATCTCTACGCTAATACCAAACTGCCGTAGCGTGCGCTTGATGGTGTTGGCGTTGGCCTTCACGTCGCCGATCTGCGCGCGGCCCTTGTCCTTATTAAGGAGACTAAGCGGGGGAGGGACGTAGGTCCCGCTGAAGTTCTTGATGATGAACTCATTGTTCGGAAGCTTCCCGAGCGAGGCCACTTTTTTGGATATCGCGAGGAGTCCCTTCTCCTTTTCTTCCTCACTGAGTTCTTGTTCAGTGTCGCTGCCGGTAGCTGCTCCTTCTGCTGGGGAGGAATCAGGTATCTCGAGGGCCTCGATGTCACTGTCGTCTTCGTCGAGACCCTTCTCTCGACGAGTGAATTTAGGTAGGTGAAGTCCGGTATTGAAAAGGAGGAAGAGGGAGATGAGCAAGAACCCAAAGATGAGCACCCCAGCGACCGGGCCACCGAGCATCGCATGAAGCGGCCAAGCGACCGCCAACCCCAGCCAGCCACCGAGCGTCGCCTCATATAGTTCGAGCCCGCCGAGGAGCGAGAGGAAGAGAAGGAAGGTACCGGTGATCTTGGCGCCGCTCACGCGCTGGTCTTCCGCGCGGGGGTTGAGAAGGACAACGATGTACACCACGCAGATGAGCGGCGCTAGCCATGCCCCGGTCCCAAAGAGGGTGTCGAGCGCGAGGTTCGTGTACGTGCCGACAGGGCCGGCGTAGTCAAATAATGAGAAAAGGAAAAAGACAGCCAAGATACCTATGACGACCGCCCCAATAGCCTGCTTGGCGTGCGGGGAGAGGTCATCGAAAAGGGGCTTTCGCTCAGGTTTAGGAATGTGTTTCTTACGGGCCATAGAAAGGTTACTAACAGTGAAGTCCGATACAGATCGGTCCCCCCATAATAGCACGGAGCGGGCGGGCGAGACCGCCAGCTAAAGGCCGTTTTCCATAAAGACAAAAGCTTGCAAAGTCTGCAAATGTCTTTATAGTGAAAGGACGTACAACCGCAGAGTCTTTTATACGATAAAGGACCGACCCCCACCATGGAGACAGAAAAAGACAACATCATTCGAGTTAAAAGACTCTCAAACGACGAGACGTACTTTAATAATGTCTTTAAGCGCACAGAGAAGACTGTATCGGTTATTTTCTATATCTTGTCTGAGACAAAAGTCTCACACAACACAGAGACACACATTCAGGTAATAAAAGACAAAGCACTCAAGACCCACGAAGTTTCCTTAGAGACACTCCGCTTGCAGAGCCACGATCAGCATGAAGGACTCCTCCGCTTGCAGTACGAGCTGGTCGGGCTCCTCAGCACCCTGCGCATCGCACAAGTGGCGCGGGTGATCCCCGTGGATATCATGCGCCTGCTCGAAGACCAGCTCGACGCGATCCTCCGCTACCTCAGCAATCACTACCTGGCGCGCGAGGGGCTCAGTCTTGAAGAACCACTCGCCGTGCCCCTCGCGCGCCCGACCTCCCGCCCCAAGACTACCAGCACCCCCGCGCGCCAGCGCCGGGTCAACATCCCGGCTGGCGACATCAGCACCGACGCGTACCTCGTGTACAGTCAGCTGACCGATAGAGCCGAACGAATAAAGACAGTCCTTGAAGCCAAACCCCAAGCGACAATCAAAGACATCGCAGAGGTCATCACAGACGTAAGCGAAAAGACAATTCAGCGCGAGCTTAATAGTCTCATAGAAAAAGGACAAGTGTTGCGAGAAGGAGAACGTCGTTGGTCCCGCTATTCAGTGGCGAAGTAGGGAAGACTGTCTGATACAAATGACCTTGACTCTCACCGCAGATAGGGTCATGATACAAAAAGACAGTCTATGAAAAGGACAATCGGACACACGCCCCACCTCGTCATTGCGAGAAGGGAGCGCAGCGTACGACGAAGCAATCCAGGGTACTGCGTAACAGATCGAGTCAATCCCCCCCGGAGAGGAGACGGAGGTGAGTCCTCGGGCTTGTCTCGAGTTCTGGATCACCGCAAGGAGGAGACGGAGGTGAGTCCTCGGGCTTGTCTCGAGTTCTGGATCACCGCAAGGAGGAGACGGAGGTGAGTCCTCGGGCTCGTCCCGAGGTCTCTCCTCGGTCGACGACGCAGCAGGCGCCGCCATTTGCACCCCTCCCATTTCTGTTTCCTAATTTGCCCGCCCGTAAGAAGCGAAATGCCCCATCGTCATAGATAGCAGAACCAAAGTAGAGTGTTTTTTGTATCGTCAGCTAGTTCAATAAAACAGTCAGTGGCCCCGTGGTCTGTGTCTCCACAGCACCATGTATCCACATCCTGTGAACTCGCGACTTTGCAAAAAGATGCTACTATTCTTGGTACGCGCTAGTGCGCTTTTTTTCTAAGCCGGTCTCGTGATCTGTGCATTCCACAGCAACACCGACCGCCACCGAAAAGAGCCCTGGGATGTGCGTTTGTTCGTTTACAACCTTATGCGCCTCGCTGCTTACGCAGCTCGGCAAGACTAAGACCTGGGTCAGCAAAATGACTGCTCAGCTACATATCTAACCCCAACCCCCGCCCCACCTTTTCCCGTCAAACTCCTCGCGAGTTTCCCGCCCGCCTACCAGACACACCCCTTCGTTTCGCAG
>CAZFSB010000029.1:0-13211 GCA_964521645.1 uncultured Candidatus Saccharibacteria bacterium | reverse complement strand
TGGGAAACGAGGATCATTGCACCCTTGTAGTCATGCAGCGCCTGCGCAATGACCGGAATGTGTCGGAAATTGATGTGGTTGGTCGGCTCGTCGAGAATGAGCAGGCCTGGCTCTTCCATCGTCAGCTTGGCAAACGCTACCAAACCCTTCTGTCCTTCTGAGAGATTCCCCACCTTCGTCTTCATCACATCGCCAAACAGCAGAAAACCTGCGGCGATTCCACGCATCTCTTCTTCAAGCTTGCGCTTCATCGAATCCATCAAGGTCTCAAAGACGGTCTTATCAAAATCAAGGTTCGAGAAGTCCTGGCGGTAGTAGCCGATCTTCACCCCTGGGGTGATGTGCTCACCGGTTGCGTGGCCACCAGCCAAACTCTCCAGCAGCGTAGTCTTGCCGATACCGTTTGGTCCAACGATCTGCAGGTGTTCACCCCGCTTCAGTACCACGTCACACTCAGCCTGCTTTGGTTCATGATCCCTGATGACCGTCACCTCGGAAAGTCGCAGCACCTCGAGCGGAATATCCTGGTGGGGGTCGATCGTGAAAGGGCGAATGGTCTTGTCCTCCTTGCGCACATCAACCTTATTCTCCTCACTTTCTTCGATCTCAGCGCGCATCTTCTTCGCCACCAAACGCATCTTCCCTCCCTTGGCAGCAAAGTAGTTGATCTTGTCTTTGTCAGCCTGGATCTGTTTGGCCAGCTGCGCGTTCTGTCGCTGTTCTTTCTCTACCCGAGCCGCGATCTCCTTCACCACCGCATGGTAGTTGCCGTTGTATTGCTCAACCTGTCGGTTCTGGACATTGAGGTATAGCACGCCGTGGGTGAAGGCATTGAGGAATTCCGCATCGTGTGAAATGACCAGCACCGTCTTGCGATACTCCTTCAGAAAGGCAGTGAGATGCTCGATACCAGCAACATCGAGATTATTGGTCGGCTCGTCGAGGAGAAGGACGTCTGGGTCTTGAATGAGCGCAGAAGCAAGCAGCAAGCGCGCCTGCTGCCCACCAGAAAAACTACCGATGACACGGTCCTTGAACGTCGCCTTGGCTTTCTCAGTCGGTGTGAGGTTCACTACCTCAAGTACTGTATCGATGCGTGGATCAATATCGTACACTTTCTCAGAAAAACAACGCTCAAAGAATTCTCGCACGGTGAGGGTGAGCTCATCGCGAGGAATGATCTGCCGGGAGATGGCGATCGACGTGCGTGGCTGCAAATTGATATCGCCCTCATCTGGTCGCAGTTTGCCCGTAATGAGCGAAAAGAGCGTCGACTTACCAGCACCATTTTGACCCATCAGGGTAAGCTTCGCGCCGCGTCGCACGACAAAGTTCGCGGCGCGCAAGATCGGTTTGGTCTGGTCGTACTCATACGACACATTCTTAAATACAATGAGTCCTTCTTGTGACATGGGCTATACCATACACGAGAGAGGCCTGTGAGACAAATAGTAAGTCAGATTCTGTCTATTCCCTTATATCTAATTCATCAGACGGATTATCACTTGTACCCAAGAGTGTGAAATCTGAATCTTGGGGCACTGAAAAAGTTCTAATTATGTCGTCAGACAATTTACATAAGGTATACCAATCACCCGGCAAACATTCTGAGATGTTGATAAGAAACAAATATTCATTGTTTTCTCCTAGATACTGCTGCCATGTCGGAAATGTGTCGTCTGCATACCCTCTTTCTTTTGGTAAAACAAAATACGTTTTCTTACCATTTACTGTCACTGGACTAAGGTAGTTCTTATGAATTAGATCTCTTGTTACCGGGATGATTGACAGTGCCGTCATAAAGCCTATATGTTGATCGTGCAAATCTACCTCGACGCTTATTCTGTCGTTAGGCGACTCTCCTTCCAGAACATTTTCAGGTCTTATAAAACTAGGTAACGAGATTGAAAAACCAAATCTGTTGCTCGTGTATAACCAAGGATCATGGTCAGATAATGTAAGTCTCTTATTGAACAAAAATGTTTCAATTGAATGAAGTGATTCTTTCTCAAACACCTCTATCGATTCAGAACCTAACAAGTAGATATATTCATCTACACCAACAATGTAAGCCTGCTCCAAATCGCCACAGCACCTAGTAGTAGAAAAATATCCTCTCTCCCCTCCTAAAGTTATCGGCTGACCAACTTCATAGTTTTCATAACCAGTACCTAATGAGCGATATTTTTGAGAAATCCATGATTGCAGGTCATAATCTTCACCATCATACATTTTTTCAAATACCCCATACACCTCTAGATAATACTTTTTTTCTTCACTTGAATCAGGATCCGTAAACTCTACTTTAAATATTGGGGTATCATGAACTACTCCAGCAAAATTATGGCTTTCTTCAATTTGCCATGTCTGGGGAATTTCGAAACTAAATCCGTACATTCTGTTTTCATAGCGTGTATGTTCGGATGTATCAGAAGCCATTTTATTACTTCCTCCTATATCATACCCAACTTCAACAACAGCGGGAGTTAACACCTTGTCATGCATGCCATACTGATACCCCTTCCAGAAGCCGATGATTGGCAACACGATGAACAATATCGCCGCGAGAGTTTTCGAGAGTGGCGTGACCCGATTGAGCGGCGCATACCACGGTTCTTTGCTTGGTGAGTTAGTGGCTTGCTCTTCTGCTTGCTGTGAGGTTGCTGGTTCCATGTGAGAAAATTGTAGCACGGCGCAAACAAAACCGGCCGGAAGCTTCGCTTCCGGCCGGTTTTTATTCTCTACTATTAATTCATAATAGTCCCCACCACTACCGCAAGGATCGCGATGCCCAGAAAAATGTAAATGGCAATATTCAAATATTTCATACAAAAAGTATAGCAAACTACCCCAACTCCTTCACCCTATGGAGTGCCACCACATACATGCTCTCTGCCCAACCGAGCGGTGTGTTGTGGTTGTAGGTATCGGTGTGGGAATAATAGAGCTCGGGCACTTTCCCGTCTGGCGTTACCGTACCCTTCGCCTTCCGTAGCCAGTAGTATGCCTTTTCTTTTTCACCAAGCTCGGCGTAGATGATCGCCAACCACGCCAGACCAAAACACCACTCCGCTTCTTCGCTATAGCCGTCGATGTTGTTGTTGTAGTAGCGGTCGAGCTTGTAGCGAATGATTCCCTTGTCGCGGACCAGATGGTACTCGACGTTTTTTAATATCTCTTTGGTTTCATCTTCTGTCGTCACTGCAAATGGATAGATGAGTGACAGCAAGGCCAAGTCGCAAAACTTGGTGACCGATTCCCGCGGCAAAAGCGCCCGGAGCGCATGCTCGCCCCGCTCGATAGCGTGCGCCGGCACCTGCAGCCACTCGATAGTGTCGGCCTTGCGCAGCGCTGCTACGACTGAGCCAATCGACGAGGCATGTACCTCCATGTTCTCTTCCCAGATACCGTTGTCGGCATCCTGCCAGTACTCAAGGTTCACCAAATAATCGACGATCTTCTGGGTCATATCGCGTTCTTCTTTGGTCTCTGCCACCGGCACACCAAGTTTCTCAAGCGTCACGATGAGATTGAGTACCTCGCCCACAGCGTCATTCTGACTATTTCCCCATTCTTCCCAGTACTCCTCGAAAGTCTCTGGGTGGAAGCGCGCGTGAATGTACTGCCATGCTTCGTGCGGCTTATTTTCGATCGCCCAGTTGATCTTGTCCTTATGCTTCACGAACAATTTCAAGAAGGCCTTGGCGGCTTTCTGTACCACCTCAAGCTCCCCCGTTTCAAGAAACCCGAGCGTCATGAAATAGATATCGCGGAGCCAGGCTTTGTCGTAGCCGGTGTCGACGTCAAAAGCAGAGGCAGTGAAAACACCCGATGGTTTGTGGAGAGAACGAACCACGTCGAGGTGCTGCTTTATTTCAGAATCAAAATCAAAGGTCATGAGAACGAAAGAACTACTTATGGTCTGGAAAGTTTAGGCGGCTTCCCTCAAATCGTACACTTCATCATTGGCTGCCTCTGGCATAAGTTGTGGGTGTGCCCTGTAGAGTTCCTTCAATCTATTAATGCTTCTTTCTTCTGTTAAAAGATTGCCCATTTCCTCAAAGATATGTCGATAACCATTATCGTTCAGATTTACAATTTCTTGCATCATCTCTTTGATCGCTTCCTCTCTTTCTTCTGGTGACATGGTATTGTCGATTCGCTCATTGATCATTTTCCGAGCCGTCGCGACAGCTTCGGTAGCGGTCGCCATGCGATCGTATCCAGATTCAAACTCCATTTGTGGTTGTGGTACTCTCTCCATAGTATCTCCCCTTAAGATAATAATCTTAATTGTACCACGACCTTCTCGGCCAAAAGCTGGACAAATCACCACCCGTTGCGTGTGGAGGCTCAGTTTTAGAAAATTCTTTACACGCCCCCCGCAAACGAGCAAGCAAAAACCGCACCGGTTCTTGCCGGTGCGGTTTTCAAAGGTAAGTTTCTGAAATTTTTCGTTCTACTTCTTCTTTGCCACTTTTTTCGCCGCCTTTTTGACGACTTTCTTTTCGGCCACTTTCTTCACGGGAGCTTTCTTTTCCACCACCTTTTTAGCAACTTTTTTTACAGCAGCTTTTTTTGTTTTTTGCTCTTTAGCTGAAATTTCCGCAATTTCTGTTTGCGCTTCTGGCTCTGAAGCTGGCGCTGTCTTTAGAATAGCGAGTATCTCATTCATTTTTGCTTCCAGTGTACTCACCTGAGCCAAAAGGGTTTTGTAGTCCTGACTTGGTCCCTGGTCTCTTTGCGGTGCGTTAAAGCTCCGTTCCGGCTTACGGTCGTTCGAAAAGCGGTCACGTCCGCCCCGATCACCGCCCCGGTCATCTGGCTTGTTGCTTGCAAAGCAGTCTCGACAGAGGACTGGCTTTGAACCATCCGGACGAAATGGCACTTCGGCTGCCTTACCACAAGCGGTACAGGTAGTCTTGAACATTTCTACGTCGCGACGCTCGCCACCGCGGTTTCCTCCGAACCCGCCGCGAGCACCACCTCTATCACCATGACCTCGCCCACCACGGTCACCTTTATCTCCTCCCCGGCTACCGCCAAACCCTGGCTTCCCACCAAATTTCTTCTTGGTGCTGTAGTCGGCGTCTGACTTTGGTCGTCCACCCACAAAGGCTGGCCGATTGCGCAGACCTCCCGGCCCACTGTTTTTAAAATTATTCATTGCTCACACAATGTCACACCTTGGTTAATTTGCAAGGTGGGCAGGCTTTACAAAAACCCCTCCACAAAGTTTGCGCTTTTCTCATGTTAGAATTTTAATTATGAGAAAATTATTTCTTGGCCTGATAGTCACATTGATCTTGGTTGGACTCTTTCATCAGCAATTCTACTCTGCTTATATGTATCTTGAGTTCAAGTCCGAGGTGAGCGGCCTCCCTTCTGAAACTATTCCTGTTACCGTACAGAAAATTGAAACTTCAACTATTACTCCCACGGCCTCAAATTTTTCGCCGCTTCAACTAGGAGTTTTAGAGCTCCCGGTTCCTTTCGAGGGCGCCTATACTGCTACAGATTCTTTTGTGGGCAGTATAAGCGACACTCAAGCGATCATGGTATGGGGACCATTGACTACGGATTTCTTTGCTCATTTGCAGACTGAATATGATTGGACAGTCACTGAGACTGAGCGGGCTGCAATTTGCTCCCTTCTTACTCCTTTTTATGAAACACCTCCCTGCTCTAGTAGCTACGCCTTCCGGGTAGCATTTTTACTACTCGACGACACTGCAATAACTCCTTTTACTCCAGTAGATACACAGAATCTATACCATCGAATACTCACTATTCGGGAACTAGAAGCCCGACAAAAAGAAAAGCTGTTCCTTATTGACACGTTTACAGTAAAAGCTTTGCTGATGGAGACGGATACTAATGTGTACGAAGCAGAAGTTTTTACTGACAATGAAACATACTACCAGATAATTTTAAAGGGATTTAGCCTAGATGATACTGTGAGCATTCTCAGTAGTATGCAGGTACAAAATAATTAACTTTCTTTTGCGTACTCTAATGACGAACTTTTCTAAGTTAAAAGAAAAAGCCAAGCTAACGCTTGGCTTTTTGAGACCCTGTCAGTCCATTATTTAGACCGTGTCTTCAGGATCAAATGGTCTGAACGGATGCTTTTCACTGATCTCCTGAGCAGTTTTGCGCTGCTGTTCATCAGATGAAAAGTTCTCAAGATGCTTACCTTCAGCTAGGGCTCTCATGAAATGAGCCGTCTGGATCTTTTGAAGATCAGAATCCGTTGCGTGTTTTCGTTGTTTTGAACCACACCCGTGATTTTCCTTGTCTGGACAATCGCCTTTTTCGATCTTTTTGAGACAATGACTGTGTCCAGGGTATAGATTGCATTCTCCCTTGCTTTCCATTGGAAATGCTTGCCCTCTCTCCATGTTTGTCTACTCCTCTAATACGTTGATGAACAATCCTCTTTGCTTTTTTTAGTATAGACAAAGCAAATTAATAAAGCAAACAAAAAAGACCCTTGGCAGGTCTTTTTTTGTTGGGAATTTCAGAATTGGATGCTGTGCGAGAAAGTGAAGAGTTCTGGGAATTCAAATTCTTGAGGACAGTAGTCTGAGTCTTTTACAAAGAGCGAGCCTTCGTGAAGGTTAGTTCTTTTTCATACTTGATAAGTACATATGTTCCAAGCCATGACCCAATAGCGATGGGTGCAATGTACAAATAATTCTCAACGTAACTCAAGACACCGAGGGCTAGTAGGAAATGAAGTAGTGCTCCAGTATTTGCTGCCCGCAAGGCACGATGTTCAGCAACAGAAAGCGTGTAGTATGCGTAGAGAGCATCTGCTACAAAATAGGTCACCATTACGCCAATAGCAATGGTCCAACTGAATGATTCGTATGCTTGTGCAAGACTTGTAACAACTGTTTCCATGCTTGTCTATTATACAGACGTTACAAAATGGTTAATAATCATAAGAAAGTTCGTTCTACAGATCCTTCTTAACCATTTTCGAGGACTGCACTAATTGAACTTAGTTTCATTCGTGTACTCGGCGGGCGGCCTCCACTCCGACAGTTCGTAATAGTCGAATACATCCTTTGCTTTAAATTCATGAACTATAGATGGTCTAATCTCATCAAGATCAATAGTCACCTGTTCGTCATCGATAAACTCAACCAGGTCTTCCTCAATATCTATTTCATAAATATACACAGCTTCCTCTGGATCAAATTCATCGACATTTTCGAAGCTAATTTTTCCACCAGATATACTTGTAATTCCAGGTGGCCTAGCACCCATTGCCAGAGCTACACCAATCTCTGGTGTAAAATAAATCTTATTCTGTAGTTCCCCTTCAGGAACCTCTAATCCTTCAGCCGCCAAAGCCTGACTTCTTTTAATGACATCAAACTTAGTCTTGGACGCGTGAAACAGCTTCATATTTATTCATAGTAACACAGAAAAAAGACCCATCATGGGTCTTTTTTCTGTGGAAATTTCAGAATTGGATGCTGGGCGAGGATGCTGGTAGCCATCAGAAAAAGCGGCTCGATGCCGCTTTTTCTGATCTGGGAGTTTTCAAAATTGAATGACTGGCGAGGAGTCTAGGCAAAAATCTGATGAGTGGGACGGGGTGATGTCCAGCGAATTAGATTTTTGCCGTAACGACGAAGCGAGTCGTCAATTTTGGAGACTACCAAGCGAAGTGAGCGAACGCACGGTTGGCCTCAGCCATCTTGTGCGTATCGTCGCGCTTCTTCACTGCCTCTCCTTCTTCCTTCGCAGCGAGCATGAGCTCCTTCGCGAGCGCCTTGTGCATTGGCACACCCTTCTGCTTGCGAGAAGCGGCGATGATCCAACGGAGGGCCATCGCGAGGCGTCGCTCTGGGCGTACCTCACGTGGTACCTGGTAGTTAGCTCCACCAACACGGCGTGAGCGAACTTCCATGAGCGGTCCGGCGTTGCGGAGCGCAGCGGTGTAGATCTCGAGTGGATCTCCACCAGTTTTGTCGTTCTTTATGATCTCAAACGCGCCGTACACGATCTTGCGGGCGGTCTCCTTCTGACCACGGAGCATGATGTAGTTGATGAGGCGTTCGACTTCGACTGAACCGTACACGATGTCTGGGGACACGGTAGGTCGTTTTTTGATTGGTCGTCGCATGACTAATTTTTCTTATGAGCGTCAGTGAGTTAGAAAAATAGGAACTCCTTTTGTGCACGCCTTTCCTAGCGTGCCTCAAAAGGAGACTCACCACTTTGATTCACTGTTGCCTTCTTAGTAAGTAACTAAGAATGAGAAAGTATGACAATATCACCTTTTCATTCTTCGCATACTAGTCACTCTTTCGAGTACTAGGAAATGATCTGTAGCGAATATAAACTATTTGTAATGATGCAGAATTCGCGTTCTGCAGGTTTTGCTAAGGCGCTTATGCTGCCTTAGGCTTCTTTGCTCCGTAACGTGAGCGACCCATGCGGCGTTCTGCTACTCCAGTGGCGTCGTACTTACCACGCACAATGGTGTAGTTCACACCGATGTCCTTCACACGACCGCCGCGCACAAGTACCACTGAGTGTTCCTGCAGTGAGTGCTTGATACCTGGGATGTACGCGGTGATCTCCTGACCGTTGGAAAGGCGGACACGAGCGATCTTGCGGATCGCTGAGTTCGGCTTACGAGGGGTCTTGGTGGTCACGCGAGTACATACGCCACGCTTGAACGGCGAGAAGTATTCATTCGGCTGGTTCTTGATCTTGTTGAATCCAGACTCCAAAGCCGCACGCTTACTCTTTCGTGCTTTGTCGGTTCGCTTCTTACGGGTTAATTGTTGAATTGTTGCCATAATTAAGCCTGAGTAATGTACTACAGATAGGCTTTTTTGCAAGGCACGGCGCTCCTCCGCAGCCCACTTGAAGCGCTAGCGATACAGAGAAAAGACGGTACCCGGGTCAAAACCAGTGAGGAATGAGCCAAGATACAACATGCCGACAAAGAAGGGTCCGCCGATAATGAACATGAAGACGAGCAGGATGATGACCATCGATAGTATCGGATTCATCTCCATTGCGTGAATGAACTGGGAGTACTTGTATGAAAGGTTGAACGGCAGCAGGTTGGCCAAGATCTTCGAGCCATCGAGCGGTGGAATAGGGATAAGATTGAAAAAGGCCAGGAAGAGGTTGAGCAGTACCACGTCGACAGCTAGATCAATGAAGTTGGTGCTGATCGGCGCAAAGCGGATTATGAGAGCAAAAATGATCGCGAGCGCGAGATTGGCGAGCGAACCAGATACCCCAAGCAGTACCTCGCCCCACTTTTGGTTGGTAAAGTTGTACTTGTTGTATGGCATGGGCTTTGGCCAGCCAAGAATGATGCCGGTGTTGGTGAAAATAAGGAGACCGGGGAGTATGACTGAGCCCAAAGGATCAATATGGGACAGTGGGTTGGCGGTAATGCGCCCGGAAAGGCGGGCGGTCGGATCACCCAGCCAGTTGGCCACGTATCCGTACACGATATTCCTGATCATGAACGAGATGATCAGGATGATAATAAGGAAGATATTACTTGTCGCATCCATAATGGTTCATATAGTAGCGTAGTTGCCCTGGTTATGAAAGTTCCTAATGGTTGCATTATCAAGCAAAGCAAGGAGAAGTGCAGCTTCGACTATGCTTTGCTTGTGCAGGCGCTTAGCATATTTCGACCTCCAAGGGAGAAATAGGCTGTAGCGAGCTGCCAGTAAGTAAAATATAGTTGCAACTTATCGAATGTGTGCTACGATGTCGCCACTAAATACATATTATTTATGGCAAAGCAATGCGACATCACCGGCAAGAAGACTCAGATCGGAGGCCGCTACAGCAACCGCACTCGTGCGACGCAGTTTAACCCTGGCGGCAAGACCACTCGTCAGCCAAACCTGCAGAAGAAGCGTATCTACGTGCCGGAGATCGGCAAGACCGTCACTGTGAAGGTTTCGACAGCAGCTCTCCGTACTATCGCTAAGAACGGCGCGTACGCGACTCTGAAGAAAGCGGGGCTTATCTAACTATCAGCAAAAAGCAGCGGCTCCCTTCGGGAGCCGCTGCTTTTTGCTTGACACAGCTCTTAGTCAAACTCACCTGTTTCCAAACTAGGTCAGGCAGATCCCGGCCCCGTGTACCATTCAGCTTTTTACGAAACTCGGGAGCCGAAGAGCTCGGTCTTTTTTTCTAAAAGTCTTCGGCGAAGCGTTAGTGTCCGCCCGCCGGAGGCGGACACGGTCGGAAAAGGCTGAGTGGTGCTAAGGGGCAGGTGACTATTTATTTGATCCATACTCGCTCACCATCACTTTGAAAAGTGATGGTTCTAAGGTCAGCGGTGCTGAGGATGCGCGCGCCGGCGGAGCCGGCGCGCGCAATCACCTCCTCATGCGGATGCCCGTAGCGATTGTCCTTTGCTGCCGAGACGACAGCGTACTCTGGTTGAACCGCACTGAGAAATACTTCGCTCGAAGAGGTCTTTGAGCCGTGATGACCGAGTTTGAGCACTTCGCTTTCGAGGCCGGCGCCTACGGCGCCGGCCAAATACTGCTCGATGCTACTCGGCGCATCGCCGGTTAACATGAACTCGGTGTCACCATAGACCACCTGCACCACCACCGAGGCGGTGTTGTTTTCCCAATCAGTGGTGTCTCCTTGCGGGGAAAGAATGCGAATGGTGGTAGAGGCACCAAGTTGCAGAACCTGTCCCGCTTGAGCGGTGACGCGGCGGGTGCCTGCGGCACCCGCCGCGTCACCGAATGCCCGGGCGGCCGGCGCATCATGTTCTGCACTCGTCTCTATGATCATACCCACGTCATAGCGCTCGAGCACATCAACCAATCCACCAACATGGTCAGTATCTGGATGCGTTGCAATGACCACATCTATTTCACGATCAAAGAATGGTCTTCCTTTCGCCAGCTCACGAAGCACCCTCGCCGACGGTCCACCATCGATAAGCACCTCATATCCATCAGGAGTCTCAATATGAATGGCATCACCTTGCCCCACATCAAGAAAGCGTACGGTGAGGTAGTCGCTCGCCTGGCCGACTGTTATCACGGCCGGCCACCACACCACCACCGCGAACACACAGAGCACCCCCAGCACCACTCCTCTCACTCTTTCCACTTGTGACATACCACCATGATACAATGCGTATGAAAGATATTAGCCACTAATCTTCTCCACATGACTTACGAACCCCTCACGTTTGATATTCCCGAGCTAGCGGGCATTTCTACTGACACCATCGAAAATCACTTGGCTCTATACAAAGGGTATGTGAAGCACGTGAACATCATTCGCGACAAGATCGCCGCCTACAGCAACGACCGCGAGAACAATACGTTTGCGATCGCTGAGATGCAGCGCCGACTCGGTTTCGAGTTCGGTGGGATGCGCAACCATGAGTACTACTTCTCACAATTTGAGAGTGGACCAACCGAGCTTCCCGACGGCACGCTGAAACGAAAACTTGAAGAGCAGTGGGGATCGGTCGCTGTCTGGACACAGCGCTTTAGGGATATCGCCATGACTCGCGGCGTGGGCTGGGCCATGTTGTACCACGACCCGCACACCGATCAGCTCGTGCAAACCTGGGTCGATGAACAGCACATCGGTCAACTCGCCGATCTCGATATCGTTCTCGCCCTCGACATGTGGGAACACTCGTACCTGCGCGACTACCTTTCCGCTGACAAAGGAAAGTACGTCGACGCCTTTTTCGCGAATCTCAACTGGGAAGTGGTCTCCGGAAGAATGGTCTAGTCTGGACGAAAGAAAACTGGCAACTCCTTCTCTCCACCGGTCGCTTTCCTTGCCTGGGGAATACCCTCTGATTTTTCGGGATCAGTTTCTTCTGCTACAACCCAATCCGCCATTTCTCCTCTTTCTCTTTTCCAATATTTAAAAAACAGCCATCCGGTGAGCGGAGCGAGGTACAGAACAAACACCCCCCAGGCACCAAAAGTGGGCACGGTTACCGCCGCAAACGGTAACGCCGCAAACCAATCAGCCACTACCAAAATGTACGTGAGTATCACTGTGGCGGCGTACCCGACGGCACTCGCAAGCGAGACCGAAAAGAGGGCAACCATTCCTGTCAGGAACGTCGCGAACATCGCGAGCGGTACCACCGGTAGCACCAGGACGTTCACCACCACCGCGATTAGTGACACTTCCCCGATGTGATACATCAGCAGTGGCAGCACGGCTATTTGTGTGGCGATGGTGGCTAGGAGAAACTCTCGTATCCCCATGGGCACGTTTCGTTCTAAGAAAGCTGTCTCGAAACGTGGCAGGAGCAGCACCAAGCCGAGCGTCGCCATGAACGAAAGTTGAAACCCGATGTCGTAGATGAGCAGGTATGGATTGATGAACAGCATGACCGCTCCAGCCAAGCAGAGGGCTCGCAAGACGTGGTACGTTCTTCCGAAGTACTGCGCGAGAAGCACCAGCGAGGCCATGATACTGGCTCGGACCACGGTGGCCGATAGTCCAACCATGAGCGCAAAAGCCACGATCGCGAGAATTCCGGCCAATAGCCGCCAACGAGGAGACAGCAGGTACGAGAAACAGAACATGATGAACGCTACGACCAACATGACGTTGTACCCGGAGAGAACCACAATGTGAATGATGCCGGTCCGCCTGAAATCATCTTCGATGTCGGCCCCGAGCGCGGACTTAACTCCGAGCAGTAGCCCTGCCCCTAAACCAACCGCAGGTTCAGGAATGATCTTTTGAATGAGTGTAATGAAATGCTGCTTGAACGTGAGCAGGGAGTCGAGTATGACATTTCCGTTATCACTATCCTGTACCGCCACTGATGCAAAAGAGATGCGGTACTCGATCCCCCGTGCACGGAGGTACCCCGCATAATCAAAGGTTCGGCCGAGGTCGGTGATGAAGGCGTCCGGTCGCTCGAGCTTGCCAGTAACCTCTACCGTATCGCCATAGGCGATCTCTGTCAGCCGGTCAGTGCTCACGAGCACCTTGTCAGTTTCGGTCTGCACTGTGAGCTGTATCGTTCGCTCTCGCTCATCCGGTTCGGCCACCACTATCCCAGTTAGGGTGACCCTTTCATTTACCTGAGACTCCAGAGGTGAGACGCCAAATTGCCAAGACGCTACTTCGGTACGGAGGAGGCCGATAGAGAGACCAAGCAGAAGCACGCTGCCAAGGAGAAGGGGCGCCGAAACGCCGGA
>CAZFSB010000028.1:0-13366 GCA_964521645.1 uncultured Candidatus Saccharibacteria bacterium | reverse complement strand
TGCGCTTGACCCAACGCTCCAGTTCACCGCACCGGGAGTATCTAATGCGGGGGATCATATTACGGGGGAGGCAGCCAACAACTATCTAGGTAATTCTTTTGCATCCGGCGACTTTAATGCCGATGGAAAGACTGACCTTGCGGTTGGTGCTTATAAATACAACTCTGACCAGGGCCGAGTCTATATTTTCTATGGCGGCAGTATTGATACAAAAGTTGCTGCCCAAGCGGATGTGATTCTTACTGGAGAAGCAACTAGTAATTACTTTGGCGAATCCTTTACTACTGGTGATTTTAACGCTGACGGCAGAGATGATCTAGCTGTAGGTGCGTATCGATACAATTCATATCAAGGCAGGGTATATATCTTTTACGGTGGATCAATTACGTCTCAAAGTGCTTCAAATGCAGATGTGATCTTAACTGGTGAAGCAGGCAGCTACTTTGCAGCAACTCTTACCTCCGGTGATTATAATGCTGACGGAAAGGATGATCTGGTCAGTAGCTCGCTTGCTTATAGTTCTTGGACTGGTCGTGTCTATATCTTTCTTGGAGGCAGTATAGTCAGTGAAGGTGTTGCAGGAGCAGATATAACACTAACAGATGTAACGACAGATAATTATTTTGGAGATTCATTAGCTACTGGTGACCTCAATGCTGACGGAGTGGAAGACCTAGTTATTGGTGCACTTATTTACAATTCTGACATGGGACGAGCATATATCTTCTATGGCGGATCATCAATAATAAGTGAAACAGTTTCAGGGGCTGATGTAGTTTTGACCGGAGAAGGGACCTCTAACTTTTTTGGTTCTTCATTTGCCATTGCGGATTTCAACGCTGACGGAAAGGAGGATCTTGCAGTTGGGGCATATCGATACAACTCTTATCAAGGACGCGTCTACATCTTCTACGGCGGTAGTATGATCAGTGAAAATGCCACGGGGGCAGACGTGACATTAACGGGTGAGGCAACAGGTCAATCTTTTGGCACTTCTCTTATTGCCAGCGATCTTAACAGTGATGGTAAAGATGATCTAGTCGTTGGTGCATCACATTACGGTTCATGGCAGGGTCGCACCTACATTTTCTATGGCTCTATGACCTCCAAAAACGCTTTCGCCGCCGACGTGATATTCACGGGTGAATCCACTAATAATTATCTTGGCATTGCTCTCACTACTGGTGACTTCAACGCTGATGGCAAGATAGACCTAGTCGTCGGTGCCAGGGGGTACAGTAGTAACCGCGGCCGAGCCTACATCTTCTACTCCCAGTCTGGCCAGGTGAACCTCGACCAGCACATCACCGGCGAGGGCACAGCCGACTACTTCGGCTCGGCCTTCACGACCGGCGACTTCAACGCCGACGGCCGCCCCGACCTCGCCGTCGGCGCCTACAAAGACAACACCAACACCGGCAAGGTCTACATCTTCTACAACGACGGCAGCTACCCGACAGGAGCTGCAAGTGCGGATGTCATCCTCACCGGCGGTGCAACTAGTAACTCCTTCGGCTTCGCTCTAACCACTGGAGATTTTAATAATGACGGCAAGGATGATATTGCAGTAGGGGCTTATGGATACTTAACCAACACAGGCCGTGCGTACATTTTTTATGGCGGTTCGATGATCTCTGAGGGAGCTGCGGGCGCAGATATTACCTTGACTGGAGAAACAACAAATAACGAATTTGGTGCTTCCCTCACCACCGGCGATTTTAATTACGACGGGAAAGATGATATAGCCATTGGTGCTTGTCTTTATGATATTACATCCTTAGGCCGTGTGTATATTTTCCATGGAGGTTCAATGATTTCCGAGAACGCCTCTGGGGCTGATACTATCATCACTGGTGAATCTGGGTATTTTGGATATTCTCTTGCTGTCGGTGACTTTAATTCCGATAATCGTGTCGATCTTGCTGTAGGCGCACGGGGGTCTTCTTCTAATTCAGGACGCGTATATATTTTCTATAATGACGGTAGTATTCCTGTTACCGCATCAGCAGCAGACGTGGCTATCACTGGAGAAAGTAGTAGTAACTACTTCGGTTACACTCTCGCTGTCGGCGATTTCAACTCCGATGGAAAAGATGATCTCGTCGTTGATGCATATCGCTGGAATAATACCTACACGGGTAAAATATACATATTTTACAATGATGGCAGTTATCCAACCAGCGCATCAAACTCAGATGTGGCTATTGCTGGTGAAACATCTTCCAACTACTTCGGCACTTCCCTCACCACCGGCGACTTCAACCACGATGGTAAGGACGATCTCGCTGTTGGCGCTTATGGCTACACTACCAACACCGGGCGCGCCTACATCTTTTACAACGACGGGTCGTATCCGAGCAGTGCTGCAAACGCCGACATCATCCTCACCGGCAACAGCACCAACGACGACTTTGGCTACGCGCTCGCCACCTTCGACTACAACGCCGACGGGCGCGACGACCTGGTCGTCGGCGCGCCCGGGTATACCGCCGGCGGCGACACCGGCCGCCTCTACTTCTACGAAACCCGCGAGAACTACGCCTGGGAGATCCAGCGTCAGTCGCTCGTCGACGGTCTCCGCGTCGACCCCCTCATGGGCTACGAGATGAAGATTACGGGGGAGGCTACCTCAAACAGCTTCGGCACCAGCATCGCTCTCGGCGACCTCAACAACGACGGCAAAGACGACCTCATCGTCGGCGCTAGTGGATACAACAGCAACCAAGGTAGGGTGTATATTTTCTATAATGATGGTAACTATCCTACTAAGGCCGGCCGGGCGGATGTCACCCTCACTGGTGAGACAACTGGTAACGCCTTCGGTGGCGCGCTGACGGTGGGTGACTTTAACGCCGACGGCACAGACGATATTGCTGTCGGCGCCTATGGATACAATTCCTCCCAAGGTCGTGCGTATGTTTTCTACGGTGGCAGTATGGTCAACGAGGGTGCTGCAAGTGCGGATGTGGTTCTCACGGGTGAAGCAGCCACTAACTGGCTAGGTCGATCCATTGCAGCCGGCGATTTTAATGACGATGGAACTGACGATTTGGTAGTTGGTGCTACGTGGAATAACTTTTATTACGGCCGAGTCTATGTTTTTTATGGAGGAACAATCACAAGTCAGTCTGTTGCTACTGCGGACATTATTTTGTCTGCAGATGAGTTTAACCTTTTGGGTGAGCAGTTAATTGTTGCTGATTTCGATGCTGATGGTAGGGATGATTTGGCTGTTGGTGCTAATGGTTATAGTAGCAATACTGGTCGTGTCTTTATCTTTTACGGAGCTAACATGGAGAGTGAGTTCACGGCTGGTGCTGATGTTGTCTTGACAGGCGAGGCTGCAATGAGTTACTTCGGTATTAGGCTCACTTCGGGTGATTTTAATAATGACGGGATGGACGATCTGGCAGTCGGCGCCTATGGCTACAGTTCCAACCAAGGCCGAACTTACATCTTTTACGGCGGCGGCATGATCTCTGAGGGGGCTGCTGGTGCTGATATTATTCTGACTGGCGAAACGACCTCCAACCAGTTCGGCCGCTCACTGGCGACTGGCGACTTCAATGCCGATGGGAAGGATGATTTGGCAGTGGGGGCTTCTGTGTACACCACCAACACCGGCCGGACATATATCTTCAATGGCGGGTCCATCGTCACCGAAAACGCTTCGGGGGCGGATGTCATTTTGACGGGCGAGAGCACGAGCAACAGCTACGGCATCGCCCTCGCCGCAGGCGACCTCAACGCCGATGGCAAAGACGACCTCATCGTCGGCGCCACCGGCTACAACTCCTCCCAAGGCCGCCTCTACTTCTACACCACCAATGATTTTCAGTTGACGGGAGGAGGAATTGATAATTTCTTTGGTACGTCCCTAGCAGTTGGTGATTTTAACGCTGACGGAAAGAACGACTTGGCAGTTGGAGCAACAGGATACACAACAAATACAGGCCGTGTGTATATATTCTACGGCGGGTCCTTCAAAACAGAGACAGTCAGTGGAGCGGATGTAACACTTACAGGCGGCGCTGTCGGTGATAAATTCGGTTACAGGCTTACCTCGGGAGACTTCAATGCTGACGGCAAAGACGACCTGGCAGTTGGTTCCACTGACTACTCAACTTACACTGGCCGAGTCTACATATTTTACGGAGGAGCAATGGTCTCAGAAAACGCTTCTGGTGCCGACGTGAGCCTGACCGGCGAAACAACGAGTAACTTTTTTGGTACCTCTCTCATTACTGGCGATTGGAACGGTGACGGTAAGGATGATATTGCAGTTGGAGCGTATGGTAATACCTCTTCTCGAGGGCGTGTATATGTTTTCTACGGAGGTTCAATAATTACTGAGAACGCCTCTGGTGCCGATATTTTACTTTCAGGAGGAATTGCAAACTCTCTTGGTATGTCACTTACATCAGGGGACTTCAACGCTGATGGTATTGCTGATATAGCAATTGGAGCAACCCTTTATAATTCTTCAACGGGGAGAGTTTATATCTTTTATGGAGGTAGTATGATAAGTGAGGATGTTACGGGAGCTGACGTTACATTAACTGGTGAATCTCCAAGTAACTACTTTGGTATAAGTCTCTTGACTGGTGATTTCAATATAGATGGTAAAGACGATTTAGTCGTAGGAGCTTATGGTTATAACTCAAGCTTTGGTCGAGCTTATATTTTTTACGGAGGATCACTTGCTTATAGTGATGCGTCATCTGCAGAGACAATATTCACAGGCGAAGCATCTGGAAATTTTTTCACTCCGGTCTCAGTTGGTGATTTTAACGCCGACGGAAAAGATGACTTAGTAGCTGTTTCAGTGGTATACAATGGGTCGACAGGTCGTGTATATATCTTCTATGGAGGTCGTTTGCGTACAACTAGCGCTGTCCATGCCGATGTAATAATTACCGGAGAGAAGGTGAGTAGTTTATTTGGAAGTTCGTTGGCGGCTGCTGATCTTTCGGGTAACGGAGTTGACGACCTCATCGTCGGTTCACAGGATTTTGATGCATCAAATGACCAAGGTCGTGTCTACATCCTCTCCTCCGAAGCCGCGACGGTGAAGTATTCACGTTTCAAGCAGACGGGCTCGCTGAAGATACAGGGAAGCGTGCAGTTTAGGTAGGGGAGTCAATCCGCCCCCAGGGTAACCCTAGGGTTACCCTGGGGGCGGATCAGTTCCCCGAGGATACTCCTCGGGGCGGGTGCTAGAAGACACGTTTAAGCCCAGCCCTAGGTTAAACCTAGGGATATCCCTAGGTTTAACCTAGGGCTGGGTGGACGGGGTTGTAAAAGCGGTGGTACGGGGACGCCTTCCCAGAGATTTTGCTGCCTTTCTCTAAAACTCGTCGAGGTAGGTGACGTCCGCGCCGAGGCTGGTGAGACGCTCTACCAGCTTCTCATACCCGCGGTTGATGCTGTAGATGTTACGGAGGACCGACTCACCATTGGCGCCGAGCATGGCAATGAGAATGATGGTCGCGGGTCGAAGCGCTGGTGGGCAAATGAGCTCGGTCGCGCGCAGCTTGCTTGGCCCGGTGATGAAGATGCGGTGTGGGTCGGCCAGCACCGTGTCGGCTCCCAGCTTGTCGAGCTCGGTGAAGTAGATGGCGCGCTTTTCATACACCCAGTCGTGAATGAGGGTCTGGCCAGCGGCTTGGGTCGCGATGACGGCGAAGAAGGGAAGGTTGTCGATATTGAGCCCAGGGTACACGGCGGGGTGGATCTTTTCGTGGAGGGCCACCAGTTTCGATGGTTTGGTGGTGATATCGACGAGCTTGGTTCGGCCATTGTGACTGAGGTATGGTTTCGACTTTTTATACTGAAAACCCATTTTTTCTAGTTTGAGCAGTTCTAGCTCGAGGAATTCAATAGGGCAACGAGAAATAGTGATACTCGAGTTGGTCACAATGGCGGCCGCGAGGAAGAACATGCTGTCGGTCGGGTCTTCGGAGAGGGTGTACTCGATATCTTTATTGATATTAGGAAGGCCGGTCACCCGCAGCGTGGTCGTACCAAAGCCTTCGATACTCACCCCGAGCTGCTCGAGGAAGGTGCACACTTCCTGCACCATGTAGTTGGCGGAAGCGTACTTGATGGTGGTCGTTTCGGCTCGGCCAGCTGCAGCAAAAAGCGCGTTCTCGGTCACAGTGTCACCCGACTCGTAGAGGATGATCTCTTCCGGCTTCTTCGGTTCGACCTTCACTACGAAAGCGTCAGCGGTGGCTTTGATATCGACGCCAAAGTGTTCGAGCGCAAAGAAGTGCGGCTTGACGGTACGGCTGCCGATCTTGCACCCGCCGGATTGCGGCAGGGAAAAGCTTTTGAGGTGGTGGATCAAGGGCCCGATGAACATCACAATACTGCGGGTGCGCTCGGCAGCCGTTTTGTTGATCTTGTGCAGGTCAAACTTCTTCGGTGGGGTGATGACGACGGTAGCGTCTTTCCACTCTACCTTCACGCCGATACTCTCGAGTACTTCGATGATGCGGTGCACTTCCTCGATGCGGGGCATGCGGTGGAGGGTGGTGGTGCCTTTGTTGAGGAGGGAAGCGCACAGCAGACCAACTGCGCCGTTCTTGGAGGTGTTGGTCTCGATAGTGCCGTGGAGCTTCTTGCCGCCCTTGATGCGAATGTTGACCGTACCAGGGGAGAGGGTGATGAGGTTCTTGCCGAGGGCTTGGCTGATGCGCTTCAGCATATCGGCGCTGATGTTTTGCTTGCCGCTTTCGATGCGCGCGATGGCGCTCTGGGTCGTGTGTAGCTTTTTGGCTAGTTCAGCTTGCGTGAGGCCGAGGGTTTCGCGGACGTCGGCGATCCGGTTTCCGATGTGTTGCATATGGAAGGAGTATAGCATAGGTGCTATATGACTTGATCTTGGTGGTGGGGAATGCGTCTTGAAAATTGGTAGAACGGTCACCGGAGTTCAAAGCACTATTTGCGGAGGGCGGTACTAGGGGCGGCGGGCGAAGCAAATGGTGCTTTGAGCTGCGGTGAAAAGCAGAATGTCAGCTTTTTCAAGCCATTGTGCAATCGTAGAAAACCAGTACTATTGTCGTACTGTTATGTTTGGGCTTGGAAGTTTGACACCAAAAATCGGCATCGATCTGGGGACGACCAGTATTCTTGTGTTCGTGCCCGGCCAAGGCATCGTCCTTAATGAGCCTTCGGTGGTGGCGGTGTCAGACGACAACAAAGTGCTCGCTGTTGGTACGGAAGCAAAACTCATGATCGGCCGTACGCCCGAGAGTATCCGCGCCTATCGTCCGATGAAAGACGGGGTCATCGCCGACTATCGCGTGACCGAAGCGATGCTCCGCTACTTCTTGCGCAAATCCATGAGCAAGTACAACCTCTTGCGGCCCGATGTCATGGTCTCGGTACCGGCGGGCGTGACCTCGACCGAGCGCCGCGCCGTGGTAGAAGCCACCATCAAGGCCGGCGCGCGCAATGCGTTTGTGGTGAAGGAGCCTATTTTGGCAGCAATCGGCGCTGGTGTGCCAATCTACGAGCCGCAAGGGCACATGATTGTCGACATCGGCGGTGGTACTATCGACGTGGCGGTCATCTCGCTCGGCGGTATTGTGGCGGCCAACTCGGTGAAGTGCGCGGGCAATCGCATCGACGCTTCTATCATCGACTACGTGAAGAAGACCCGAAACCTTTCCATCGGTGAGAAGACCGCGGAAGAGATCAAGATCACTGTTGGTTCGGCCCTGCCGCTCGAAGAGGAACTCACTATGGATATCAAGGGGCGCGACATGCTGACCGGCCTACCACGCACGACCGAGATCAAGAGTAATGAGGTGGTAAAAGCGATCGGCAAAGAGCTGCGTGAAATGGTGAAGGCCATCAAGGACGTCTTTCAAGAAACACCACCTGAGCTCGCAGCCGACATCATCGACGGCGGTATCATTATGACCGGCGGCACGTCACAGCTCCGTAATTTTCCTGAACTCATCCGCCGCCGCACGGGAGTGAAGGCCAAGGTCGCCGAGCAGGCGCTCTTCTGCGTGGCCAAAGGCACCGGAATCGCTCTCGAACACTTGGATGTCTACAAGCGCGCGGTGCTCGCGAAGAAGTAAAAAGAGCGCGGCCGAAGGCCGCGCTCTTTTTATTACTCCTCACGAAAGGGGATTATCAATATTTCCGCGCGACAAGTACGCTACTATATAAGGCATGGAAGGGATACCTCGAAAATTTGCTTCTCCAGAGGAGGAGATCGCATTTCTGCGTCAACAGATCGCGGAGCGGGAGCGTGTACTGCTCGAGCGCTCGGCGGGGGTTGATGACGCTGATATTCAGACTATTGGTCGAGAGCAGATAAAGGAGTATGTCAGTTTCACTCCAAAGATGGTTCTTGATCCCAACTACGAGATCAAAGACGAAGAGCTCTCTCGGTCGGTCGAGGCGGTCAATATCGCTTCCGACCCGGTCGGAGAGGTGATGCAGATCGCGTTTGAAAAGGGGATCAAAAACGCCCTGACGGTACTCGACAAGGTGACCAGCGCGTACGTCATCGACGAAGTGCACCGTCAGCTCATTGAGCACATCAAGACTGGAGCGCAGGTCGCTGATCTCAAAGAAGGCGTACCGCCGTGGCATGTGCTCCATATGACCCTTTATGAGGTGATGTTGCCGGGACGGAATGAAGCTGATGGGAGGGAAGTCGCACTGAATGAACTCGTCGGTACGATGGAACAGCTCTTTGCTGGTTTGCGTACGATCGGTTCGGCCAAAGAGGGTTATCATTTCGCTATCGAGATCGCTGTAGCAGACAAGAGTGAGGACATCATTTTTTACGTTGCTGTTCCGAATGAATTCAAGAATCTGTTTGAGAAGCAGACCCTCTCTCTTTTTCCGAATGCCATCCTCACGGAGCAGCCGCACGACTACAATATTTACGTCGACGGCGGACATACCCTTATCGCCGATGTGTTGCTGCGTCAGCACCCGATCTATCAGATCAAAACCCACGATGAATTCGCTACTGACCCGCTCAAGGTCTTGCTCAATGCTTTCTCAAAAATAGAACGGGAAGGCGGTGGTGCGGCGGTACAGTTCGTCATCCGTTACCCTAAGAAAGAGTATCGCAAAGAGCTCGACAGCATCGTAAAATCGGTCGAAAAGGGAATGAAGCCAAAAGAAGCGATCGCTCGCAGTACCCTGACCGGAGATTTCTTCATGGCCGTCAATGACCTCATCTTCACGAACAAGAAAAAGCCCGACGACCCAACCGCGCCACCGAAGGAGGTCGACACGATTGCCCTTGAGATGTTCCGAAAAAAGCTTGCCTCGCCGTTGTTTGAGGTAAATATTCGTATTGCGGTGTCGGCTGCTTTGCTCCCACGAGCCGAGCAGATCATGCGCGAGATACAGTCGACGTTCAATCAGTTCGATACCACCAACAGCAATCAATTTGTCTTTCGACCGCAGACTGGTATCCACCTCCGGCACGCGCAAAGGGCTTTTTCATTCCGCCAGCTGTCACCAAAGACGCTGCTGCCGCTCACCACGACCGAGCTAGCGACGCTCATCCATTTCCCTGATGATGGTGAAACGGCCGCTTCACAATTCAAGCAGTCTTACGCGAAGACCGCTGCCGCCCCGACCAACATGCCGATCTTCGGAACATTGCTTGGTGTCAACGTGCATCAGGGTTCGGAGCGACCGATATACGTGACCGAGAAAGACCGCATGCGTCACTTCTACGTCATTGGGCAGACTGGTACTGGTAAGTCGGTGTTCGTGAAGAACCTCATCATTCAAGATATCCAAGCGGGAGCGGGCGTGTGTATGATGGATCCCCACGGGACGGACATTGCTGACGTCTTGGGAGCGGTACCTCCAGAGCGAGAAAAAGACATCATTTACTTCGACCCTTCATACATGGACCGAGTGGTCGGGCTCAATATGCTCGAGTATGATGTGACCAAGCCTGAACAAAAGACCTTCGTCGTCAACGAGCTCTTCTCGATCTTCCAGAAATTGTACGGAGCCAACCCTGAGTCAATGGGGCCGATGTTCGAACAGTACTTCCGCAATGCCACCATGCTCGTCATGGAAGACCCAGAAAGTGGGAACACGCTCATGGACATTGGGCGGGTGATGGCTGACGCGCAGTTCCGCCGGCGCAAGCTCGAGCGCGCGACCAACCCGGTCGTCGTGCAGTTCTGGCGAGAGATCGCTATGAAGGCGGGGGGTGAGGCATCGCTCGAAAATATCGTACCGTACATCGTGTCCAAGATAGATCCCCTCACCGCCAACGACTACATCCGCCCGATCATCGGTCAGCAAACGAGCTCCTTCAACTTCCGCCAACTGATGGACGAACGCAAGATCCTGCTTATCAATCTTTCCAAGGGTCGTCTCGGCGAGATCAACGCCAACCTGCTCGGTATGATCTTCGTCGGCAAGATACTCATGGCTGCGCTCTCTCGTGTGGATGACCCGACCATGAGCTTCCCGCCATTTTTCTTACACATAGACGAATTCCAAAACGTCTCTACGCCCGCCATTGCCTCTATTCTCTCTGAGGCTCGAAAATACAAACTTGGTCTTACGGTCGCGCACCAGTTCATCGCGCAGCTCGACCCGGTCATTAAAGATGCTGTGTTTGGTAACGTTGGTTCGATCGCGGCGTTCCGAGTTGGTAACGATGACGCGCAATTCCTCGAGCAGCAATTCGCGCCGACGTTCTCCGCTTCTGATCTGATGAACGTGCCGAATTACCAGGCCTTCATGCGGGTGCTTGCCAACGGTACGCCAACGCAGCCATTTAGCGTCGCCACCATGCCACCGGCTGAAACCGATCATGCGCGTGTAGCATCCCTCATTGAGCAAAGTGCTCTCCGGTATGGTCGCTCACGAGCGGAGGTAGAAGAAGAGATCCGACTGCGCTACCAAAAACCTGCGCCACCAGTTCCGCCCTCACCGCTACGGGGGTGATATCATTACACCATGTCAGTTCTTACTCAGGATAAAAACACAGCCCGATCGACAACCCCAAACACGACCGGGGAAGCTGTTCGTGAGGAACTCGACCTCGATCGACCAGAAGGGCTCGCGCTGTTCTTGGAAAGCGCGGAGGATGTCTATGCCGACGCGATGCAGTATCACGCCGCCGCCCAAGCCGAGCAGTATCGCAGTCTCGATTTTTCAGATGTCCGTGGGGAGGAAGTTTTTGTAACTCTCGACGCGCTCATGCAGACCTTCCAAGGGAAGATCCTCGTTCACCAAGAGCAGGTGGCGGAAAAGAAAGCCCATATCGCAACTGACGAGATCAACCGGTTGCAGCGGATATACGACGATATGATCGTTTTGCGTGACCTTATCATTCAAGTCTACCGGGGAAGGCGGCCGGCGGCACAGCCGATGGTTGTTCCCTCACCAAGACCACAGTCACAGCCAACACAGAGGGACAGCCAGGTGAGACCGGTCGAGTCGGTTCCGCACCAGCCGTCGGCTAGTGGAGTGCCCGTTTCGCCGGTCTTGTCGACGCAGGAAGCTGGTCCTTCGAATGAGCTGTACACCAAGATCGAGGGGGTGCTCGAGAAGACCAAGCAGCAGATCGCGGTGATCCGAGCACGTATTTTAAACCAGTTTTCCGCGGCCACCCGCACCCCCGAAGTGGCAGAAGTGCTCACCGAACTCGATGCCTGCTCTAACCGTTTGGAAAATCTTTCCGACCGAGTGACTGCCGCAAGGTCAGAGATCTCTTCGGTTGCGGTGTTGCGTGAGACCCTAGAAAAATACACTTCGCTTACTAACGAGATCGTCACGCGGGCGGAGGTGATCGAACGGCAACTCGCTCAAAATAAAGCGGTGATAGCAGAGAAGAAAGCGGTGTCCCAAAACCAAGAACGCCCAACCGAACCCAGTGCTATCGCCGGTCCAGGAGAGTCACCGGCTGAAACAGAACCACCAGAGCAGCTGGCGATACCGACTGAGGCCGATGTCACTCTGCTCGCGAAACGAGTGCTCGATGAACCTTTCTATACTCCGGCAGAACGCTCGGTCACGATGCTACTCTGTGAAGCGTTTCACCGGGCCGTGGCACAGAAGCGACCGCCGGTCGCGATCCTCGAGGCTTTTAAAGCACTTCGTGATCAGGTGGAAACAGTTGAGAAGCAGCCCACCGAAGCAACGCTCCGGGAACGAGCGGGGCGGATACTCAAGCGTGTCACCGCCCGGTTGGCTTTTGATGATGATATCTTACGAACAACCCGAAGACTTGAACACGAGTTCAGAACGATCGCGGCCGACCCCGAGGTGAGTGATGAACGTATCCGGATGGCTTACGCTGATCTCGAGCGATTTGTGCGCTCGTGCGAACGAACGTGGCTCACTGTCTGTGGTTCGCCCGTGCCTGCCGCGGGAGTGGCGGGTATCCCGGCGGCGCGCAGCCTGCGCGAGACACTGCTCGTAGAGCGTGATCGACACACCGAGTTGATCCATGACCCAAAGAAGCAGTTACTGGTCGACCGTTTGGTGCGCATGCTTTCTTCGATCTCGCCTGAAGGCCTATCGGCAGAGACCGATATCCCGAAGGTCGTCTCACTGATGCGCATGATCGACGTCCCTGATCGACAGAGTGAGATAGGGGAAACTGTGCGACGACCAGAAGAGCAGCGCGAGGAGGTAGTCGAGGAGCCAGAAGTCGAGGAGCGACCGAGTATGAAGCATAAGGTCATGGATATTGCGACTGATGATTCAGAACAGGTGGTAGCGATCAAGGTGGCCGAAAAAACAGCCAAGCGACTCGCCGAAACGGTAACACCGCCGCCGGTTGAAACACCGAGGGCAATGGACCGAGCCCAGATCGTTTCTGATGATCTGCCGCGACCGGATCGCGTGGCTACGGCGCAGACCGAGAGACGTGACCCGATCAATGAAGCGGTCGCGGCACCACGGGTCGTGCATCACACAGCGCCACCAGCACCCGAGCTTGAAGAACAGTCGCTCACGGCGCGTTACCTGACCGAGCTGCAGTATCAGCGGTTCATTGAAGAGCAGTACTCTTCTGCCGCTGCTTTTGAGCGCATGCTCGACGCTACCATTACTCAGCTTGAAGCTAAGACGGTTGATGTGTTCGAGCGCTGGCTGCACGAAGAGTACGCGAGCCCGTTCCTGTTTCTTGAGAGGATGTCTGTGGAAGATGTACTCGAGCTTGGCGCCGACCGTGAGCTCCGGGGAATACTAGCTGCTCAAAATATCAAATACGAAACTTTCCTGACCTGGCTTGACCTCGTGCCGGAAATGCTTGCTGTTGTCGGTGATCATCCCGAGATGACTTTTGGCGAACTGTACGCGCGTTGGATGATCGAATCAGGGATGCGATATCAGCAAGAGAAGAGAG
>CAZFSB010000027.1:0-14187 GCA_964521645.1 uncultured Candidatus Saccharibacteria bacterium | reverse complement strand
CGCGACGTAGTCGCGCGCGCCCTCCAGGCCCGCCCGGAGTTTGTGACGTTCACGGGCGGTGGAACGGAAGGTAACAATTTAGCCATCATCGGGACGATTGAAGCACTTCATCAGGCTGGTCGCTCGTATTCTGAGATGGAAGTCATCACGACTAAGATCGAACATCCTTCTATCTCGCGCACGGTGGAGCACCTCAGCGACCTCGGAGTACAGGTGCGGTATGTAGAAGTTGATGAAGAGGGTTTTGTGAAGCGTGCTCACCTTCAGGAACTACTTTCAGAGAAGACCGTTCTATTTTCAGTGGCCTACGCAAACAGTGAGATCGGCGTAGTGCAGCCAATACACCAGATCAAAAAACTTTTGCGCCAGGCAGAAGGGCGATTCGGTACACAGATACTTTTTCATATCGACGCAGCGCAGGCACCGCTATGGCTTTCTTGTCAGTTTGAAACAGTGGGAGCTGACCTTCTGGTGTTTGATGCGGCGAAGGGTTGTGGACCAAAGGGAACGGGAGTGCTGGTACGTAGTCGGCGTGCTTCACTCTTGGCAGTACTGTTTGGAGGGGGACAGGAGCAGGGCCTGCGGTCTGGAACCGAGAACGTAGCAGGTATCGTGGGCGCGGCGGTTGCTATTGGCTGGGCGCAGGCGAACTGGCGCGCGCGAGCGGAGCTCGCGCGCGCCGTTCGCGACGAAGGCATCACACTGCTTCTAGAAAAGATCCCCGGAGTGGTACTCAATGGTCCGCGCGGTGAAGACCGTCTCGCGAACAATATCAATATTTCAATTCCAGCTCTTGATACTGAATACGCCGCGGTGTGGCTCGACGCGAAGGGGTTTGCCGTTAGTACCAAGTCGGCGTGTGCCGGCGCGGGCGGCGGTGAGAGCGCAGTGGTGAAAGCGATCAGCAATGACGTCGCCCGCGCCCGCTCCACCCTCCGCTTTACCATCGGCCCCGACACCAAACCTTCAGATCTGCAGAAATTGACCGAAGCACTCTTGGAACACGTCACCAAAATGCGTGAGTTGACTCAGTAATCATTTCATTGCAATATACGAAGTACTAGTACGTAGTACTACATATCGGCCACGCTGCACCTCTGATAGTAACGCTGCCTGACCTGTCGATACCGTATAATGAAACAAACACTATGCCGAATTTTCACAATTTCACATCGAAAGCAAAGGAGGCGATCCGGAAGGCACATGAACTTGCGATAGAACGTGGACAGAATCACGTTAGTCCGGTACACCTACTCACCGCCCTCTCTATGCAAGACGAGAGTGCGGTCATTGCAGTGCTCGATCGTCTTGATATCGACATCATTGCGTTCACCGACCTACTGCTTGAAGCGCTCGAGATCCCTGAATCACAAACAACCATCTCCCAGTCGTACCAGCTGTATCTCACGCCTGATCTCGCCAAGGCGCTAGAATTTTCGGGCACCTTCGCTGAACAGCTCGGTGACTCGTACGTCGGAGTGGAACATCTCTTCATTGCTACTCTCGAACATCCCGGTCCAGCGATCGAGATCATTCAACGGGTGGGTATTGATAAAGCCCAGATCATTGAAACGATCAAAGAGCTCCGCGAGAATAGTGTCCATGACGCGCAGCAACCAAAAAAATTCCGTACTCTCGCAAAATACACCCGCAACCTCACCAAGCTAGCGCAGGAAAATAAAGTAGACCCGGTCATCGGACGTGATGTTGAGATCCAACGGGTCATCCAGATACTTTCACGACGTACCAAGAATAACCCGGTCCTCATCGGTGAGGCTGGGGTAGGAAAGACTGCTATCGCCGAAGGGCTCGCCCAGCAGATCGTACTGGGCCAAGTGCCAGAATCGGTCAAAGGTAAAGAGATTCTCAATCTCGACCTCGGTCTTCTCGTTGCCGGCACGAAGTTTCGTGGTGAATTCGAAGAGCGCCTGAAGGCAGTTATGAAAGAAGTTGAAGCCGCGGCTGGCAAAGTCATCCTATTCATCGACGAACTCCATACTATCGTCGGCGCCGGACAGGCGGATGGCTCGATGGATGCCTCAAACATGCTCAAGCCAGCGCTCGCGCGTGGCGAGATCAGGGTCATTGGTGCGACCACTCTCAAGGAATACCAGAAGCACATTGAACGCGACCCGGCCCTGACCCGCCGTTTCCAACCAGTGTACGTTAATGAACCGAGTCAAGAAGACACCGTAGCGATCTTGCGCGGGCTCGCTGAAAAATATGAGCTCTTCCACGGCGTGCGCATCACTGACGACGCGATCTTGGCAGCGGTTAATCTCTCTTCTCGCTACATCACCGACCGCTTCTTGCCCGACAAGGCAGTTGACCTCATCGACGAGGCAGCCTCGGCACTCCGCATCTCACTGGAAAATCGACCGGAGGAGCTAGTTGAAACTGATCGTCTGATCCGTCGTCTCGAGATTGAGCGTGAAGCACTTCGTAAAGAGGTCGAGATCTCGGTCAATAAGAAGAAGATCAAGGATCGTATCAAAGCGATTGAGAAAGAGATTGGCGAATATCGCGAGACCACCTCGAATCTCGAAACAAAATGGAACAATGAAAAGGAAGCCTTAGCGGAGATCGGTAAACTCAAAAAGGAGCTCGAAGAACTTCGCGTGGAGGCTGACAACGCTGAAGCGACCGCTGACCTTATTCGAGCCGCTGAGATCCGCTACGATACTATCCCAGCGGTGCAGAAGGATCTCGATGTAAAACTCAAGCGGCTGAAGAAGCTGCAACGGAGTCGTCGCCTCCTTAAGGAGGAGGTGACTGAAGAAGATATTGCCATGGTGGTCTCACGCTGGACGGGTATTCCAGTCTCACGCATGCTCGAAGCTGAAGTAGAGAAGTTGGCTCGCATGGAAGAGGTGCTCCACAAGCGAGTGGTAGGACAAGATCATGCGGTCAAATTAGTCGCTGATGCCATCAAGCGCTCACGTGCCGGTATTGCCGACCCTAACCGCCCGATCGGTTCGTTCCTCTTCCTTGGTCCGACCGGAGTAGGAAAGACTGAGCTCTCACGAGCCCTCGCTGAATTCATGTTCAATGATCCTGATGCCCTCTTGCGCATCGACATGTCTGAATTTATGGAAAAGCATTCGGTCTCCAAGATCATTGGCTCGCCACCGGGCTATGTTGGTCACGACGAAGGGGGAGCGATCACCGAACGAATTCGCCGCCGCCCGTACTCGGTCATCCTGCTCGACGAGGTAGAAAAGGCACATCCTGAAGTCTTCAACATCCTGCTGCAGGTGCTTGATTCTGGTCACCTCACTGACGCGAAAGGCCGCAAGGTGAACTTCAAGAACACCGTGGTCATCATGACTTCCAATATCGGCGCAGAGCACATTGACCGCATGTCGACCTTCGGCTTTTCGACTGACCACGGTGAGGTCGCGCAATTTGTGCAGGCAAAAGATAAGGTCATGGAAAGTTTGAAGCAGTACTTCCGCCCCGAATTCCTCAACCGTCTCGATGAGATCATTGTCTTTGATCTGCTCTCGCCAGAAGTGATCAGAAGCATTGTTGATATTCAGGTTGAGGATGTGGTCAAGCGTCTGGATAAGAAAGACATCAAACTCGCGGTCAGTCCGGAGGTGCGAGAGTACCTCGCTAAGGAGGGGTACGATCCAAAATTTGGCGCTCGACCACTGCGTCGCTTGATCCAGAGTAAGATCCTCACCCCAGTCGCAAACATGATGGTAAGTGAAGGAATGCTACGTGGTGGCACGGTCCGAGTATCGATGAAGAAAGAAGAAATTCACTTTGATGTGCGGCGTCACGGCGGAAAAACCAAAGAGACGAAAGGAAAAAGAGAAACGACAAAACGAGAGGTCGTTACCGCATAAGTAAAAACCGCCAGTACAGTGTCCTGGCGGTTTTGTTTTGTACGGATCAGTCAAGGAACCTCATCTGTCCGGAGCGAGTATTGGTGTAAAAGTGAATGAACACATGTTTTTTTCTCGTCCAACTGGCGCGGTTGCCGTCGACGACGGTTCCTTCGATATTCCAAGATTCCCCAGAGTCATCCTCTGCCCGCACACTCAGAACCATTATTTCAAGATGTGTTGACACGGGGCAGTTGGTGTGGAAAGTCACGATCTTGTTTTTGGGCTTGCGATCAAACAGCGCGATCGAGAGATCCCACTTGGAAGGACCATTGGTGATGGGGTGAAATTCGGAAGTCATACGACATCTCCTAAGAACACGACCTTTAAAAAAGGGTAAAGACCGAAACCCTGTTGCCCAAAGGGGCCACTTGTGAGACCTCACAAGAATCAGCTAATAAAGCATCAAATAAGAACATTTGTCAATATCCTGCACAGTTACTTCTTGTCAAAGAAGGTATCGCGGCGTATGCTCGAATATAGACAATTTGTTCAGGAGGTCATCATGGATACGAAGCTTGCATTAGCTACTGGAGTTGGTTCTGATCCAGTTGGTCAGGAGCGAAGATATCAAACGCTAAGAACGATTGGTTTCGTGCGCGGTGTCACGGCGGAAGATCAGTGGTATCTGCTCGTGAATGAGGCTTGGAATAAAACGCGGTTACCGCAAAATGAGCTAGTCCATGCCTATTTGGTCACAATGCTACATCGGTACATGACGAACGTAGACTTGCTCGATAGGTTGTCAGCTTTTAGCTACGCGGAGCACTTGCTCGGTAAGCGAAAGGTCGATGATCTGAGTGTTCAGGAAGTCGCCGATATGTGTCTGCAATGTGCCGCCTTTTTTCCCACCCGCAGCACGGCTCGGCATGAGATGAAGTCATATCGGTACGTCGTCGATGTCGGTATGTCACTGTATCGTCAGCTGGCACGGCAGTCGGTCGGAAAGGACGACTGGTATAGCTTGGCTTTTCAAGCAGTGGCCGATTCGTTTGGTCAGGCGATCATGGTCTTGCGGAGCGCTTGCCCGAAGGTCGTATTTAGAGCTACACAGTATTCCGGCTGGAAGAGTAGGTCGGTAGAAACCCCCACTGACCTGCAAGCCCGAAAGGCTTCAGTGACTATGGGAAACATTGGCCAACTGCTGTTCAAACCGGGTCATGAGTTGATGCCGCAAACAAAACAGTGAGCACGAGAGTGTCATTTTCAAACAAGCGCTTCCTGGCGCTTGTTTTTTATTAAAAAAACAGTTCCAGCTGGGGGCTGAAACTGTTGTTGGGGTAATGTTGCTAGGCAACGGCCTGTGTGGCCGGCTGGCTGACCGAGACATCGATGAAGGTGACCACGATCGGATTACCGCTGCGCCGGGTACAGAGGAAGAACTTCCCGTTCTTCATGATGACGGCGTCGCTGTTCTCGAGAAGGTGAATGACATAGTCGTGCTGGCCATGAAACGCGGGCAGGACGAACTTATTCTGCAGAACATCGAACATCGGTTCCTTCATGTTTTTGTCAAACGCAACCGATACGTAGTTGATCATTCTGCGTTCTGGAACTTGCCAATCTTGGGCGTATGTCCCCATCACTTTTACACCACCGACTGTGGGGATACTGATCATGTTGTCTCCTTGGTAAAGAACATCTGCCACACCATGCGACAGAGCAGCAAATATCAAATCATTTTTTGTGTTTTTGTCAACGGCGCCTCAGGTTTTTCTCGCAAGAAGCTCAAAAAACATCTTGTGGCGCTTCGAATCCAGACGAAAGGTGCGCAGGCACCTTTCTCCCGGCGCACCAACAAAAATGGCACCCCACAAGGGATGCTCATTTTTGTATTCGTGCGCCGGGCTGGATTCGAACCAGCGAAGGCTAAAGCCGACAGATTTACAGTCTGTTGTGATTGACCACTCCACCACCGACGCGGATGATGTACTTGCGATAGGCAAGTAGCGAACAAAATAACACACCCTGGTCTTTTTTGAAAGTCTCGGCATGGTATGATTTTTGTATCATGCATTATTTCTATAGAGGGCTTCTAGTCATCATTCTAGGCTTTTTTGGTTTATTTGGCCATGTACAAGCTCAGGACGGTAGTTTCTTTTATTATGATTTTAGCGAGTACCCAGGCACCCTTATTTCAGAATTGGTCATCTATGAAATGGAAGGGGAGTATGCCTGCGACGAACCGGCCTTTTCTGGTTGGATCTGTCAGAAGGTGAAGTATGGTCATCTCACGGGTTTTGAGTTTGTCATTCGATATAATCTACCAGACGCCACTCCGGCAGATCATGTGATCTGGACCGCTGGAACGGTCGTCGATACGGTCAGTCGTAACGTTGCGGGGGTGGCTGCACTGCAGGACGAAATGGCGAAGCAGAATGTGCGCTCATACGACATCAGTATGACGAAAGTTGGTTCGCTAAATGGTATTGACTGGGGGAGTGATGAAGTGGTCTATGCACTGCCGAACATCTCGGCGATCCTGGCCGCATTGACCCAATACGTAAGGACCGAATACACCGGCGGTCAGAAGAATACTTTGATTGCTTACGATGTCACTTCTACATTAGCGGCATACGCTTTGGCCTTTCACAGTCTTGAGAGTGATATCGATCAGCTCATTCTCCTCGGTGGTCCAGCTGGAGTGAACTATTACCGTGAGCTTTCCGAACCAAGTTTTTCGGCATATCTAGATCCGGACGAAGAAGTTGAAGGGGAACTGGTTCGGAAATTAGTGATGCTGCAGAATAACTGGGATGATGTTAATTTTTGTGAAACGAATACTTTTTATATTGGATTCTTTTCGGAGTGTTGTAGTCTCGATAATCCAACGATCTGTGCAGACCGAAAGATACTAGACATTGCCTCAATTTTTACCCAATCTGACGCGAAGTGGACAGTCGTTGATACGAATTACTCCCTCAAGCTACATAGCATCGTTGGTGGAGACTCCACTCCCTGGTTTCAGAACTCAAGCGCCTACTGGCTGGATCAAGTTACCGCTTCAGTTGAAACGAGAGAGGTGATTGCTGGCATCGATCATAACCTCTACTCCTCGTATGACACGCGCAAGCGGATCCTTGAACTCCTCGGGCTCAATACTGATGATCTGCCAACCGATGACGGAGTAAGCACTTCGCCGGGATTGAACGACACTGTTCCGCCAACTCCCCCGACCAGCATCACTCTGGTTGATAACACCTCTTCTTTTGGTAATCTCCTGCCAGGTAGTGTTACCGTGAGGCCATCAGGAGCCATCGACGATATAATGGTCTTGCGTTACGAAATATATCGTGATGATGAGTACGTGGGCTTAGCCACGGCCGGTATCCCGTTTAATGATTATTCGGTTGCTCCTAATACCACCTACGAGTACACCGCCAAAGCGGTCGATGCTGCGGGGAATGTTTCGACGCTGTCTGTTTCATTTCCGATTACTACTGCAAGCGCGGCTCCTTCCTTTCCTTTTACCCCCCCGAGTCCGGTGGTGAATGATATTCCGTTCATTCAAACAGTCGATGCTTACCAGCTCAAGAGCGATACTGCCTTCGACAAATACGCCTTTGACGTTCTTACCTGTATCGATAGCCAGGATGGCGATATCAAAGCTAGTTTGGTGGTGGACGCAAGCAGTATTCCGGCTGCTCCAGTGATAGGTGGTCAATATTTGATCAAGCTGGATTGTACAGACTCTGACGGCAACGTAGCATATCAGGAAACAGCTACGGTGGTGATTGTCAGTGCTGACACTGCTACCACCGATCCTGCAGACCCCAGCACTCCAGTAGATCCTGCAGACCCCACGACTCCTCCACCCGCCCCAGTACCGGTCGAACCTAATGTCCCAGGAACGAACCCGGGTGGCCTCGTACCGTGTGGTGACGAGGGCCAGCCAAACTGTCAGTTTTGCCATTTTATCTCACTGATCGACAATGTGACCCAGTGGCTGGTGAAGATCATGACACTTATCGCGACGATCGCATTTGTCTGGGCGGGGGTACGGATGGCGACCTCGGTTGGTGACGCTGCAGCCAAACAGGATGCCAAGAAGTTGATCATCAAGGTCGCCACTGGCTTGGTGATCGTGCTCGCGGCGTGGATATTCATCGATTTCTTGCTGCAGGTTTTGATCGGCTCAGGCTTCAGTGGACCGTGGAACCTTATTTCGTGTGTTGGTCAGCCGGTGGTGAGCCCGAGTACCCCGTAATTGGCCTCTGACGATTTGTACCCAGTGACACTATTTCGGTGAAAGTTAACAAAAGACAGAGTGCTATACTGAAGTATTATCTATTAGACTATGAGTATGCGTGCAGGCAAAATGAAATTTGTACCACTAGTGGCAGTATTGATAATTGTTCTATTGCCAGATATGGCGAATGCTGCAGATTTTGTGCCGTGTGATGGTGTCGGCCCAAATGCTTGTTCAGCGTGTCATTTTGCGACGATGGCGAACACGATCGTTAAGTGGCTGATCGGTGTGCTCATGGTGGTGTTCGCGGTCATTGCGACTTCAGCTGGTTTTGGGCTGGTGACTTCCGGTGGAAACCCGGAGGCAAAGTCTGCTGCCAAGCAAAAGATGGTGAATGCGGTCGTTGGGCTCATCATTGTCTTGGCTGGGTGGCTGTTGGTGGATACAATTATCAGAGGTCTACTGGAGGGAGGTGATGGTACGATAACTTATAGCGTCTCGGTTGGAGATGCAAAACCTCTTCCTTGGTATACGATCGAGTGTCAGCCGCAAACTGAAACAATCGACTATAAAGAAGATGATACAGGAATTATTCCGCCAGCAGAACCATTGCCCCCGGTACCCGAATCACCTACTGACCAGTTATGTTATGCAGGTAGTGGTAGTGGTCCAGTTTGTTTTCCTGCCTATATTATTCCTACAAACGTTTATCCCTACAACTACCCTACGTCCGTGGCGCCACCAAAATTCGTTAAGTACACTGAGTTGACATCAACGAAAATATCGAAGTATTACAAGTTTTGCGATTTGACTAAATGTAGTGCAAAGATCGGTGACTATGTCTACCTCAGTCCCCTTGCGGTTTCGGCAATGGATAAGGTAACCGATAGTTTAGGTGGTAATAAATTGACAATTAATTCTGGCTATCGCTCACCGGCCTATAATGCGACAGTGGGCGGTGCCGTGTACTCGCAGCATACACAGGGGGTAGCTTTTGACATCAGCGCGAGCGGTGGACTGACAACGACACAAATTGAAAAGGCATGTAAAAGTGCTGGCGCTGGCTTTACGAAGTTATACGACACCTTTACTCACTGCGATTGGAGATAGTTGTCGGTCGTGGAGGCAATTAACTCACTGACCTGCAGCAACACAAAACACACAAAAACCGCCAGCTGGCGGTTTTTGTGTGTTTTGTATGGGCGGGTCCACGTGGACTCGTCCCCGAAGTTCTAAGTACTTTAGTTCGCTTTGCTTCTAAAGATACTAAGACTTCTGGACGACGGCTCATATTTTTGTTCGCTTGGAAGCTTACAAAAATATATTGCGCTGCTTCGAGTCCACGTCGCAAGCAAAACTATTTGCTTGCGTGGACCCGCATATGAAAAACCGCCAGAAGGCGGCTTTCATATGTGGGCAAGAAACGTGGCCTTCAGAACTGTATATGGAGGGGGAATATATCAAATCGAACATTCAAATTCTGACTTCAATAATGAAAATCGCTAGCGCTTAACCCTCATCCTTAAACGGATATTTGTCGTACATATGAGCTATCTGTTCCGATAGTGGCCCCATTCCAATTTCAGCGCGACGTTTGTCGACATTTTCTTCATCTTCAATCGCCCTCGGAATGTGTTGTCTATTTTCTTGTGTAAACTGTGTACCATATAACTGGCCTCGACCTTGGTTCACACGCACTCTATCTTCAAGGTAAGCTATGTCTGTTCTATTAACTTCACCTTTAGTAGCTTCTTTCATCAAGTTTAAGCATTCTTCCTGGAAAGCCACATCGTGGTCAGCATGCTGCACCAAAAGCCAAGCGTTACTCGCTCCTTCTTCACCTACTTTCGATACGGCTGGCCAGCCGATTTCTGCAACAATTTCCTTCATCTTTGCGGTGTTGCGTGCGTCTATTTCCTCGTCCCAAAAATCATCCTCATCACTACGTTCACGCATTGCTTGGTCAACATCAACCATACGCTTTAGTTCGGCAGCTATTTTAGGAAAAGAGACGTTTTCCGATTGGTTTTCAAAACTCATATGGAGATTATACCAGTTCTGAAACGTCATATCGGGTAAAAGAAAATACACAGCAAACGCTAGGTATTTTACATTGCGGGTCCACGTGGACTCGAACCACGGCCGCTGGTTTTGGAGACCAGAATTCTACCACTAAACTATAGACCCTGTTTTGCGGGTGGCAAAGACCTTAGGTCTTTGCCACCTTTACACATTTAAAATGTGCGTGCCCGCTAATAGTAGGGGAAAGGGGCATTCTGGTCAACTTATGATGTGGGAAAGGGAATAGATTTGACTAATAAGAAGAGTAGTTGTATTTTTCACGCAGTATCTTTTAGGAGGTGTTCAAAATGGCTGACGCAAATTATGTTGTAGTCATAAAGGTCAAGCGTAAATCAAAGGGTGGTAAAAGGGATGGTCGCCATGGGTCGACAGGAAAGGTTGGTATTGTCTATCAACTGAATGCTGGGAAGCGGGGCGAGGAGGTTTTCAGAGTTATTGGCCCTACTTTCAAAGATGTTTCCAGGCAACTTCACAACCCCGGGCCGGTACCGGTCTACGTTACCATCAGTAGTAGGGAAGAGACGTATTTTTAAGAAAAGCGGCACATAGTGCCGCTTTTATCTTAGTTGGGCGCGGAGAGAAATTCGTCGACGCGCCGGAAGATCGCTTCGCGATTTTCCGGCGCGTACCACTCAATACCACCATCTCGCTTCAGCCAGGTCAGCTGTCGTTTCGCAAATTGCCGTATTTTCGTTTCTAGTATCTCCACCATTTCATCTTTGGTGATATCTCCTCGTAGGTACATTGCAATGTAGCGATATTCCAGACCGAGGCTGTCCATCCGTTCATACGTAACACCACTCGCGTGCAACCTTTGCACCTCCTCGATCATGCCGGCCTCGAAACGTTCCAGAAGGCGCGTGTGGATGTTTTGGTGAAGCTTTGTTTTTTCAATATCGATACCGATGATGAGCCACTCGTAGGGGCTTTCTTTTACTTCTGTCGGAGGTACTGAGCCAAGTGCTTCGATTATTTCTAGGGCGCGGATCAGGCGCCGGCGGTTATCTTGGTCGATGGTAGCTGCTCTGGCTGGGTCTTTCTCGTAGAGTCTTTCGAGTAGGGTGGCGTTGGAGAGATCGTTCAAACCTTCTCGAAAATGCTCATCTGGTTCGACGGGGGCTGATTGCATCTTGCCTCGCAGGAGGTCGAGATAGAAGAAGGTGCCGCCGGCGATGATGGGGAGGCAGCCGCGCTTTTGGATATCCAAAAGCGCGGCCGCTGCGTCGCGCGCGAATTCGGCCCCCGTGTAGACCTGCATCGGATCAGCAATGTCTAGCAGGTGATGTGGCACGCCAGCCATTTCTGCTGTGGTCACCTTACCCGTGCCAAGGTCCATACCGCGGTAGACCTGCCTAGAATCCGCAGAAATGACCTCCCCATTGAATCTCTGGGCGATCTTGATGGATAGGGATGTTTTTCCAGAGGCGGTCGGTCCGACAATCGCTACTACTTTTGGCTTACTGTTCATACGGCGAGTGTACCAGATTTTTAGCGGCAATAAAGGAAGTTGTGGTAAGATACCGATGTTTATTGTCTAAGTATTTATCTATGGAAACATGTCATTGCGAGGGAGACTTTTTTGGTTCACTGTCAGTTGGTGATGCAGTACCTGAGGTAGTTGAGTTCAGCTACTTCCAGAATAATGAAGAGACGAAGACCAGTTTTAAGGAGTTGCGTGGCAAGTGGGTGGTGCTAGTGTTTTACCCAAAGGACTTCACCTTCATCTGTCCGACAGAACTACAGGACATGCAGGCTCACTATGAAGCCTTCCAGGCAGAAGGAGTAGAGGTCATTTCAATGTCTACTGATACTATTGAGGTACACAAGGCCTGGCATGACAATTCTCCAGCCATCATTACCTACCCAATGGGGGCTGACCCATCACATGAAGTGTCCGATCTCTTTGGTGTACTCATTCCAGAAGCTGGTGTGACCCATCGTGGCACTTTCATTATCGACCCAGAAGGGGTCATCCGCTGCGTGGAGATCAATCATGATGCTATTGGTCGCTCGGCCAAGGAAACACTCCGTAAGCTTAAGGCTGCGAAGTACGTGAATGAACACCCGGGAAATGTTTGCCCAGCGAGTTGGGAAGAGGGTGCTGATACTTTGAAGCCAGGACTTGATCTGGTGGGCAAGATATAGAAAAACCGCCTGATCGCGTAGCGATCAGGCGGCAAGTAAAAGAGATCAGATAGGGCTTTGTTTGAGGACAAGCCCTATCTTTTTCTTGATGGTTTGTAACCAGGTCACCCAAGACCTCGGGTTGACGTCATTGTGTACTTCCCAGTGCGCACCGGAATTTACCAAGTGCATCAGATGATCGCGAAGTGCCATGACATCATGCGAAGAGACTCCTTGCACGGTCACTGTAAGGATCCGAGAGCTAAAGCAGGCGGGATAATCATCCGTCTCTTGTTCAATGGCCTCAAACCCGTTGCGCTCGATACGACCGAATGCGCTCCCTAAGTAAAAGTATGCTTCGACCGGCTCGAGAGGGATCTCGAGCGCTTCGTGTTGATGCGGCAGTGAAACATGCACCACTGTCCTCCAGCTAAGGCTCATTTCCGGGGGAATGACGTAATCGTCTGGCAAAGATACCAGCTTAAGTTTACGGACGACGGTACCCTCTTTGTTTAAAAGAACTAAGCTACTACTCACGGTATTGCTCCTTTCTTCTTTGCGGATGAGTATTCCTCAATCGCTGAGTGAAGCGAACATCCCACCATGGAATGTTCTGGGCACAATTAGAGCAGTATTATATGTTTGTGTCAAGGCTAGAGAAATGATAGCGAAATAATGAGCTACTTTCCAATAAGCATCACTCTGCTATACTTTCGATAGTTTCAGATCTCACACAGAAGGAGTGACACTATGGAAATTCCAATGGCACCTCTCCGAGAACAATTTATTTCAGATGAAAATGGAGCGTTTGAACTTTGGCTCAGATCCCCTGAAGGCAAACAAGTTATCTCAGACACCTTGCGCGGGATCCAGCAGATCATCGCTGAAATGAAAGAAACTGAAGAGATTCCCTTTCATCTACTTCACACACCGATCGATCTTTAGACCCGTCAGCAATGACGGGTTTTTATTTGTGACGCCGGGCCAATTTGAGTATCATTAGAGAATGACTGAAGAAGTAATCATCCAAGATGCGGGGGGTTTGTCACCGTTGCAAAATCCACAAAACATGGCTCCGGCACACATCATGCAAGCGCAGCGGATGTTGGGGGTGAGTCACTATGGTTTTGATGGTTTGGTTCGACAGGGTTCAATCGTTGTACATGACGAGGTAACTGATGATGTGACTAAATTTTTCAAGAAGGCGCTCGAGCTGAAGTTTCCAATCGAAAGAGTCGTGCCAATTAGTGATGAAAAGTACAGGTGGGACGACGAGCTTTCCATGGCCGATAACAACACCTCTGGATTCAACTACCGAACTATCCTGGGAACCGACAATCTTTCCAATCACGCCACCGGCCGTGCCTTTGATGTGAATCCGCGGCAGAATATTTACGTTAAGTATGATAAGGAGGGGAGAGAAGTCTTTTGCTACCCCAAGGGAGCGATCTATGATGAAAAAGCAAAAGGAACTTTAACCAGAGAACACCCCCTGGTTCTTCTCATGAAAGAGAAAGGGTGGGCGTGGGGTGGAGATTGGCAGCGGGGTGACGGGGTGGTCGACTATCAACATTTTGAGAAGGGGTAGAAAAAACGGCCAGGACACTACGTGTCCTGGCCGTTTTTTACCTGTGTGCCTCGAGAGGGAGTCGAACCCTCAAGCCTTGCGGCATGCGATTTTGAGTCGCACGTGTATACCAATTCCACCATCGAGGCAAGTGAAAGAGAGTGTAGCAGAAAAAGTTGGATGTGAGAATGGCGGCACCCCAGACAAAAAACACAGATAAACAGAAAACAGCGTAAAACCAATAGGTTAGAATTTATGTCATTGATTCTAAAAGTGGCAATCTACGCATGGCATGCAAGAGGTCGGCGGTTCGATCCCGCCTGGCTCCACCAATC
>CAZFSB010000026.1:0-14299 GCA_964521645.1 uncultured Candidatus Saccharibacteria bacterium | reverse complement strand
GAACACAAAGATGGCTTGGTGCAGCCCACTAAGGCAGACGAGAAAGAAGAGCATTTTGATGGTGTGACCACTGAGTCAGTAGTGACTCTAAAAAGTGGCTGGCCCCAAGGGGCTAGCCACTTTTTGCGCACCCAGTTTTTTAGTTGACAAAAACTAAATCTATGTCTTTAATATAGCGCGCTCGATGGTGAGTGCAAGTGTTGTTCTTTTCAAGTCAAGTTGAGTCAAGGAGAGAGTCATGAAGGAAGTGTTGTTGTCTCAGGGTGAAGAAGTTGGGACCGTCAAAAGGTTTTCGATGACCGGCGGCTTTGGATTCATTATTCCGAAGAACGGTGGTGTCGATGTTTTTGTAAACCTCGGCACGTTGCAGAGGTCGGGTATCAGTACGCTTGATGCCGGTCAAACAGTTGCGTATCGTTCTGTTGAGAAGGACGGTCGGCAACGAGCGATCGAGATCAAGTTGATCAATAACAATCCTCAAACGAGTTATTCAAAGCGGAGGGCTCCTGAGGTCACTTCTCCAGGCGCTACTCCAGGTTCTGAAAAGTGGATCTCAGGCACCATCAAGTGGTTCGATCCGTTGAGAGAATTCGGTTTCGTCCAATTCGAAGGGGGAAGTAAAGACGCTTATTTGGCGAAAGGAGTCATGCTGAATAAGGAAGGGTTTGACACCTCATGTCGAATCCAGGAACTTCCGGTGCAGGTGATCGTTATTCCGAGTAAAAACAAAAAAGGCTACTGGATCGTGAAGAATATCAAACTCCCGTGAACTCTCTTTGCTGCAAAACCGCTCACCTAGTGAGCGGTTTTTTCTTGCCTAATCCACAGCTGTTAGTTGACTACTTGCCTTTAAAGTTGTATTATGTGGCCCGTTTTCACCAGTACCATAAGGAGAAGTAAGATGTTACAACATCAAGCTGAAATATTTGCAGATGAGGAAGTGTTTCATTCAAACCTTCACTTTGAGCAAGAGTGGTGTGAAAAGTTCTTAAAACATTCGGGTCAATCAACCCACTACTTACATCGGATATCGGGTAAGCGGCTGGTGCAAACTGCTGCAATTCTCGCCAAAATCGAGTCGGAGATCATTTTCCGTCTCGGCGATTATCGGTTCATCTCAGTGAACATGGATGCGTCCAAGCAGCTCGTGTTCATCGATGATGAGCTCTTGATGCAGGTGCGCCGGCACAATAAAAGAGGCATGATATTTGATCTCCATGTCCTTCTCACTCGTAAGGGAGAGCAAGTAATGGAGGCCCACGCCACCGTAGTAGATCCCGCGGCTGGTGATTGGCAAGCGTAAGTTTTCAAAACGCCGTTTGGTAGATACCAGCGGCGTTTTATTATTGTAAAAAAACTGCAGCGCGCCGTAGGCGCGCTGCAGTTTTCTCGATAGTATCAGCTGACTAGTGTTTCGGAACAAAAGTGAGTGCTTGACCACGCTTGGTACCACGACCGGTGCGTCCGATACGGTGCACATAATCCTCGAAGGTATTCGGGAGATCGTAGTTGATGACGTGCGAGACATCGTCAACGTGGATACCGCGAGCGGCCACATCGGTAGCGACGAGTACACGCGCATTGCCACTCTTGAAAGCTGCGAGTGAGCGTTGACGCTGCCCATGGCTCTTGTTGCCGTGAATGGACTCAGCCTTCACGCCATTTTTAGTGAGTTCTTGCGAAAGCTTCTCAACACTGTGCTTCATCGAACCAAAGATGATCACGCGTTTGAATTCTGCTTTTCCGAGCAAGGTAAGGAGGGTATCAAACTTGTGCACGTGTTCGTAGGGTACGATGTCTTGGGCGATACTGTCGGTGACATCTTTTTTCTTTACCGAAACAGACACCGGATCTCGCATGAAATCGTTCACCAATGCCTCGGCTTCTCTGGTCATCGTGGCAGAGAAGAAGAGAGTTTGTCGATCTTTCCTAACGCCACTGAGAATGCTGCGCATGTCATGGATGAATCCCATATCGAGCATGCGGTCAGCCTCATCGAGGACGACGTTGGTGACCTTGTCGGTGCGGAGATTGCCACGTTCAATGAGATCAAGGATACGACCAGGGGTCCCGATGATAAAGTGATTGGTTCGCTTTAGGGCGCGGATCTGGGGCTGGATACTGGTTCCACCCACGCAACTGGTTGCAAAGAGTTTGAAGCCAGCACCAAACTTACGAAACTCAGCTTCAGCTTGAAGCGCGAGTTCTCGGGTCGGGGTCAGGATAAGGGTCAGCTGATTCTTTTCAGTCAGTGTTTTTTGGATGAGTGGTAGCAAGAAAGCCGCTGTTTTTCCGGTCCCCGTTTGTGCCAAACCGATGACATCTTTGCCATCAATAATAAGTGGGATCACTTGGTCTTGGATCGGTGAAGGAGAATCAATGCCTTGTTTGGTAACGGAAGTGACGATGTCTGGGTGTAGGCCGAAGTCTTTGAAAGAATGCTTTGGCTCGTACACTGCTTCCTCGATCACGACCGGATTCTTATTGATGAATTGAGAAGGGTCGAAACTGGGCTGCTTACGAGCGCCACCGCGACTCCCACCGCCGCCACGTTGTGGGCGACCACTGCCAAAGCGGCTCGCGCCACCAGAGCGAGTGCGGCTACTGGTATTTCGATTACGATTAAAAGGTCGATCAGTTCTATCTGAACTAGAGTAAGGGCGGCGTCCGGTCTGGGGACGTCGCGATGATTGAAATGGCATCTAAAATAAGTTTATTAATGGAGGTGTGAAGCTCCGGGGCGTGCAGGTAGTAATTGGGGTAGTAGCTGGCAAGGTTTTGCGCGACATTGTTTGATTCATCAAACAAGAAGTGCTCTTGTAGTGAAAGCGTCCCACGCTTTCTCACCCCACACGAGAAACAAAAGCGTTAGTAGATAGTAATACATATTGGGTATTTGTCAATCGCTTCTGGTGGACAGAATGAGTTTGTGTGGTATTTTACAAGCGGATACTTTTGTCCTACACAACTATGGAGGCTGGAAATGACGATAGAGCAAACGTTGGTGCTGATAAAACCTGACGGAGTCGCACTTGGGTATACCGAAGATATTTTGGGGTATTACCTCAGGGCAGGTCTACAGATTGTTTCTCGGGTACCGGTTTACTTCACAGAAGATAAAGCAAAGGAGTTCTATCGGGATCACAAGGGCAGACCCTATTTCTTTGGTTTAGTAAAAGCAATGTCATGCGGCCCCGCACTCATGCTTATTCTTGAAGGAGAAGACGCAATTGCAGAAGCAAGAAGAGTGAATGGTGTGTACCATCCAGACGCGTCACTAGCAGCAGAAGGTACCATTCGGCATGATTTTAAAAGCGCGAATGGGCCGTTTAATACGGCGCATAGTTCCGACAGTAAAAAGGCACGTGATCACGAAGAGGAGGTCGCATTGAGTTGTCAAATATAGATCAACCTTTAGAAATAGCTGTGCAGTTATCTGTTGCAGCTATTTTTTATTTTTAAAATATTTGTACGATATACTATTGCCATATGACAATGACATTACAGGCAGACTATCGCCGAGCGTTCAAGGACGCAGACATTCGTGGCATTTATCCAACTGAGATCGATGAAGAACTCGCGTATTTTGTAGCGCGAGCATTTGTCGAGGAATTCAAGTACAAAAAAGTCATTGTGGCGCGCGACATGCGTCTCTCCACACCGCAGCTCTATGAAGCCTTCGTGAAGGGCGCGACCGACTCAGGTGCTGCAGTCATTGATATCGGAAAGGTACACACACCAGCCATGTACTACGCTTCGGGCACGATGCAGCTCCCCGGCGTGATGATCACTGCTTCGCACAGCCCAAAGGAATACAATGGCATGAAACTAGTGTACCCCGGAGCTGTTCCACTGACCGAAGCAAACGGCCTTGGGAAGATCCGCCGCCGCATTGAAAAGGGGAAGTTTGTTGCCGGAGTGAAGCCCGGCAAGGTGACACAGAAGGAGGTGCTTAAGGCGTATCAGCGGTTTGTCTTCAAGGGATACAACGCGAAAAAGCTGGCAGGACTGAAAGTGCTCGCTGATGCCGGTAACGGAATGGCGACCGTGCTCCTACCGCTTCTTAAGGAAAAGCTTCCGCTCCAGCTTGACGTCATGTTCAATAAACTCGACGGTAGTTTTCCTAACCGAGGCTCTGACCCAACCCTGCTCGATCATCAGGCGCCACTACGTGAGCGACTCCAGAAGAAAAAGTATGATTTTGGGGTAGCATTTGATGGCGACTCAGACCGTATCGCCTTCTTGGATGAAAAAGGAAAGTATATCAACAGCGCGGTCATCGGCGCGCTTATCGCCGAGCAGCTCCTTAAAAAGCACCCGAAAGCGAAGATCGGGTACACGGGGCTGACAAGCCGTGCGTACGAAGAGGCGATCAAGCGCGCCGGCGGCAAGCCAGTTGTTATGCGCGTGGGGCATGCGTTCATTAAAGAGTCGATGCGCAAGAAAGACGTGCTCTTTGCAGCTGAACACTCAGGCCACTTTTACTTCAAGGATTACTTCTTCACGGACTCGGTGACACTCACACTTTTAGCGGTCTTTGATGCGTATGCCGAAGCCAAAGCAGCCGGGAAGACCTTTGGTGAAATGATGGCGCCGTATCTTGTCTACGAGCAGACCGAGGACACTATTGTGATGGTCAAAAATAAGGAGCTAGCTCTCAAGAAGACAGAAGAGTATTTGCAGTCACTGGCGCCGAAGAAATTGCAGAAGTTTGATGGGTACATCGTGGACTTTGGTACTGTCTGGGGGATGATGAAGCCGAGCGTGACTGAGTATGCACTCAAGATGATGTTTGAGTCGACCAATCTAAAGGAAGCACAAGCAACCCATAATAAGATGGTGAAGTTCGTGAAGTCGATTGCGAAGGACGAAAAGTAAAGTTATCGAAAAAGTGACAATCCTACCTGATGAGGACATTGCGAAAGCCGCCTCCTAAACGGCTGAGCATAGGACTTGATCCGTGCCCGAGGCAGGTACGGTTGTCACTTTTTTATTTGATGGTAATTATAGTGCTCTTCCCATTTTGAAAAACCGTGGTACGATGCGCACACTATGAAAAAGGTCGAAAAAGCTGAAGTTGAATACATTTATGGAAAACACGCAGTGCGCGAGGTGCTGCGCGAGCGGCCGGATGTAGTCGTGGAGGTGCATGTGGCGGCGGATTTTTCAGATGAAAGTATCCTCGCACTGATTGAATCGAAAAAGGTACCGCTCAAGGTCCTCAATCTGAAAAATCCGCCGCGTGGCGTTTCCTCCAATGCGGCTCACCAGGGAGTGGTGGCGGGCATCTTGCCGAGCAAGCTCACTGTTCCGTATAAGGAATTCAAACAGACGCTCAAGATAACTCCTGACACCGCACTCTTAGTGCTTGGCGAGGTGCAAGACCCACACAATGTCGGCGCCGTCATCCGTAGCGCAGCAGCTTTTGGACTCAAAGGTGTACTCATTCCGCCACACAACCAAGCGCCGATCACTGGCACTGTAGTGAAGGTTTCAGTTGGTATGGCGTTCCGTATTCCGCTCGTCACTATTTCCAATGTGAACGCTGTACTCCATGATCTCAAGGAAAGTGGTTTTTGGACATACGGTTTGGAGGGTGATGGTACTGTTTCTACGGTCACCGAAAACTATCCCAAACCATCAGTTTTTGTACTTGGTAATGAAGGTTCTGGACTGCGTGAGAAGACTAAAGAAGCTTGCGACGACCTCGTTTCCATCCCTATTCACCCCCAGTGTGAATCACTCAATGCCGCCGCCGCGACCGCCATTGTGCTCGCTTCCTGGAGCGCAAATCACCCCAAAGCTTTGTCATCATAGATATCGTACGGTATTATTACAGCCACGTACGTTGTTCACTCCTTTTAGGTGAGGCTGCGGAAAATTATCATACTTGAATAAGATCTATGAGCGAAAACGAAACACAGGAAGCTTCTGTTGCTGAAACAGTTACAGCTACAGAAACCAAGGAGGTGAAGTCAACAAAATGTTCAAAGACCAAACAGACCATCGGAGCGGTGGTGGTAGTCGTTATTATCATTCTCGGTGTCTTGTATGTGATGGAGAAGGAGGGGCGATCATCCACCACACTATTTACTGGTTTGATCGAGCGTCAGGAAGCTTCACGAACCGTTGCCACGGTCAATGGTGTTGAGATCATTAACAGTGACCTGCAGAGAAGTGTGCAGCAATTCAGCCAGGTAGCCGTTGCTCAGGGTGTTGATACCACCAGCGCAGACGCGCAGGCGGAGATCGAGAATCAGGCGCTAGAAGTACTCATTAATACCGAACTGCTCAAGCAAGAAGCGGCTTCCCGCGGCCTTACGGTCACTGAGGAAGAAGTGGCTGACCGTTTGAGTAACATCACGACGGAAATTGGTGGTGAGGAAGTGCTAGCCGAACGAATGTCCTCACTCGGGATCGAGACCGACCAGCTGATGTCAGATATAAATGATGAACTGCTCATTCAAAAACTCCTCGAGGGAGTATTCGCTGAGAAGGATATCCAGATCACCGAAGAAGAAGTGCTGTCAGTTTACGAAGGGGCTGGTGGAGCAGCCGCCGGATTACCAGCACTTGAGGAAGTGCGTGAACAGGTAGAAGCGCAACTTATTGCTTCGAAGGAGCAGACGATCATTGATGAGCTGCTCGCTTCGCTCAAAGGTACCGCTGCTATCGAGATCGAGTAATCAGCAGATGGTCAGAAAAAAACGCCCGGGGTTGATCCCCGGGCGTTTTCTTCTGAATAACTCTAATATTTCACTACCGATGCTTGGTATACTGATGCTACATGGCAAAAACTGAGATCGATTACGTGCGTGCACTGACCTATAACCCGAATGGTCGAATGGAGGTGTTGCGAAAATTACCGGTGCCGGAACGGGCGGCTGCCTTTGAAAAATTATCCTCGTATGTGCAGCAGTCCATTTTAAAGCAGCTACGTATTCATGAGATCGTCGATCTGCTCGATCACATGGATATGCGGCAGGCTGAACGAGCGCTCGCACGTATTCAAAATTCCAAGCTTCGGGAGAAGGTGGTGAAGCGGCTGAAGGGAGATGTGAAAGAGAAATTAGAGTACTTCTTGCGTTTTCATCCGCAGGCCACCCTTTCGCTCATCAATTTTAACTACCTCTTTCTTGATGGAGCGCTCACTATCAAAGAAGCGGCCGAGGAGATCAGTGAGTACTACGAAGAGACCGCTCGCTATCCGGAGGTCTTGGTGCACGAAAAGGGAAGATTGATCGGAGAGATCCCGCTCTCTGCCATCGTGCGAGAGCGTAACACGAGTGTACTCAAGAAACACATTCAGGCGGTGCAGACCATCACCTACCAAGCTGAGATCAACGAGGTGGTCGAACTATTCGTCACTACCAACAGCAAGAAGGTGATCGTGCTCGATCATGATACCAGTGTACTGGGTCTTATCTATGCTGATGCGGCACGACTGCTGTTCGGTAACCTTCCGGCCGAAGCCCTCTACGAATTTGCTGGTGTCGATAATAGCGAACGGCCCTTTGACAGCGTGGCGCGCAAGGTCAATAACCGCTACCGCTGGCTCATTCTCAACCTGGCGACTTGTTTCCTGGCCGGTTCGGTGATCTTAGGTTTTCAAGATACACTCAACGCGCTCACCATTCTCTCGGTCTATATTCCGATCGTGGCGGGGATGGGGAGTAACGCCGCGACACAGTCATTCGCCATCATGGTGCGTGGTCTGACACTCGGTACGATCTCACTGCAAAATGCTGCTCCTGCCATCTGGAAGGAAGCTTGGGCGGGGTTGATAAATGGTGTGATCATTGGTTCAATCGTCGCGCTCATTTCGGCTTTATGGAATGGTCAGCCACTACTTGGTGTTGTGGTCGGCTTCGCCCTCGTCCTTTCACACATCGTATCGGCTGTAGCGGGAACTTTCATCCCACTATTCATGAAGCACATCGGAAAGGACCCAGCCGCTACCTCCACCATCTTTATCACGACGGTCACGGATGTGTTTGGGCTATTCTTCTTGCTTGGCCTAGCTACGATAGTTTTGCTCTAATGGTATACTGCTGACAATGAAAATCGCGGAAAGGATCGTCATTGTGGTGCTTCTGGTGGGTATTCTCGGGGGAGGGGTTTGGTTTGCTTTGTACGTCAAAAATGTGATCGATACCGAACACCAGCAAAAACTAGAAGATGTGAAGCTGGGGAAATATCAGCTTTCGACCGAATCAACGCTAGGAGAAGTGTCACCAGAGGATTGGCGGATCATCTACCCTAATACGGTACCGTTACAGATCGGATCGACATCAGTTGAAGCATCGGTCGCCGATTCGCTGCCAGAGAGGATCAAAGGACTTTCCAATACTCCTTTTCTTCCAGATAACGTCGTTAAGTTGTTTGCCTTTGGAACGCCGGGGAACCACTCGATCTGGATGAAAGACATGAACTACCCGCTCGATATCTTGTGGGCAGAGGAGGACGGCACTATCGTGCATATTGAGGAAAATGTGTCACCAGATACATACTCTCGTGAGAATCCTCGAGCATCACGTAGTTATGAATCACCGGTACCAGCCTGGTTTGTGATCGAGGCGAATGCTGGTTTTGTAGCGAGCAACACGATTCAGGTAGGCGACAAGATGACCCTGCAGTAAAACTTGTGTTTTTCTATTAATATTGCATAATGTGAGGGCACGATGATCGCCTCAGTTTACTGGGGAGGAAAGTCCGGACACGCCCACAGCTTGCTGTGGAGCATAGTAGCGGGTAACACCCGTCATATAGCAATATAAGAGGTGCGAACAGAAACGGCTTTTTCCGAAAGGAAAAAGACAGCCTGTACCCTTGACCTGGCTTCGGCTAGGAACACTCGTTAGACCTCAGGCTGGTCTCGGTTCATAAAGGGGTATGTGAAGACCGAGGTGAAACGGCTAAATCCTTACTTGCGTGCAAGGCCGTGCCGCACTAGCCGGAGGTCCCTTCGGGACCTCCGGCCAGTGTGGAGTGCCGCATGAGCCTTTTAGCAATAAAAGGCCTAGGTAAATGATCATCCGAGCTTCGCTCGACAGAATCCGGCTTACGTGTGTAAAAAACGCCCCCCAGGGCGTTTTTTACGTATGATACAATCAATACTGTATTTATAGGTGGGGTATTTATTTTGTATGTCTGAAAATCAATTCATTCCAAGGATGAGCCATCGGGAACAGGTCAGTTCAGTAGAAGTGGTATCTGAGGAAAAAGATAATCTTGGTGGATCGCTCGAACGCTTCGCCCAATACTGTTTGGTAGCACTTTTTGCTGTTCTTCCAGTATTCTTTACTCCTGGCTTGTGGGCGACGCTCGATTTTGATAAGACCTACCTCACGCTTGTGGGCGCCTTGGTGGTCACCATGATCCTCAGCATGCTTGCGCTTCGAAAAGTACGAGTTCGCACTATTCTTCCTTTAAGTCTGGGTTTGTTTTGGATGGTGGCCTTCGCCGCCTTCGCCTCAGGTGTCATTTCAGGTGATACGCAAGATGCTTTGCGGGGAAACATGCTAGAGACGCAGACCGCGGCCTTCTTTGCAGTTATGGCACTGGTGACGACTGTTACTTTGGCGCTTCAAGGGTCAAAGAAAATGACCAGTCGAGCCTTGCTCGGATTTGCTGTCACTAGTTCATTACTGCTGCTCTACGTGTCACTGCGTCTCATCTTTGGTGCCGACCTTTTACCTTTTCAAAGCTTCACCGCTATCACGACCTCACCGATCGGCACGTTCAATGACCTAGCCATCTTTGCTGGCCTGACCATTATCCTCAGCCTCATCGCCCTAGCGCAGTTACCGATCCGGTCGGGGCTTCAGTACTTGTTTGCAGTGCCGATCGTCATATCGCTCTTCATTCTTTCCGTGGTCAACTTTTTCAACATCTGGTTGATCGTCGGCTTCTTGGCCTTTCTCGTACTTATGTACTTTTTGGCACGAGACACGGTCTTCCGAGTTGCCGAGCGTGATGGTTCGACTCGGTCCCGCGCCCTCATCGCGATCGCTGGATCCGTCTGTTTGGTGAGTGTGGCCTTCACTGTTGCCGGTGACCAGCTTGGACAAAAAATGGGCCAATGGACTGGAGTTAATTACGTTGAGGTCCGTCCTTCGCTTGAGGCAACGGTCGGTATCACTCGAGCAGTGTACAGCGAAAACGCACTGTTTGGTATCGGAGCCAATCGGTTCGCTGATGCGTGGCGTCTACATAAGGACCCTACCATCAATGAAACGATATTCTGGGACACTGACTTTATCGCCGGCAGCGGTTTCGTACCGACCGTGTTTGTGAACTTGGGTCTGCTCGGTGGAGTGCTTCTGGTGTCTTTTCATCTTGGCTTACTGTATCTCGGGTACCGAATGCTGCTGCGACCGACAAAGCGAGACCCGTACTGGTACTACTTTGGCACGATCACCTTCGCCGCCACCTGTTTCATTTGGGGGATCTCCTATGTGTATGTTCCTGGAGCGGCAATCCTTCTCCTTGGAGCGTTTTTCACCGGCTTAACGTTCGTCGCTGCCGCGGCTCTGCTTCCTGGCGCAGTGCGTACCATACCACTGGTAACGAATCGCCAACGAGGCTTCATGTTGATGGCCAGCATTATATTGGTGACCGTTGTGTCAGTGGCCGGTATCTACTCGGTTGGTAAGCAGTATGTAGCTGAGGCGAACTTCAACGAAGCGCGCGCCACCAGCACCTCACCAGAGGCACTAGACCAAGCCGCCGCGGCTGCCTACCAGTTGTATCCTGATGAGCGTTTCCGTAGCGCGCAAGCCCAGATACAGTTAGCAATATTGACCGGTCTTCTAGGGGTCACCGAGCCAACAGAAGAACAGCAGGAGTTGTTCAATCAAGCGACGAAAGCCGCGATAACAGCTGCTGAGGAGGCGGTAAGCAAAGATCCGACCGACCCTGATCATCATGTCATTCGAGCCGGCATTCTAATGAACCTAACCGCCGCTGGTCTTGATGAGGCGCGTGTTCCAGCAGAAATTTCCCTTGCTGATGCTGAAAAGCTTGACCCACTGAATCCTGGCTACCAACTTCTTCGGGCTCAGATGGCAGCCCGAGCCGGTGACATTGAGAGTGCGCGGACAGCGATTGCTGCGGCCCTGGTACTTAAGCGTAACTTCACTGAAGCGATGTACCTCTCCGCCCAGCTTGACGTCAGTGAAGGAAAGACGGTAGATGCTATAGCAACCACTCGTTCGATCATTACTCTTGAACCAAGGAACCCGACTCGTTACTTCCAGCTCGGAGTACTCCTTTCTGCTACCGACGATATCCCCGGGGCGATCGCGGCTTACCGCGCGGCGATAGCGCTTGACTCGCAGTATGCCAACGCTCGCTACATGCTCGCTTTGGCTCATCTCAGTGCTGGTGAGACAGACGAGGCGCTCGCGCAGTTGGACGTCGTACGTGTGACCAACCAGGATAATCAGGCCTTGACTGACCTCATTGCCCAAGTTCAATCTGGTGAGTATCAAGTCCCGCAGCCGCAAGCGTTCGAGGCGCCGGTCCAGGAACGAACTACTGAAGGGACAGGAAATGACACGCTAGATCAAAACGATGTCACCTCCGACCTGGTGACGCCGGTAAATACCATTCCGGGACAGTCGACCGGATCAGAGCAGGTGATGCAGCCGGTGGAGAGTGAAACCTCTGAGCCGGTCCCACCTGCCACTGAAGAAGTGGCCGTGCCAGAAGTACAATAACGGTCAGACATGGTAAAACGGGTCCTCAATCTAGTGTATAGAGAAGTGCGTGGACTCCACCAGGCGGCATACATTTTAGCGCTGTTTGCGTTCGGTTCGCAGCTACTAGCGATCATTCGCGATCGTTTGCTCGCGCACACCTTTGGCGCCGGTTCGGAGTTGGACCTCTACTACGCAGCCTTTCGTATCCCTGACCTTCTGTTCGTACTGTTTGCGTCGGTGCTGTCGATCTATGTCCTGTTGCCGTTCGTGAACCGGCAGGCTGTGACAGAGGGGGCGCACGCGGGAGGGAAGGTACTATCGCAGATGTTCAGCCTTTTCCTGGTGGTGTACGTCGTGGTCGCCGGGGCGCTGGCTCTATTGGCACCGTACTACGTACAGCATATCTTTCCCGGTTTCACAGATCAGTACGAAGAGTTGGTGACCCTGCTGCGGATCTTGCTCTTGCAGCCATTTTTACTTGGCCTCTCGAGTCTCTGTGGAGTGGTGACCCAGATGCATCATCGCTTCATTCTCTACGCACTTAGCCCGCTGCTATACAATGCTGGTATCATTCTTGGTATCGTTCTGCTGTATCCAACTCTCGGCCTGGTTGGTTTGGTGCTGGGTGTGGTGCTGGGAGCGGTTGGCCATCTACTCATTCAGGTTCCGTTCGTACTGCGGAGTGAATATTCCTTCACCTTCGTTTCGCAGATCGATCGGCAGCTCATGAAGCAGATCCTCTCTGTTTCCATACCTCGTGCGCTGACGCTATCGGTCAACCAGATCGTGCTATTGGTGCTTATCGGCATGGCTTCGGCGATGGCTGCTGGTTCGGTCTCAGTCTTTCAATTTGCCTTCAATCTTCAGTCGGTCCCATTGGCGATCATTGGGGTGAGCTATTCAGTGGCTGCTTTTCCGACGCTGTCGAATCTCTTTGCGCAACGTGACCATGCTGGTTTCAATCTTCAGTTACTCACCGCACTTCGCCACATCATCTTTTGGTCAGTGCCGATCATCGGACTCATCATCGTGCTCCGCGCTCAGATCGTTCGTGTGCTTCTCGGCAGTGGCCAGTTTGATTGGAGTGATACTCGCCTCACCGCTGCAATGCTCGCCATCTTTGTAATTTCACTGGTGGCGCAGGCGGTGCTCCTTCTTCTCATTCGAGCGTTCTACGCCGGGGGAAGGACGGTCTTGCCCCTCTTGGTAGCGGTCAGTAGCGGCATCGCCTCTGTCGTGCTCGCAGTTGTGTTAAAGGGGCTCTATCTCGGTTCCCCGGTCATCCAGAATTATTTTGATGATCTGCTGCGCCTGCGAGATGTGGCTGGCTCTGAAGTCTTGGTACTCGCTATTGCATTCGTCTGCGGACAGTTCATACAGCTTCTAGTGTTGATGCTGCTGTCGATACGGGTATTTTCGATCAGCTACCGACCACTGGTTTGGCTAGTGACCGAGGCAGTAATGGCTGCTTTAGCAGGAGGAATCTCAGCCTATGTTACCCTTGCCTTTGTGGTGGATGGTATCAATCAGGAGACGTTTGTCGGAATCCTGCTCCAGGGAGTAGCGGCCGGAGTGGTTGGTTTGATCGCGATCATTTTGACCTATGCCGCGACCGGAGCACCAGAACTCCGCGAGATATACCGTTCGTTTCAGACCAAACTGCTAAAGACCGACATCATCGCGCCACAGGAGGAGCAGACGCGAGACTAGTCTTTTTTTGAAAGTAGGGTAGAGTAGGGACCACAACGAACTATGCAGATCCGTAATTTCAGTATCATTGCTCACATCGACCACGGTAAATCAACCCTGGCTGACCGGATGTTGGAAGCGACAAAGACGGTCGAAGCGCGAAAAATGAAAGAACAGGTCCTCGACTCGATGGACCTCGAGCGAGAGCGCGGCATCACCATCAAAATGCAGCCGGTGCGCATGCGTTATATGCATGGTGGAACAGAGTATGAATTCAACCTCATCGACACTCCGGGGCACATTGATTTCTCCTATGAGGTCTCCCGTGCGCTCAAGGCTGTCGAGGGAGTGCTGCTCTTGGTGGACAGTACTCAGGGGGTGCAGGCACAAACACTTACGACCCTGCAGATGGCAAAGGACCTCGGCCTAACGATCATTCCAGTTCTTACAAAAACCGACGTTCCACACTCACGACCAGAAGAGATCGGTGCGGAGGTGATGAAACTGCTCCAATGTACGCGTGAGGATATTCTGCTGGTCTCCGGAAAGACCGGCGATGGCGTGCCAGAGCTACTCGAAGCAATTTGTGTGCGCATACCTCCACCAGCGCCGAGCAAGCTTGATACCTATCGAGGACTGATCTTTGATTTTGCCTATTCGAACCACCGCGGCATCATCGTGTTCATGCGTGTCTTTGATGGTGAGGTCAAGAAAGGGGACGTACTCAAATTTGCTGCGAGCAAGCGCAGCTTTACTGCACTTGAGGTGGGTATCGTGACGCCCGATGAACATCCGGTAGAAAAACTCTCGGCCGGAGAGATTGGCTATATCGTGACCGGCATCAAGGAACCGGGCGTGGCCGGTGTCGGTGATACGCTCATGAAAGACCGTAGTACGGTTGAACCACT
>CAZFSB010000025.1:3467-14799 GCA_964521645.1 uncultured Candidatus Saccharibacteria bacterium | reverse complement strand
CCTACACCGAGAGTTCTGCTTACCTCTGACTCCTTCTAGTTATACCGTTTCAAATGCGAGTCTCGGGTTGAGCCCGAGGATTTAACACCTGACTAATATAACCGCCTACGCACCCTTTACGCCCAGTAAATCCGGATAATGCTTGGGGCCTCTGTATTACCGCTCCTGCTGGCACAGAGTTGGGAGCCCCTTATTCATGAGGTAACGTCAATAAACTTCCTCCCTCATAAAAGGTGTTTACGTCCCTAAGGACTTCATCCACCACGCGGCGTCGCTCCGTCAGACTTTCGTCCATTGCGGAAGATTCTCGACTGCAGCCTCCCGTAGGAGTATGGACCGTGTCGCAGTTCCATCGGTGGGGGTCAGGCTCTCACCTCCCCTATCCGTCGTAGCCTTGGTAAGCCGTTACCTTACCAACAAGCTGATAGACCGCAGGCCGTTCCAAGAGCGATAAATCTTTACCCCGAAGGGACCATCAAGTATTATTCCGATTTTCACCGGGTTATCCCTGACTCTTGGGTACGTACCTACGTGTTCCTACCTCGTCTGCCATGAATCTAAATTCATTCGACTTGCATGCCTCATCCACGCCGCCAGCATTCATCCTGAGCTAGGATCAAACTCTAATTTAAGACAGGTTCTAGAAGCCGAAGCTTCATAGATCTGCGTTTTACGAGCAGCCACTCACCGAAGAGCGCGCTCTATAGTAAAACGATTTACCTAAAGGATAAGACAAAAGAATGAACAATGTTACATTGCTTTTGCCTTGATTAGTGCTGTGATGCATTAAACCTATGAACAGTAGTGTTTTTGCTTCTAGCAATTTCGCCTATGAAAGGGCGAAATTGAGAAGTAAATTCACAATATACCCTTCGGGTATTTGTTCATTTAATTTAATACTTCTCATATCTATAGTTGGGCTATAGATATGTATATGAAATTTGTTGGACTTCCATCCATACAAACCTCACTCGCTTGGTCATACGAACTGAATGTTCGTGCAACGTATGCTTGTGAGCTTTGTCAAAAAACGCTGTCCCCCTTCGAAAGTATCTCTCGGAACTTACCCGTGAGTGAAAGCGCATAAAAGCGCTTTTTGTTACCTCCGATGAACAGTGGCGCTATTATACAGATAGCAAAGATTTTTGCAAGTGGTGCGTGTGCTTATCAGGTAATGACCACAATATAGAAAGGCCCCGGTGCACAATTGCAGCGGGGCCTGGGTTCTCTGGGAGCGCGATTGGCGGCTACGACCAGAGATCAAATGGTTAAAGAACGAATTCTGAAAGGTGGAGTTCACGACAGAACAGACAACACGACTAACGGTATGCGGCACACGAGACTTGCTCGAGACGGCATCGGCTAATGGGTTATGTGAACTCTCTCTCCGGTACTAACTACTGACTGAGTAACGTCTGTCACGGCACGCTCTGGCTGACCATCGAATATGAATTCGAGATGAGGCGAGGGCACGGTGAGAGAAATTTGGACGGTCACTAGTCGAGAATTGGGATGGTGCGCGAGCAAGCTCGCGCACCATCGGTACCACAAATTACTGCTTACTGCTACGACTTAGGCGGCGCGGCGAAACGTCAAGACATTGGGTTCTACCCCAACGATACGTCCAGCTTTTGCCGCTTTGTTTATCGCACTCGGCACACCGGCTAAGGAGTCTACGACCAGCGGGGCTGTTTGGCCCTTCTGACGTAGCGCACCATGCACGGTGACTTGGTCATCAGCAGACCGCTCGACTTCAAGGTAGACCTTGTTGTCTTCATCATCCGGGTGCTGTAGGGCCACTTCGATCCGGCCACCAATGGGGAGCGCCTTCAGCTTGTTGGGCTGAATTAACTCCTCATCAATGTATCGGCCGACCCGGTTGATCAACTGCTCGTGGGATTGCTGCAGATCACCGAGGGTTGCTTTCAACTGCTGGTGGGACTGCTCTAGGCCACTGAACCTCTCTTCAACCTTGCCGGCATCTTTCTCAGCAATTTCGCGGTCTTCAAGTAAATCCTTGACCTCTTTCGAGAGACCCGGGATCGTTCCCTTGCCGAACACGACGTTGCCGAGCTTCCAGACCTTTTTCGACATGACGCCGAGCCAGATCACAACCCCAACAACGACAATGGTCAACAAGAGGAACCACACCGAGAAACTGCTCACGAACCAATCGACAGTGCTAGCTGCACCTTTTGCTGCGATCGATGCGTCGGTCGCAGCACTTTTTGCTTCCGCGATCTTCGTGTCTTGCGCCGCGTCAGTCTTCTGCTGTGCCGCCGACTTCGTTTCGAACAGAGCTTTCGCCTGTTCGTCGATCGCCTCCCCCATCGTTGCCGTGAACCTTCCATTGCGAAGGGCATTGACTTTATTATTCACGGAATCGAGGAGCTGCTTGAGCGAGTTCTTACTCTCGTTCACCGCCTTCAAACCAGCGTCGAGCGCTATTTGCTTGCTTTCGAGCACGGCGATGTCCTGTTTGGACTCACCGACCTTTTTCGCAAGCGCCTCATTCTCTGCCCGCAATTGCTGCAGGGCAGTATCCGCGGGAGCGACTTTCGCGACCGGCGCCGGGTTACTCATGGCTTGTCGCAGGTCTGCGAGTGAACCAGTATAGAACCCTTTGCCGGAGCTGATCGCTCGGAAGGCTTCAGCTGAGATGTATTCCCCTGTCAGGCCGTGGCGCTGGCGAAAGAGCTTGATGAAGGCCTCCTTGTCGGAATCCGTCACCAAACCCACCACCTTGGCATCACCGAAAGCGATATTCGCCATCCCATCGATGTTGATACCGAGCTCTCGGTGAGCCCAGCCGTTTTTTTTCATCGGGATGAAGAATGCTTCGAATGTTTCGTCACTGACATATTGCAGTGTGCGTATTTCAGCTGCCTGCACAACGCCCACCCACAAAAGGAAGACAAAGACAGACAGCGACTTGAAGAAGTTAAACATTATTAATCTCCTTTGAAGGTGGAAAACCGGCGGCAGCTACGCTGCCGCCGGAACGATTTACCGCACTGGAACAGGAACACAGTCGCCGCTCGGACAGGTGCCCAAAACAGCATTCACATCGACAACCGCACCCGACTGAGCGTCCGAAGACGCACCAGCCAAGGCATTGCCTCCGGTGTTGACCATGGTGACGTTGTTGCAGTTTTCACCGCAGGAAGCGTTACTGTTGATCTTCGCAGCCAAAGCACCATTAACACCGGCACTTAAGACTTGGAAGCCACCTTTCACGAACAGACGACCGAGGCCTTCTTGGGTGGACACATTGGCCAGGAGCGTGGTGGGTTTTTCAACCCCACCTTGGGTCTCATATTTGATATTACCCATGCTGTCAGCCTTTAGAGTCAGAGCTGCAAGCGATTCCAGTCCCATAGTGTTGGTAATGTGACCGTGATAGAGATGCACGAGCGACAGTTTCTTGTTCCACTGGATAGTGAATCCGGTGGACTTGTCCCCGTAAAACACGGGCCGGCCGGTCATGTATTCCACATCCTTCTTGGCGGTCAGAAGCACATCTTCCTCCTGAATCTTCTTCAGGTAGGTGCTGCGTGCTTCCGGCGCCTTCTTGAGGAAATCTTCATCGGACATCGTCGGCGTCACCAGGCCACCCTGCAGGGTTGAGCAACCCGTGAGGGTCACTGCGAACAACAGGATCAGGTATTTCATCATGGTAATTCTCCTCAGGGTTGATTGGGTTCGATCCAAAAACATTTCTCGGTATAGCCCTCTGATTGCAGGGTGCTACCGAGGTGGAAGTTGTGACTACGCACCACCAGGTCGTTTCCGCAACAGCATTTGTCGCGAACCACGAAACCTTCGAGTTGGTGACCAACTACCGACGGCACTACTTCACCGATCGGCACATTCACACACACCCACTTCCCTTGCGGAGATGGAGGCGGTGCTGGCACTACTTCCACCGGGATCGATGGTGGCGGTGGTGCGGGTTTTGGCGGTGGAGGTGGCGAGTAGGTAAACGCTACGTTGTTGCAGCTTTTGCCTTTATCACCCGTGAACCAGTAGGAATACACACCGTCGCCGAGATCGCACAGTAATGCGCGATCGAGACGACCAGTCTGTTTATCCTGCTTAGCCCACGGTTGTGACTTTCCTTTTCCACCATTGACCCGACCGAGCAAACGATCGAGTCTGACACCATCAGGAACGAAGACCTCCGGACACTGCTTTGCCTCCAACATTTCTGTCAGCAGCGTGCAGTGTTTGGGAGTGAGCCACGTTTCTGTTGGTTCGGCCCGCTTGCACTGATACTCCACTGCCTCGATCGAAAGATCGAACGTGGAGGGATGCATTTTTTTCCAAGGACTGAAAGTCCCTGGCGCCGATGAGCTTGGGAACACCAGGCTCGCTTGAAGCGGGGCGTCGGCGGCGTGAGCCACCGATGGCCCGAGGGTGAACCCAGCCATCACCATGATGACTAAGAACAATCCTCGGACCTGCGCCCATATGCGCAGAGCTTTCATCTTATCTCCTTTCAGAATTGAATTGTAAAAGACCGGGAATCCCGTACCAAGACAACACGAGTTGAGGCGTGTCAAGGTATGACTCGTGGACGAATTTATAGCATACTTTTATATAAAAATCAAGGGGTTTTACTGTTATTCTCAGCCATTTAGGCCTTTGTGATATTTCCACCCGTCACCGCCGATAAATTGCGCTAAAAACATGGCAAGTACAACCTTCCTTTGCAGCTCGCTACAGTCTGTTTCTCCCCTGGAGGTCGAAACATACTAAGCGCCTGCATAAGCAAAGCCATAGTCAAAGCTTCGCTTCTCCTTGTTTTGCTTAAAAAAACAAGCCTCAGCAAAGAAAAAGCCCTACCGGAGTAGGGCTTGGTTGATGGGCGGGCCGAGCGTAGCTCGGCCCGCCAGGGAACAACAAAGTGCCTTAGATAGGACCGATCTACTCGGTCTTCTCGAAAAAGCGGTTGATGACAGTGAAGCCAAGTCCCGCCTGGGCGGCCGAGGCATTTTCGATACTGACCGTGTTGCCAGAAGTTGTGCCAATAGCAGCACCGATGGTTGAGATCGATTCCATGGCCTTTCCGGTGATACTAAGACTAATGTCCTCACAACCACCAGGGCAACCGTCGCCGGAAATGGCAACGTTGTTATTGATGTCCAAGAGCGAGCTCTTGTCCACCCGGGCAGCGACTTCGTCGCCAAACGGCGTGACTGCACCGAAACCAGCGGTCAAGCCAACACCGGTCACTTCGAGCGAAAAACCATTGATGCTCTGAATACAGGTATCCGGAGTGTCGCAGGCCGTGGCGGGCGAAGCCAGCGTGAACAACAACATGAAGCTGGCGAAAAGTGAAAAAATAACTTTTTTCATGGTACATACCTCCTAGAATGAAAAGAACAGGATACCGGAAAAGCCGGCGCTTCTGTCTCACGAACGTGAGACAGAGTCAGTGGAGTCGTCCTTTGAGGGGACTTTGGCCACATATCCGGCACGTCGTGAGACCGCCCAAAGCTAGCACATTTAAAGATTTTGTCAAGCCGACTCAGTGAATGCTGCCTACTGAACCACCTCCCCTTCCAATGACCAACCGTCATTCATTTCTGCCTGTTCAGTACGTAGTTCAATAGCACGCTGCTTGGCTTCTTCGAGCATAAGCTCTTGCTCGAGGAGAACTCCCACGTTTGTCTGGCTGAGGATAAAACCAGTCACCGCAGCGATAACTAGCGGAAAGAGCACACCCAACCAAGCCAAGGCCAAGTACCCACCCTTGCCTTCAGCCGAGGCGGCAGTAACCGCTGGTTTCGTGAGCTGCAATCTTTCATAGATGATCAGCGCGACCTTAAGACCAACCAACGTCATTATCGAACCAAGGACCTGACTGCCAAGGTCGAAGACGAGCATACCAACTCCCCCTCCAATAAAGTCAGTACCACCAACGAGGAGTGCCACGATGGCAGCAAAGAAACCAAAAGCGAACAGCGCGAGCATGAAGATGAAAAGGATCATCATCACTCGACCAAAGACCGCCCACCAGTAGCCCTGTATCAATTCTCGACTGCGCAGGAGCGCCGCCATTCCTCGCACCCCTTCTTTCACATAAACGAACTGCGCGAGATAAATAGATAGCGACACCACGATAGCCGGGATGATGAACAAGAGAAAGCCTCCCCATACTACCAACATGGTCAGGATCGAGATCCACATCAGACCGGTGAAGTTTGCCCGTACCCAAGGCAGCGCGGAACCAAGGACGATCTTTTCCGTCCCTGTATCGAGGGTAACAATGCGGAGTGCGGCCATGATAAGGACCACGTATACCAACAGCGCCAAGAGTGTTCCGATACCAACGAGCGGTGACGCTGGCATAAAGTGACTCACCAGCTCTACCAGGAGGAACGGTACGGCTAGTAAAAGTACCAGATCGAAGTAGCGCTTCGTGAACGACCACCCCTCATGAATGAGTTCCGTGGCACCAGGCAAGACGACGCCCGCGACAGTCGCCGTTGGCGCGCTTTGTCCGCCGGTCGCGGCAGCCATAGCGAGGTCGATCGCGCCAGCGTCATAGCCAACTTGGGCGAGCTCATTGCGGATCTCCTCAGGGGACCGACCGAGGGTGAGTCGCTCGCGAATAGCATTGATCAGTTCTGGGTTCATACTGCGTTTTCTTAATTCTTAGTAGTATTCCTAGTGTACCATTTTGCCGATGCGAGCACCTGTCGTACAATGCACAATACATGAGTACACCAGAAACCATCGTGATGTCAGTCGGCGGCTCGCTCATTGTGCCCGGCACGATAGACACCACCTTCCTCACGACCTTAAAGACCTTTGTTGACGCCGAGACAGCCGCTGGTCGGCGGTTCATCATCATCGCGGGCGGCGGCCGCACCGCGCGCAATTACCAAGAAGCGGCCGCCGCCGTAAGCGACCTTTCGGCCGAGGATCTCGACTGGATGGGCATCCATGCCACGCGCCTCAACGGCCACCTGCTTCGCACCATTTTTCGCGACAGTGCCTACCGGGTCATGATCACCAATCCTGACGACATTCTCGACGTTCCCACCGAAGAAAAGGTGGTGATCGCGGCTGGCTATCGTCCCGGGAGCTCCACCGACCTGCGCGCGATCCAGATCGCCGAGCACGTGGGAGCAAAGAAGGTCATCAACCTTTCTAATATCGACTACGTCTGCACTGACGACCCGCGCGCCAACCCGGCAGCCCAAAAGATCGAAGATATCACCTGGGCCGAGTTTCGCGCGCTCATCCCAAGCGAATGGGACCCCGGCCTCTCTTCCCCGTTTGACCCCGTTGCTGCCAAGGAGGCCGAGGCGAAAGGGATCGAAGTGGCCATCATCAACGGCAACCGACCAGAAGCGCTCGCTGACTACCTCCACGGAAAGGAATTCGTTGGAACGAAGATCCGCTAACAAAAAACGCCGCGAGCTTCGCTCGCGGCGTTTTTCTACTGCAACTGCTGAAACACTTTTTCCTGTGCAGCATGGAAGCGTTCTGCCACCGCTTTGCAGTACGGGTTGAAGCGATAGACATCGGCAAACAGATCTTGATCGTCTTTCACACTTTCGACCGCGTCCATTAAGAATTGGAAGGAGAGCGTGTCGATCTCGGTACGAGTGAAACCAGCTTCGAGAACCGAGCGGCCGATGTAGTGAGTGAGAAAAAGGGTCTCGGCCAAACGCTTGTCGTGTTCCTCGGCAGACATTTCGATGATGTTGAATCCAAACGAAGCAAACAGTGCTTTAAGCATTTGGTAGGTGTCATTCTTGAGAGCGTAATCGGTCACCACAATTCGGAAACCACTCACGTCACCACGATACTTCTGGTAACTATTCGGGCCAAACATCGGATGAATGGAAATGAAGCCTCTGCCCTCACAGTACTTGTAGCATAGCTCGCTCGTGTACTTCTTCACCGTCGCCACATCAATGAGGATGGTCTCTGGCGAAGCGTGCTCCAAAACTTCTTTCATTCGTTCTTCATACTCCCTGATACCGCTACAGAGAATGACCACGTCCGATTGCGCGGCGGTCTTTAGATCAAAAAAGTTCTTCCCGTCTGCGTCGAAACGGCGTGAGTGCACGCGAAACTCCACCCCGGGGAAAAAGCGTTGTCCTAATTCGTGAACAAACGAACCAAAATTACCATACCCAATGATACCTACGGTGTTTATCATACTCACTTGTTTTGCAAAAAGGATTCAATCTCCTTCTTAAGTTCCTCTAGTGTACCATTATTCATGATGGTGTAATCGGCGGCCTGCATAACTTTAGCTTTCTGCATACCATTGGGGTCCGGGTCATTCATTTCGAGCTCTTCTTGCGCAATGAACTGTTCCAGAGTCACGCCGTCCGAGGCTGATCGCCGCCCTTTGATACGATCAAACCGCAGAGCTCGGTCGGCATCGACCGCGAGCAGTATGCCGCCATTCTTTTTCAGCAACTCCACTTCCGCCAGAGTACGAATGGATTCAATTACTGCTTGCTGTGGTTTTTCGAGCAACCGTTTATCAAGATAGTACTTGACTACGTAGTCATTGCCGTGTAGGGCGCGGAGTTCATTGGCGACCAGTCGAAGGTTGGCGCGGGTCGCTTCCCTTTTTTGCTTTCGACATTCCTCCTCGAGAATGGCACGTGCGGAATAGTGCACGAACCCCTTTTGCTCGACCAGATATGAAACCGCTGCGCCCTTTCCTGCCCCATCTGTTCCCGTGATACCGACCAACATACTACTCCGGCTGTTTCTTTGTCTTATACTCGGCATAAGCCACGACGAGCGGGCTGGCGATAAGGATGGAAGAGTAGGCACCGGCGAGCACACCAGCGAAGAGTACCAACGAGAAGGTTTGGGTCACGCTTCCGCCAAAGAAGTACAAGGCGGTCAACGCCGCGAGGGTCGTGAGGGAAGTGTTGATCGAACGCGCCAAGGTCTCTTTGACAGCCGCGCCGACGATCTCGTCGTACGGCTTAGTGAGCGTGTAGGTCACCTCATCGCGCACGATACCACCTGGCTCGGTGTGTTTCTTGCGGTGTTCAGTGCGGTTTAGCCTGAGGTTTTCGCGCACCCGGTCGAAGACCACGATCGTGTCGTTGACCGAGTATCCGAGCACCGCGAGGAGTGCCATCACAAAGAGCACATCTATTTCAATACCGAAGAAGTACCCCAGAAGGCTCATGAGCGCGGTGGGCACGAGCACATCATGCACCAGAACGAAAATAGTGATGACTCCATACACCCACGAACTCACAGGCGTACCAATGCCGGAAAAAGCGAACGCGACGTAAAAGACGATGATCATGATCACTCCGGCCACTGCCCAACCAGCCTTGTCACGTAACTCTTGGCCGATCACCGGGCCGATCGAAGTGAAGCGAGCCACCTCGCCCCCCTCCCCGATCGATGTGACGGCTGTCTCAATCGCTTCGCGCTCATCCTCACTTAAGTCACGGGTACGAATGAGGTACGCTCCCCGACCATCGGCGTCTTCTGATTCACGAACAGAGACTCCTCCGAGTTCAAACGTAGTAAGCGCAGCTTCAACAGAGGCTTTGGGTGGTAGTACGTCGTATACCACCTCGGTCAGCGAACCGCCAGTGAAGTCGATACCTGGTCGGAGTCCGAACAGAGCAATGATCAGCATGCTTCCGAGCATGATCACGGCCGCGATAGCCAGCCACAGTTTTCTATACGTAATTGCAAACATACTATTTTGTTAGACCGCTACCGAGTAACAATGACCACAACGGGCTTTCCGAGCGCTTCTTGTCGGGGAGCGCGATGAGGATCGTTCGCGTGATGGTGAGAGCGGTCAACATAGAGACGATCACTCCCATTCCAAACACCAGAGCGAAGCCTTTCACCATTGAGGTACCGAACCAAAAGAGGATGATGGCAGAGAGGAGACTCGTCACGTTACCGTCACGAATGGCACTCCACGCTCTCGTGAAGCCGGTCTGCGCGGCAAGGCGACTGCTTGAGCCTGCTCGAAATTCTTCTTTCATGCGCTCAAAGACGAGGACATTCGCGTCCACTGCCATACCGAGAGAAAGGACGAAACCAGCCAAGCCGGCGGCGGTAAGGGTGACCGGTACCAGTTGGAATAGCGCGAGCATGATGGTGACGTAGGAAAGGAGCGCGAGTCCGGCGACAAGACCCGGCAAACGATACCAGAGGATCATGAATACGATGACGAGAGCGAGCCCGATGATACCCGCCTCGACACCACGTTCCAATACTTCCTCACCGAGAGAGGCCCCGATGGTCTGTGTACTTTGCAGCTCGATCGGAACAGGCAGCGCGCCGAAGCTCAGGTTTTGCGCGAGAGAGCGTGCCTCCTCTGGGGTGAAGCTGCCAGAGATGATAGCGGTTCCACCAGTGATCGGCTCGTTGATGACTGGAGCTGAGAGTAGCTCCCCATCGAGGAAGATACCGAGCTGTTCACCAACGTGGGCGCGGGTGATATCAGCAAAAAGTTCAGCTCCCTCTTCGGTGAAACGAACAGAGACCATCGGCTCATTGGCCAGTTGACCCCCCTGCCCTCCGGCGAACTCCAGCGTGGCGGTCTTCAGGTAGCGACCGGTGAGACCGGTATCAGCAAACGGCAGCTCTTTAGAAGGAGTCACGGTCTCACCGTTAATAGAAACCTCTCCGATCACTGCTCCGGAGGTGCTGGCCGACGTTGCCAAACTCTCGAGAGCGGCTTGCTGCTGTGCAAGCTCGGCGCTGTAGAGCTTGAATTCCAAAAGAGGTGTACGGCCGATCTCGGCCACCGCTTCACCTACATCGGTCACGCCGGGAAGCTCGACGACCAAACGTTGGATCGGCTCTTCGGTCACAAAACTACTGCTTTCTACCTGCACGATCGGTTCAGAAACCCCAAAGACGTTCACGCGGCGCTCGATGACATCGCGGAGCACATTCATGAGCTGCGGTACTTCGAGGGGGTCGATGTCACTAACATCGGCCTGGTAGACCAGGTGTGATCCTCCGGCTAGGTCAAGACCAAGCTTGAAAGGGTGGGTAGCGTCTGGCTCGGTGGTGTTTTGGTAGACCGTTGTGGCAAACCACGCAATAACACCGACCAGTACCAACACCCTGAACCAGCGCAAGAATGCTGCCGCGCCTTCAGATGATTGCTGTTTTGTTTCAGACATATATAAAAACTATGGCTCCAGTTATACCACACCAGCACTCATCCAGACACCCTACACAAAGGGGTAAAGTGTTTTCTACTTTTGCTTGGCGAGCGCGACGAGGTTGCGCAGAAGGTAGGCAATGGTGACCGGGCCGATGCCGCCGGGAACGGGCGTCAAAAGCGAAGCTTTTGACG
>CAZFSB010000025.1:0-3457 GCA_964521645.1 uncultured Candidatus Saccharibacteria bacterium | reverse complement strand
GTCCTCTCCCAAAAAACTCTTCTTTAGCCCCCCCACGGCCGGATCGACATCACCGACCAGCACTCCACCGTCCTCTGAAGTTCCCGCATCGAAAATGACGACTCCTTCCCTGACGAGCTCTGGGGTGATGAAATTAGGCTGACCGATGCCGCTGATGATGATGTCGGCCGGCCGCAGCTGCTCTGCGTTGTAGGTTTCTTTGGTGAGTACTGCCACCACCGCCCCCCGCTCGCGCGCGTACGCTGCGGCCGGCCGACCAACTAGCAACCCTTCCCCCAACACGACCACTTGCTTCCCCGCCCACTCCACGCCATACCGATCACTGATCTCATCGATCGCCCCGACCACTGGAGAAAAACACGCACCAGCTTCCTCTCCATACCGAAACCCATCCGGATCCTTCTCTACCAGGACGGCTTGCACCAACGCGGCTCGATCTACCGAGACAGGAAACGGTAACTGCACGACCACGCCATCCGCTTGCTGCACCACCTCAGTGATGCAGGCGACCACCTGCTCTGTCGTCACTGTTTCGGGAAGCTCTACGACCGCCAGCGTGATGCCCACCGCTGCCGCCTTCTGACGCTTCATTTCGAGATATTTTTTGGTTTCAAAATTCGGTGCGCAGGTGACCGCCACCAAGGTCGGGGTTCGTCCAAGAGCCGCGACCTCCTTCTGGACATCCGTTAAAATATCTGCCGCGATCGCTTTACCATCAACCAACATAGTGGCGGCAGTATAACAGTTTTCTCCTTACAGACCAGCTGCCTGTTTGAGTTCTACGATCCCCTCTTCGAGTTTTACCACTGGTCCCCAACCAAGAAGCTCTCTGGCGCGAGTAGTGTCAGCCAGTGTGTTCTTCGGCTCCAACCGAGCCGGGATATACTCCTTCGGACCACCGATAAGTTCGGCCACCTCATTGATCGAGTGGTTGTCTCCCGCACCGACATTGATAGCTTCACCCTTACCCACTTTTTCACTTTGCATGGCCAAGATATTCGCCCGCACCACATCTCGCACGTGGGTGAAGTCACGAGTCTGTTCACCGTCACCGGTGATCGTGAGCGGCTGCCCTTCCGCTTTTTGCTTGAGGAATTTTCCGATCACCAGTGCATACGCACCGTCTGGATTCTGGTTCTTGCCGTACACATTGAAATATCTCAAGGACACCGTCTCGATACCGTACACCTCACTAAATAGTCGACAGTAGAGCTCGCCCACATACTTTTGTAATCCATACGGAGATAGTGGATGCGCGAGCATCGTCTCCACCAGAGGCATTGTCGCCTGATCACCATACGCGCTTGAAGAAGCCGAATAGACGAGACGTCGTACGCCGCCATCAACGCTCGCCTTGAGCACGTTCACCAAACCACCAATGTTTACTTCGTTCGTTTCCTGCGGATACTCAATTGAAAACTGTACCCGTGGCAGCGCCGCTAAGAGGAAGACCGTATCAGCTCCCTGCATGATCGGTGCGATAGCAGCGTGGTCGCGCATGTCTACCTCGTGAAAGGTCGCTTCTGGAGCCACCTGTTCTCGCTTGCCGCCTGATAGGTTGTCGATGACATGCACCTCGTGCCCCTCAGCCAGCAATGCTTCCGTGAGATTCGAACCGATAAAACCCGCACCCCCAACAACAACTACTTTCGCCATAAGATGTGTACTTACCTTACAATTTAATGCTTCACACCCTATAACGACAGAGAGTGTCTTTAGGTTCCGGTGCGCATGATAATGGTAGCAATAGTCTTGAGCGCGATGTGCACATCTAGCAGTAAGGACCGGCGTTCTAGGTAGTAGAGATCATACGAAAGTTTCGCCTTGGTCCGCTCGACATCTACTCCTCCGCGCGGCACATCATAGTTGTTGATCTGCGCCCATCCGGAAAGGCCTGGTTTCAAGAAATGGCGAGTGTTGTAGTACGGGATCTCACGCGCATACACTTCTGCCAGCGCCGGCATCTCGGGGCGGGGACCGATAAAGGAAAGGTCGCCACGCAGCACATTGACCAACTGCGGCAATTCATCCAGCCGAAGCTTGCGCAAGAACACTCCCACTCTCGTGTCGCGCAGCGTACTTTGCAAAGCCGCTTGCCCTACATCTGTACCGTTCTTGGTGCGGAACTTGTAGATCGTGATCGGTCGGTTGAATTGCCCTACCCGAGTGGTGTGGTACAAGAGCGGTCCTCGATCCTCAAGCTTTATGGCTGCCGCGATGAGTGGCAGTAGCAGCAAGGCGAAGAAGGACAAGGTGAGCGCGCCACCGATATCGATCGCCCGTTTGACAGCATCGTAAAGGGTCGCCTTGGCTTGTGAGATGTTACTGATGAACCACTCGTACTGCAGCATGCCGATCGGGACCCGGTCGAAGGTGTCTTCGTATAGCCGATTGAAATCGAGAAATGTGAAGGCGAAGCGCAAAAAAGAAAGATTGAAAAGCGCGGGAAGGAACGCTTTGATCGCTTCGCCGCGCGGGTCGGCGACGATCAGCTCCACGTTCTCTCGCTCGATCAGAGAAAGTAGTTTTCGTTCAAAATCATTGGTGTTACGAAGTGTCTCCCCATCAATGATCCGCACGAAGCTGTAGTTGTAGCGGTCGTTGTTGTTGATCTCATCGACCAGCTCGATCGCCTCTGGTCCATCAGCAATGAGTACTGCGCGGTGACGCTGCTTCGGAGAAAGCAGCGGTACTACCCACAGTCGCCACAAGGTGAGCAGCAGGACTGATATGACCAAGTAGATGACCAGGTTGGTTTTGGGGGTGATACCGAACGGGATGATGAAAAAGAGCAAGCCGGCCACCACCACGTTGATGACCTGAGCAGATAGAATGCGACTGACCAACAATTTCTTCAGAAAATTGGTGTGCTTATCGTACAAACCGAGAATGAAGAACACACCCAACCAGACGGCGGAAATGATAAGGAAGGGCGGGACGTGCTGCGTCAGACGATCGACGTTCGGCAGTTCAAGGTACCGCACCAACAGCGTCAGCCACAAAGCAACGTTAAAAACGATGATATCGCCGATAATAAGGACGAATAATTCTCTAGCGCGTTCTCCCATAGGTAGTTGGTCTAAATCCTACTCAAGTTTTCAAGATTAGCAAGGAAATACAACCAATACCGTGACACTTTGGTTAAATGAGCAAACGAACGAAGTGACTATTGCGAATTTATGTCCGAATTTGCGCCCTTCTTAGCGCAAATTCCTGGACGCAACCACATACTAACGATACTCTATAACAATGACTAGCTCACAAAAAATCCTCTTTCTCATCACCAAAAGTAACTTTGGGGGGGCGCAGAAGTATGTTTTTGAGATGGCGACACGAGCAAAAGCGGCTGGGTACCAGGTGGCGGTGGGATGCGGCGGCACCGGCGAAGCCGGTGCCGCCGCTGGCCACCGGGTCGAGAAGCTGCTCAAGGCCGACATACAAACGCACGACAAACCCA
>CAZFSB010000024.1:14545-15561 GCA_964521645.1 uncultured Candidatus Saccharibacteria bacterium | reverse complement strand
AAATGAAAATTTGAAACACTGACCGCCGTGATATGTGTTGACCATTGTGCGGTATGTATACCGTAAAGGCGCCGCAGGCGGAAATATTTCAGATTTCCGCCTGCGGCGCCAAGTAACCTCTCATAGAATAATCCCCAACTTTCCCTTTCTAGATTGACTTTTTACGTTTTTATGCTATGATTTTACCGGTTTTGTTCCCCACAACCGACCAAAGGAGACGTACCATGTCTGTTCGTGAAATCAACCACTTTGGCAATTCCTGTCACGGTGACTCTCCCAACATCCTCAATCCCGGCCATCCGTTGTCGTTCGACCCGCTTCACCAGATTTACGGTGAAGATGGCGATGGGACCGACCTCGGATTCTACGACCACTCGGATTTCATTCCGGTCGATGAACTCCCCGACCCTCAGACCGAAGACGAAGACACGTGGTTTGGAATGTCGATCATCGACATCCCGGCCGCGGAAGATCTGCCGGGCGATGATGACGACTTCCCTGCTTTCAAGGACGACGAACCGGATATCGAGTTGTTTGCCCTGACAGCCAATGACGAGTGTCACTGTATCGGCCAATGTGGCCGTAACCACAAGAACCGTGATCCGAAAGTTCACAGCAGGAAAGGCCAACACTTCCTGCCCGGACGGCACAGCCATACTGACCATCGCCGGCTGGCTCGTAACCGCCGGCAGTCCATTCGCCGGGCTTCGTCGGAAGTGCTCCACGCCCTATCGGTTTAGCTCCTTTGGCTACGGCCGCAATCCCTTCGGGATTGCGGCCGTTTTCTTTATCTTTGAGAAATGTCCAGTGCCGCTTAAATTTCCTCGACATTTTAGACTTCTATGCTATATTTTCCGGACCGAAAGGTAATTAATAGCTTCTAGCGGCACACGTTAACCCTGCGTTCATGGACTATGGCCGGGAGGGGGGGGGGAAAAATATAATAAAATACACCCCCCCCCCACCCCAAAAGGGTTAACACAACCCGTTCCTCGGAAAAAAAAAACAAAAAAAAA
>CAZFSB010000024.1:0-14535 GCA_964521645.1 uncultured Candidatus Saccharibacteria bacterium | reverse complement strand
TATAATCTTGACAGAGAGTATTGTTTTATGGTTATTTATTTTTTTATCGGGCAACTGGTAACCCCTGGTTTATTGGTTTTGGGCGGGGTGGGGGGCGTATTTTTTTAAATTTTTACCGCCCCCCTCCCTCGCGAATCGGTTACGCAGACGCGTGTCGTCGGAAATAAAACAGAATATATTTATGTCAGATGCAACAACCATCGCTCCCTCAGGAGTAATGGAAAAGTACCTCACCGAAACACCGGTCGCCCCAAAGGAGGGTGACATCGTTTCCGGAGTCGTCTCCGCAATGGGACGAGCTCGCGTCTATATTGATGTCGCACCATTTGGTACCGGCCTCATCTTTGGTCGTGAGTACATGAACGCGCGCGATATTTTGCGCAAGGTCAACATCGGCGACAGTATCGACGCCAAAGTGGTCATGTCCGAAAACGAGGACGGCTACATCGAACTTTCTCTCAAGGAAGCTCGCCAGGCCCTCATCTGGGCAGATGCTGAAGCAGCGGTCAAGAACGCTACCGTTCTTAGCCTCGAGGTAAAAGAAGCCAACAAGGGTGGTCTTATCATTGAATGGCAGGGTATCCAGGGATTCCTCCCTGCTTCACAACTTTCTGCTGAACACTACCCTCGCGTGACCGACGGTGACAAGGACAAGATCCTCACCGCCCTCAACGAACTCGTTGGCAAGCATCTCTCAGTGGCAATGATCACCGCTGATCCAAAGGAGCACAAGCTCATCTTCTCTGAGAAGGGACTCCAGGAGAAAGAAGAAAAGGAAGAGAAGGTAAACAAGTACGAAGTTGGTAACGTCATCGAAGGTGAGGTGACCGGCGCTGTCGACTTTGGAGTGTTCGTTAAACTCGAACCAGGTCTCGAAGGCCTCGTGCACATCTCTGAGCTCGACTGGGGTCTCGTGGAAGACACCAAGGCACTCTACAAGATCGGCGATAAGGTGAGTGTGAAGGTGATCGAGGTCAAGGATGACAAGATCTCCCTCTCTATCAAGCAACTCAAGGAGAATCCATGGGTAACCGCTGGCAAGAAGTACCAAAAGGACCAGATCGTTGACGCGGTCGTCATCAAGTACAACAAGCACGGCGCGCTCGCCTCGATCGAAGAAGGAGTGGCTGGCCTTGTCCATGTCTCAGAATTCGAAACTGAAGACAAGCTCAAGAGCGTCCTTTCGCTCGGTAACGTCTACAAGTTCAAGATCACCCTCTTTGAACCGTCTGAGCAGAAGATGACCCTTTCCTACAAGGAAGCCAATCCTTCGTAAGCTACGGAAAAGATATATTAAAAAAAACTGACCAGAACTGGTCAGTTTTTTTATAGAAGCCAAAACGAGAAGCACTATTGACAGTACCCCCTAAAATATGTCATGCTGCGGAGTAGGATTTTTGTTCTAATCAATTTTTAAGGAGAGCGAAATGGGTAACGACTTTAACCAGTACCAAATTGTTCGGATGGCGAAAGAAAATCATCTGGGCTGGTTCATGACACTGCTGCTTCTGGTGTTTTTTATCACGCTCATTGGCGCAACGTACGCTTGGGCCTATAGCGGCGGGAGCCTGTGGCTGGTGCTGGCGTCATTGGGAGCCCTTCTTGCTACCTACCTCTACGGGCGTCACGTTTTCCGATGACTGCGCTACGCAAACCGCCCCTTGGTCGTCAGACCTTGGGGCGGTTCTTAATTATAGATATTCATTGCTTCCACCACCCCCTTCGTGATGATGGTCTCGATAGCCGCGACAGTCTTATCCAATATCTCTCCGAGCTGCTTTTGCTCACTTCCCGTGAACGGCTTGAGGACAAAGCGTTCTAGCGGCCCGCCTCCCTGAGGCCGCTTCACCTTCCCTGTCCAAAAACTCTTCGGTGCGATCCCCACCCGAATACGAACAAAGTCCTTGGTGCCGAGCTTATCAATGATCGACTGAACGCCATTGTTCCCCCCGGCACCTCGTCCCTTTCCGATCTTCACTTCTCCAAATGGCAGATCGATATCATCATGGACTACGATCAAGTGCTCACTTTCCTGCTTTGGAACAAGCTTTACGACCGCACTTCCTGAATTATTCATGAAGGTGGTTGGCTGCAAGAGTGTGACCGACTCATTTTCAAGAGCACCTTCACTGACGTTGCCAGAATGCGCTCGCGCTTCTCTAAACTCCGGTAACCCGAACGTACGACAAACCCGCTCCACCACCACCCAACCAACATTGTGTCTGGTGTCTTCGTATTTCTCTCCCGGATTTCCAAGACCGACGATATAAAACATGCTGACATTGTACATGAGATCTTACTGTTTCGGGATATTATTTATTCTTTCTGCAGCGCGTCTGACGAAAATGAACGGTATTTAAAAACTGCTGCACTGTGGCCTTTCGATTTCTTTGCTTCATTCACTTTTTTTTCGTATACTAGTGTTCAACGTTGTTACTTATGTCAGTATTCTCACACCAGAAACCTCCTACTGATACTTCTCATCATGAAGATGACGAAGCTGTTCATAAGGAACACCCCCTCACTGAGATCGTTCGTTTCTCACTCATTGCGATCTTGATCGTGATTCCGATCCGCATGTTCATCGCCCAGCCTTTCATTGTGTCTGGTGCTTCAATGGACAACACCTTCCACAGCGGCGAGTACTTGATCGTCGATCAGGTGAGCTACTACTTCAATGATCCAGCCCGTGGTGACGTGGTCATTTTCCGCTATCCTCGTGACCCTTCAAAGTTCTTCATCAAGCGTATCATTGGTACTCCAGGTGACACCATCACCATCGAAAACGATCAAGTATCGATCTACAATGATGAACATCCCGAAGGATTCATCTTAGAAGAACCATACATCAAATCGATGGCTCCAAATCAGAAGATGACCGAGACACTGGGCGAGCGTGAATACTTTGTCATGGGTGACAACCGTGACCAGAGTTCAGATTCGCGTAGCTGGGGGATCCTTCAGGAAGAACGGATCGTCGGCCGCGCACTCGTACGGCTGTTCCCACCAGGAATGATCAGCTATCTTCCCGGTTCAGTGATCATTACCGAGGATTCGACCGCACCACGCACGTACCTTAAGTAGTAGCTTATATTTATCGCTTATGTCACTCACACCAACCGAATTTCTCAAACTGGCCAACCACACCGCTGAACACTTCGGTTTTCAAACCGTTGACCAGCTACGCCGATCTCCGGAGTGTAAGCAGTGCATAAAATCGATGCCGCACACCGTAAACAACACCAACAAGCAGACCGACGACCATCAGGGGCTCCTCAGCTCCGCGGTGGCCACCTACTGTGACGAGAAGCTGCACGCGCTCGAAAAGCCTGTTCTCCTCTATTCATACGACCAAGTCCCCCGCACTGGCGAAACCGCCGTTACCTTCCACATCTTCAATGTAAACCGCAGCATCGCGGAGGCCATTCTGATCCACGCCACACGAGCGTTGGTAAGTGACCTTGGCTACACCGACCACACCGTTCGTATCAATTCTTTAGGTGACAACGATTCTCTCACTAGGTACAGTCGCGAATTAGCCACTTTTCTTAAAAAGCGGCTCGACACCATGCCCCCGGCGGCTCGAGAACTCATGAAGGAACACCCGATCGCCGCTCTCGCTCACCTGGTCGAGCAAGATCACGAGATCGTCTACCGTAGCCCGAACCCGCTCGAATACCTCAGCGACCCTAGTCGAAAGCATTTCCGTGAGATCATTGAGTACTTGGACATGAGCGAAACCCCATATGAGATCGATCCAAAGATGCTCGGCCACCACGAGTGCTACTCAGACGCCATCTTTTCTATCGATATCAATACTGCAGAGGGCGAACCTGTCACACCGATCACTGCACGCGGCGGACGTTTTGATGAATTTGTATACCGCACTACCCGCACGCGTACCCCAGCCGTTGGTGCCGTAGTCATTCTTAAGAACAGCAAGGCCCCCAACCGCTCTCCGCGCCCCAGGCCGGTCACCCCATCAGTCTTCGTGGTGCAGCTCGGCTTCGGTCCCAAGATCAAGAGCCTCCTTCTTATCGATACCCTACGACGTGCTGGAATACCGGTATTCCACAATCTGGCCAGTGATTCTCTCTCAACCCAACTCCGTGAGGCTGAAGCGCGTGGCGTCAAATATACGCTCATAATCGGCCAAAAGGAGTTTGTCGATAACACCGTCATCTTCCGTGATATGGATCTCCGCAACCAGGAATATATCGACCAAGACACGCTCATTCGCCGTCTCAAACAGCACGCTATCATTACCGCCTAGGACGCTTGCGTCATCGCACGCAAAGTGCTATGCTCATGGCCACTATGGCAACCAATGTTGAAGTAGAAAAGAATAATAACGAAAGCAGCGCGAACGTCATTCGACGTTTCACTAAGCGAGTACAGGGCGCCGGCATCGTACCAAAGGTACGTGGTGGTCGTTACTTCGCTCGCGTGAAAAGTCGAAATGTACAGCGCGTTGGCAAGCTTAAGAAGCTTGTAAAGCGTGAGGTCTACGAGAAACTCGTTAAACTTGGAAAAGTACAGGAGACTCGCGGCCGCCGCCGTTAATAACCTTCTACCTATTAAAAAGCCGGTGTACAACACCGGCTTTTTTGTGCCTTTACCATGTATAATGCCAGTATCAAATGAGCGCATTTACCTGTACCAGCACTGTCAAGACGTATCCCACACAGCTCCCCTTTCTGGCTATGAAAGAGGCCATTTTAGGTACCCGATACGAACTCTCTCTTGCGTTTATCGGCACAAAGCGCGCCGCTTCACTCAATGAAGCGTACCGAAAAAAGACCTACGTACCAAACGTACTTTCTTTTCCGTTGACTGACACAGCGGGAGAGATATTCATCTGTCCCGCAGTCGCCCAGAAAGAAGCGAAGGCCTTCGACCTTTCGCCTGACGGCTACCTCGCCTACCTTTTTATCCACGGCTGTCTTCATTTGAAAGGCCACGACCATGGCGATACAATGGACAAACTAGAACGCAAGTACCGTAAAGCGTTCAACATCACATAGTCATGGCTGATCAGATCATCACCGGTATCGATGTTGGAACGTTCCATGTAAAAGTGGCGATTGCACGCCTGCCCAAAAAAGGAGCAGCCGTGACAAAGCCTGAGATCATCGGTACCGGCATCGCTGAGAGTCGTGGTCTCAAAAACGGCTACATCGTCCACGAAGCTGAAGCTGCCCGCAGCATCAAAAGCGCCATCGCCCAAGCAGAGAAGCACGCCGGCCTTTCGGTGCGTCGTGCCCACGTTGGCGTCGGGAGTATTGGCTTGGAGGAGGTCTACTCTCACGGCGAGATCATCCCTTCTCGGGCCGACTCTGAGATCGTCTCCGCCGACCTCGACAAGGTCATGACCGATAGTGAAGAACGCATCATGGACCACATCCCCAACCGTCGTATCTTGCACCCCATTCCGCTGCGCTACCTGATCGATGGTACCGAGGTGCTCGGAAGACCACAGGGTCTTAAGGGTACGAAGCTCGAAGTAGACAGTCTTTTCGTCACCACCTACGAACAGCACGTCAATGACCTCATCAGTACCATTGAAGGTCTCGGCGTGTACGTCGAGGATGTCATGGCCTCTCCACTGGCAGCTAGCTTTGTCATGCTCTCCAAAGCTCAGAAACGCGCTGGCTGTGTCTTGGCCAACATCGGAGCAGAGACGACCTCGATCGTCGTCTTCGAGGATTCTACCCCCATCTCAGTGAAGATATTCCCCATTGGCTCAAGTGACATCACCAATGACATCGCGCTTGGCCTCCGCATCCCTCTCGAGGATGCAGAAAAGATCAAGCGTGGTGCTATGACCAGCGCCACCTTTTCCAAGAAGAAGGTTGATGAGATCGTCCAGGAACGCCTGCGCATGATCTTTACCCTGATTGACACCCACCTGAAGAAAATCAAGCGCGACGGTCTCTTGCCGGCTGGTATCATTCTCACTGGTGGTGGTGCCAACACGGCGGGCGTCGTTGAGGTAGCAAAAAACACTCTGCAGCTACCCGCTCGCATCGCAACACTTGAGATCGGCAAGAGTGGCCGCGTTCGTGACGCCTCATGGGCGATCGCCTACGGCCTTTGTATGTGGGGCGCTAGTGGTACTGAGGAGGTTTCAACCATAGGTATCGTCAAGCACACTCGTCGCAACATTCTTTCCTGGCTTAGCCAGTTCATCCCGTAATATTTAAGTTGTACTGTCAAGTACACATATATCACTTCTGTCAATATGGTGACAGATATTTTTTGTACGTGTATGATGTACCCGTTATCAGTGGACTCGTACTCAGGGGTGGGTGCGCGAACAAAAAAAAGATACATAGTTATACTGTATGGAACAAATACGATCAGATGTAGAATCCTTCGCCCGCATTCGCGTGGTTGGCGTTGGTGGTTCAGGAAAGAACGCGGTGAACCACATGGTGTCATCGAAAGTCAAAGGCGTTGAATTCATCGCGATCAACAGCGATGCACAAGACCTCCACCATTCACTCGCGAAGCGCAAGATCCACATTGGTAAGAATCTCACTCGTGGGCTAGGTGCTGGTGGCAACCCTGACATGGGACGTCGAGCAGCTGAAGAGACTCGTGAAGAGATTGCCAACGCGATCAAGGGGTCGGACATGGTATTTATCACTGGCGGTATGGGTGGCGGAACCGGTACCGGGTCTGCACCGGTCGTTGCCAAGATCGCTCGCGAAAGCGGTGCCCTCACCGTCGGTGTCGTGACCAAGCCGTTCCTCTTCGAAGGACAAGAGCGTATGCGCCTTGCCCTTGCGGGTATTGATGAACTCAAGCAGGAAGTGGACGCGCTCATTATCATTCCAAATGATCGCCTCCTCGCCATCGTCGACAAGGAGACAACCGTGCGTGGTGCATTCGAGATGTGTGACAACATCCTCAAGCAAGCGGTTGAGGGTATCTCAGACCTCATTACCATGCCAGGTATCATCAACGTCGACTTTGCCGATATCCGCAGCGTCATGGAAAACGCCGGCTCAGCTCTCATGGGCGTGGGTATCTCTTCAGGAGAAAAACGCGCGGAAGAAGCTGCCCGAGCAGCGATCAATTCTCCACTGCTTGAGGTCTCTATTACCGGAGCGAAGGGTGTACTCTTTGCCATTGCCGGCGGTGAAGACCTCGGTATGCTCGAGGTGCAGGATGCTGCTCGCATCATCACCGAATCGATCGATCCGCAGGCTCGTGTCATCTTTGGTGCGATCAAGGATGAGAAGTTAAAGAAGAACGAGATTAAGGTGACCGTTATCGCTACCGGGTTCCCTGAGGAATCAGGCGGCGGCTATAACCCGAGCTACAACATCGCCCGCCGTGCCCCTGCCGCAGTGGAGTCACGAGTAACTGAAGAAGAAGACACCGAACCGGTACGCGGCAAGATATTCAACTCACTCTCGAAGAAACCAGAACCAGCCCGAGAGACAGAACCCACCCCGGTCACGAAGTCAACGACTCCTCCAGAACCACCACGTAGAGAACCAAAACCAGTCGACCCAGCAGATGACACTGAAGATGAAGACGACTGGGGCGCAGTTCCAGCATTCTTGCGCCGTAGTAAATTGAAATAATTTACTACTAGCAAAAAGCTGGACTGCGAGGCGCAGCGATGTGAGTCGCCCCTTTCCTAGGGCGACGAACCAGCGAGCCGGGGTCGCGAACACTTAGTAGATTTGGAGCGTAGTGAACAAATATACTTAGTGATTCGTGACCAGTTCCAGCATTCTTGCGACGAAGTAAATTGAAATAATCGTTGCTGTCATAAAAAACACCCATTAGGGTGTTTTTTAATGTGCCTCCTCTCCTACTTCATGGTATTCTACTGGCACTAACCTTAATTTGAAAAGATCTGTATGTATGACCTATTGATCATTGGCGGTGGACCTGCTGGTACTTCAGCCGGAGTATATGCTTCTCGCAAGCAGCTTAAAACCCTCTTTATTACCAGTGAATGGGGCGGCCAAAGTACCGTTTCTACTGACATCCAGAACTGGATCGGTACCCCATCGATCAGTGGCGATGATCTCGCTAAGAGTTTCCGTAATCATCTCGAGACCTACGCTGGAGAGCACGTGGACATCAAGTCAGGACAGCTGGTAACCGCGCTGAAGAAAGTTGATGAGGGCTATGAAGCGACCCTTTCTGATGGCAGCACCCACGTAGCGAAAGCGGTACTCATCTGCTCTGGTTCAGTGCGTCGTAAATTGGATGTTCCTGGAGCAGATAAGTTTGAACACAAGGGACTTACCTACTGCGCCAGCTGTGATGGACCGATGTTCACCGGACAAGACGTTGCAGTCATCGGTGGTGGTAATGCCGGCTTTGAGACCGCCGCACAGCTGCTTGCCTACGCCAAGAGCGTCACCCTGCTCCAGTACGGTCCAGCCTACAAGGCAGACCCAGTGACCGTCGAGAAAGTACTGGCTCATGAGAACATGACCGGCATCCTCAACGCAGAGACCAAGGGCGTAGAAGGTGACGCTTTTGTGAGCGGTGTTTCGTATCGAGATATGGAGACTGACGAGATCAAGACGGTCCCCGTTACCGGTATCTTCGTGGAGATCGGCATGATGCCAAGCACTGACTTTGCGGCTGATATAGTGGAGCGAGACAACTACAACCGCGTCGTCATCGACCCGTGGACTCAGAAGACCTCAGCTCCTAATGTTTGGGCAGCCGGCGACTGCACCAACGTGCACTACCACCAGAACAACATCGCTGCTGGCGATGCGGTGCGCGCGCTTGAGGATATCTATGTGACCCTCAAAGCAAAATAGACAGCTTGTATAAAAAGTTGACCGCGGCGCCCTTCGGGCGCCGCGGTTTTCTTTCAAACAAAAAACTAGAGGATGGCTACTTTTTCTTCCTTCTAGAAGACTCCGAATAAAACATCATCAAAATGCCAAAAATGAAAACAACGATTATTACTTTCAGGGAAAATGGAAGAGCAGGTGACGAAAGGTCATGAAGTTTTCTCCCTGTTTCACTATATATACCTTTTATTTGATATACCTCGGCATCGGTACTAAGTGTTAGATCGAATTGCCCTTCGGTAACAACACCTGATCTACAAGAGACTTCTGTACCCTTAAAGCTATGGGAAAAACTCAAGTCTTTACCGGAAGGGTATATTGTCAGTTCCCAGTCAGGTGGGATATCGACCGAGCTATCATGCAAGAAAGGTTGTGCTTCAAAACTTGGGGAATACTCCTCTGCCCTACAACCCATAACACCCTCAAGTGTAAAAATCGTCTCACAATGATTTGTCATTATCAACCTTCCCAAACAAGATTCTGTCTCAACTCGAAAACATTTTGGGATATTGGATTCAATGATATTGGGCGTATACTCAGCAAAGCATCCAGCGTGAACCGTCGCGATCATACTGAAAAAAAGTAAAACGCTGAAAAATATTTTGCGTGACATATCATTAATTTACCACACCGAAATTCTTTATGCTTTCTAACCTACTTAACACAAAAGCGCCCCCTCCAGGGCGCTTTTGCTTTGTACAACGTAGAGCTTCGGCTTGCGGGCTTTGCTCGTAGCCTCGAGCGTAAGTATTTAGATACTTCACCACCCCGCAAACCTACGTATAGGTTCTCACACTGGGAAAATTAGTCAATACTATATGAAAAGCCTTATTTCAAGGTACTTCTGTGTATAACCTGTGCAAAAGTGTGTATATAACTGTGGGTAAAACTGGGTGCAAAAAGGTGATAATTACCGACTTGACAGACCTAGTGTGAGCGTTACGATGAAGATGCTGTTAAGCCTACCGACATCGTACGTGTGGTGGCGTACCGACACTCTCACAATCACTCAGCAAGCACAGCCAACGTTGAGCATTTATTAGCGTAATCTACGCAATATGCGATGTGCTTATGATCAGATTTTACTCTCTCTTCGTCGTTGACGATGCGCTCCTAGCGAGCCCATACGTTCGTCGCTTCAATGTCTTTCACGACATCACGCTCCATCGCGGAGTAAGCGAGACGGTGAACTTCTTATTACAACACCCACTTACCCCGGGGCAATACGAGAAGCTCAACCTTATCTACGACCCTCACACGATGACGGTCGAGAAAGTTGACGTTAAGTCATTCAAGCATCAAAGCTTGATCACGGTGACTATGACGCCAAAAGAGCTCGGCTCGGTGCGGATCGGTTTCGCTTTCCCACAGACCGACTACCTCTATAATGCTCGTATCAAAGATATTCACTCACCACTCACCACCGTTCCCTGCTCTGCAATAAACAAAGAGCCGGTACCGAATTCGGTCGCCAGATAGTTGAGCCATTCTCACCAAACATGCGTCCGCTCCTCTACTCCTGCCCCCAGTCAACAGTGGCTGGTCTGGTTTAAAAAAGCTAGCTCTACTCTAGCTTTTTTTTAATAGTTTGGTATCATGTTGCGCACTTGTGGACAATCCATAAGACCATAACTAAACATGGTCCCATCGTCTAACGGTTAGGACATCAGGTTTTCATCCTGGAAATCGGAGTTCGATTCTCCGTGGGATCACGAGCATAAAAATGGCACCGCATCAGCGGTGCCATTTTTGTGCGTGACCCTAAACACGCAACCTGCGTTGCTTGCGGCGGAGAATCGAACGGCGGAGCGATATGAGCCATCCCTTCAGCACCTCCATCTTCGATCAACAGTTCTCCACTCGCACCTCCCCTGTTTCCCCATCAGTGTACTCCACCACAACAGCCTTAGTTTCCAGGTTGATCCGGGCGTGACAATACTGCTCAGCTAGTTCCCAGCGTAAGGAAAGCTCACCCTCATCGCTGGGCAGCAACGCAAAGTGACCGTTAAACGCTGGGTGATGTGAACGCAAACGCATGAGCCGAAGTAGTCGTTGGATCACCTCATGATCCATAGCGGTCACGATCTCCGCCCAATGGTAATTGTGACGATTGATGTCTCGACCATGCCCGCTCTCTGCCAGCTGCTCATAATCATTGCATCCAGCCAAGAGACCGACGTAGTACACCTGGGGGATGCCTGGAATAAAAAATTGTATAGCTCTAACTACGATATACGCATCATCGTCTTCTCCAAGTGCTGAATAGTAGGTGGAATTTAGTTGGTATATATCAAGATTCTCAGCGTTGGTGCCGCTCGCCCGCAGGGCTTGATTGGCTCCATTACTTTCCACCCAAGCAGTAGTGGTCGCTATCTCGCCAGGTGTCATCAGACCTTCCACGTCCACCACACCGATACCATCGTGCGTATCTAGGGTAGTGATCTGGGTACTCGGCCTTATCTCGATCCAGTTTTTGAGATTGGAAGCATTTCCAGAAAAGATCGCGTGCAGGGTAAGTAGCGGAAGTGAAAAATCATACACCCACTCCACCACACCACTTTCAAGTAGAGCCCGCTGGGTGACCGGCTCGTGGTGTATCTCGGCAAGCAGATCGACACTCCGCGGAGTGACCCCTCGCAACCAGCGAATGAAATCATACGTTTCTGGTATCAAGAAGCTATTTGTCCAAGGCCGCTTCACCGTGTACCCAACCGCATCAAGTCGGATCATCTTAGCCCCCTGCTGAATGAGGTGTTCGATGAACTTTTGCATGAGCATCCTCGTTTCTGGTGACTCCACGTCTAGGTCGATCTGGTGATCAGTGAAGGTGGTCCATACCTTTTTGGTTGTACCATCCCATAACTGAAAGTTTGAAAACGGTAACGTGGGGCGAGGACGATATATCTGAGCAAACGCTTCAAGCTCAACCTCATGTCGTTTGAGGAACGTCTCCACCTCTAAAAAGAGACCACGGTGTGGAGAAGCGTCTCCATTTTGCAGGTAATCTTGAAAGTATTCAGACTCGTACGAAATATGATTGGCAGTAAGGTCGCACACCAGATCATACTGCTCAGCCAGGTGTCGGATGTCATCCCACGTCCCAAATGCCGGATCAACCTCCAAATGCGTCAGCGGCGCAAAACCTCTATCTGCCGACGACGGATAGAATGGAAGAATATGTATCCCACCGATCGCGTCTTTGAGGTACATATCGACAAAATTCGACAGGTCGTGCAGCGTTCCACCCAGACTATCGGGATAGGTTATGAGTTGGACCTGATTACGAAGATTGCCTGTTTTGAACACAATAGCCTTGCCTTAGGATTTTTATGATACCACTGTATGCAGACCAAGACCGATCGGCTTTCCACCTTATCCGATTACAAAGGCGTTTTGTAAAAAACTTGTGACCACGCAGAACAGCCGTTCCCGAAAGACTGACATGGCTCCGCCGCACCAACAGTAAAACCTTTTTGACTTGACAGCAGGTCTAAAAAAGGCTTAAATCATGGCCGGATTTCGTTCTTTCACTCACATCAACAACACAGAGGGGTATCGTATGAAAGTTCTTGCTGTCGGCTTAGAACCAACCGTTGTTTCATTTCTTCAGTCGAAGAACATCTCAGTAGACACTGGGAACACGATCAAAACTGCTCAGCACTTGGGAAATCATCTGGAAAAGGGTCTTTACAATGGTTGCGTGGTTGTCTTGGGGAAGAAAGGTTTTGACCTTACCATCCCCCGAGCGATACGTTCTCGGGGTGTTGAGACTCCTCTTGTCGGTATCACCGTCGTACCTGACTCGTCATTTTGGAGCGACCAGCGAGCCACGTTTCTTGAGTATGGCGGCGATGATCTCATCAGAGGATACGAACCACGAGAGATCGCGGCCTCGCTGAGAGCGATCGCTCAGCGATCGATCCTTACTTCACAGAGGAAGTTGGAATACCTCACCGGAGGAGCACACTTGGTGGTCGACACTCGGTCGCACCTGGTGACTGTGAACGGGAAACGGGTCTCTTTCACGAAGAAAGAGATGGAACTGTTCCTACTCTTTACTCAGAGGCCAGATCGTCTCTTTTCACAGGAGTCACTCAATACGTTGCTGTATGGTGAGCAGGGTCCCGAATCCAACGTCATCAGAGTACGCATATCACACCTACGTCGAAAACTCAGAGCCGTTCATCCTGATGGAGAAAAGTTCATTCATCTCGTGCATGGGGTGGGATATTTCTTTCAGTCGCGACGACTAGAAACCGACCGCATACACTGATAATTCCTTTAACAAGCTGACCACCCGGTCAGCTTTTTTGTATTTGACATAATGAATATTTTAATGCAAATTATTAGCAGTTCATTACAAGGAGGCACTCATGAAAAGCAACAAAGAAGACACCCTCGGTCTGGTTGCCAGGACGTCGCTCGAAATAGTCAGCGAACTACGTGACCATAACGATGGCCCTGAAAAGGCTCTGCTCATGGAAGAAAAGTTTGACCCGTTATACAAACTACTGAGGACCTGGTCAAACAGTACCAGCAAACCACGATGCGGTAGTCTGGAAGAAGTCGTCTTTCATATTTTCACAACTGCCAAAACGAGCATGGGCATGCAAACTGTTAGTCGAAAAAAGGCCGTTGCTTTTCTACATAAAGCAGTGAGGCTGCGGATGCCACCACAAAGTGACAACCGCAGAGCCGTCTGCCTTCTCTTCGAACGCATCGGCGAATTGGCTGGTCGTGAACGGGAACGTCTGCTGCCACGCCGTAAAGAGTAGTCACCGTCGGGAAATATCCCGGCGGTTTTTTTATACAAAAGCATACGTACCCGGAGTGTACAAATAAAAAGCCCGAGGAAGTTCTCGGGCTTTGAGGGTCTGGGGGCTTTGGCTCAGCTATTGTTCTCTTCATTCAACCGTTGATGGCCGCGGCGAAACCTGATTTGCGGACCGGTCGATATGGGGTCAAAGATCCCAACCTTCGGATTATTCAGATCGAGATCCACCGCGTACGTCATGCCACGGATGCGGCAGATGTACACTTCGTTGTTGGGTAACTTATTCAACACTTTGATCTCACTGCCATTGACGTCTCCGAGTTCCTTGCGATTGATCGACTCACACTTTCCCCGAATAATGGTCTTAATGACGCCCATCTTGAAATTACCAACATGTACTTTCATTTCACTTCCTCCACAAAAAAGAACGGGTACAACCATCGGTACAATAAAACATTAATTGGACTTAGTCAACCTTTTACGCACTCTTTCTTGAGAAGGAGCTCCCTTCTTCAAATTAAAGATCTCGTGCACTATTGTTCTCCCCCACCCCCTTCTGCTACACTCTACTTCCGTATGCACGGCAGAGTGAATACGGAAGCGTGGCTGAGTGGATGAAAGGTGAAATTGATTCACCTTTCATCCGGTCCAGGATCTTTGATCCTGGAATCGTCGATATTTATGAGACGATAGGAGGGCGAACCCTTCAACTACTCAGACACGCTGGAGTGAATATGGAAGCGTGGCTGAGTGGAGAGAAGTGTCTGGGAGACAGTTCTCTCCGACCGGAGGGAGGTGGATGAACCTTCAACTACTCAGACACGCTGGAGTGAATGTGGAAGCGTGGCTGAGTGGATGAAGGCACCGGTTTCGAAAACCGGCAATGGGGAAACTCATTCGAGGGTTCAAATCCCTCCGCTTCCG
>CAZFSB010000023.1:12499-16359 GCA_964521645.1 uncultured Candidatus Saccharibacteria bacterium | reverse complement strand
GGGAACAAAACCGGTAAAATCATAGCATAAAAACGTAAACAGTCAATCTAGACATGGAACGTTGGGGATTATTCTATGAGAGGTTACTTGGCGCCGCAGGCGGAAATCTGAACGATTTCCGCCTGCGGCGCCTTTACGGTATACTTACCGCACTATGGTCATCACATATCACGGCGGTCAGTGTTTCAAAGTTTCATTTGGCGACACGACCTTGGCATTCAATCCAATTTCTAAAAAGTCTAAATTATCACCGGTAAAGTTCGGTTCTGACGTGGCATTTGTCACAGCCTGGCATCCTGATTTCAATGGGGTCGATCAGGTGGCATTGGGCTCGAAGCAACCATTTGTTGTTGATGGTCCCGGTGAGTACGAGATCGGGCAGGTGGTTGCGCATGGGTTTGGCGTAAAGACGATCTACGATAAAGAAGAACTATACAACACTATTTTCCAGGTGAAATTGGAAGATATGAACATAGTATTTTTGGGAGCTCTCGGTAATCCAGAGATCGATCCAAAGATACTTAGCGAATTTGGCGACATCGACATTCTCTTTGTGCCGATCGGCGGCGGCGAGGTGCTTGAAGCGCCGCAAGCCTCTAAGTTGGCTGTTAAACTTGAGGCGCGCCTCATCATTCCTATGTCCTACGATGCCGCTGCTCTTAAAACCTTCCTTAAGGAAGAGGGCTTGGATGGTCTCAAGCCAGTCGATAAACTTACCTTGAAGCGTAAGGATGTGCATGCCATGTCTGGAGAAGTGATGGTACTTAAGTCATAATAGTGCGAATGCTCAAGCGTTTTCTTAGAGATGTTCGTCAAAAGCCCAAGGGCGTGCGAGACAATATAGCACTAGCTTCAGCCGCGATCTTCACCGCGTTGGTTTTTTCGGTGTGGTTGTACCATTTTCCTTCAAAGGTCGAGACCCTGGTCGCACGAGAAGAAGCAGCTAAAGATGACCCTGCCTTCACCTCCTTTTTCAGTGGTATGAAGGAGCAGTTGGCAAACCTTCAGGGGGCGAAGGAAGAAGCGGTTGTTGTCACTACCGAGGAAGAGGTTGGGTCAAGTTACCAAGACCCTTTCGCTAGTACCGTGGCAGCCACCAGTAGTCTAGATTCGTTCTTGTTTGCTACCAGTACCCCCACGTCTTCCTCAACCACAGTGGTCGCAACGACTTCCCAAGAAGCTGTTCCAGTGTTGATCAATGCTCCTCGCGAGATAAGGATCATCACCGTCTCTGCATCAACGACCGCCACCACCAGCCCCGAAAGGCAGTGATTGTGGTATACTGCAGGGCAATTTATAGGATTTCTGAACTAGTTGTATGCCGAAAAAGACACCAATTCCAGAAGCTGAAGCACCAAGACAGGGAATAATCACCCAAAGTATCACCAGTGAAATGGAGACTGCGTACCTCGACTATGCTATGTCGGTGATCACTTCGCGTGCCTTGCCGGACGTTCGTGATGGTCTCAAGCCAGTACACCGCCGTATTCTCTACTCTATGCGGCTCAACGGGCTCACCTCGACCGCCAAATTCCGTAAGTCAGCGACGGTAGTGGGAGACGTGCTTGGTAGCTTCCATCCCCACGGTGACGCGGCAGTATATGAGTCGATGGTGAAGCTTGCGCAGGACTTTTCCACACGTTATCCACTGGTTATTGGACAGGGAAACTTCGGTTCTATCGACGGGGATAGCGCGGCGGCGTATCGCTACACTGAGGCAAAGATGTCCAAGATCGCCGAAGAGTTGCTCCGTGATCTCGAGAAAGATACTGTTGATTGGCGACCAAACTTCGACGGTACCAAGAAGGAGCCGATAGTGCTTCCCGCTGCGGCGCCAAACCTACTCCTCATGGGTTCGCTTGGTATTGCTGTTGGTATGGCGACCAATATCCCGCCGCACAACCTTCGTGAGGTCACAAATGCCATCGCTCACCTTATCGACAACCCAAGTGCTTCTACTGAAGACCTGCTCAAGCATGTGCAGGGTCCTGATTTCCCAACCGGTGCCATTGCCTTTGATAAAAAAGCGATCACTCAGGCCTATTCCAACGGCCGCGGTGGTGTCGTCGTGCGGGGTGAGGCGGAGATCGTCGAGGATAAACGCGGTGCTTTCTCGATCATCATCACTTCCATCCCATATCGCGTCAACAAGGCCGATCTGCAGGAAAAGATCGCTGAACTAGTGCGCGAAAAGAAGATCGAGGGAATCCGCGAGATGCGTGATGAATCCACCAAGGATATTCGCATTGTGATCGAGCTAAAGACCGGCGCCCAGCCGCAGACGGTCCTCAATAAGCTCTATAAGCACACGCAGCTAGAAGACACATTCCACTACAACATGGTGGCGTTGGTGGACGGGGTGCCACAGACATTGTCACTGAAGGTTATTCTTGAGGAGTACATCAAACACCGCGCCGAAGTGATCCGTCGACGTACCCAGTACGACCTTACTAAGGCTAAGGACCGCGAGCATATCTTGCTCGGCCTCAAGAAAGCGCTCGACCATATCGATAAGATCATTAAGCTCATTCGGGCCGCAAAAGATGTGCCGACTGCGCACGCGGCTCTCATGAAAGAGTTCAAGTTCTCGACCATTCAGGCACAGGCTATTCTCGACATGCGTCTCCAAAAACTGGCTGGCCTAGAACGCAAGAAGATCGAGGATGAGCTAGCGGCGATCCAGAAACTCATCAAAGAACTCGAGGCTATTTTGAAGAGTAAGGCCAAAATGATGTCCATCGTGAAAACCGACCTGCTCGAAGTGGCTGAGAAATTTGGTGATGACCGTCGTACCAAGATCGTTAAAGGCGGAGTGAAACAACTCAATCCAGAAGACCTGGTGCCAGATGAAGAATCGGTACTGGTACTGACACAAGGTGGTTACGTGAAGCGTACCAACCCGAGTGAATACCGCATACAGAAGCGCGGCGGGGTCGGCGTAGTTGACTTGAACACCAAAGAGGAAGATGTGGTGACTACTCTGCTCACCACCTCCGCCCATAGCGACCTCCTCTTCTTCACCGATTTCGGCAAGGTCTATCAGTGCAAGATGTATGAGATCCCAGAGGGTCGTCGGGCTACCAAGGGTAAGTCGATCATGAATTTCCTTTCAATGTCTGCCGATGAACGTGTCACGTCAGTGCTTGCAGTTCGAAAAGAGGATTGGGAAGGTGATTGGTCACTGATGATGGTGACGAAGAATGGTGTGGCCAAGAAGAGTGATGCCGCGGCCTTTAAGGACGTACGCCGCAGTGGTCTCATTGCTATCACGCTTAAAGAGGGTGATTCGTTGATCTCGGCAATGTTCGTCGGACCGAAAGAAGAAATATCGCTCATCACTGAGAAGGGGCAATCTATTCGATTTAAGGAGAGTGATGTGCGTGAAATGGGTCGTACTGCCGCCGGTGTGACGGCAATGAAGCTTGGTAAGGGCGACTGTATCGTCTCAGCTGATGTGATCGAGGGCGGTGACAAGAACAAGGAAGTGCTGGTTGTGACGGAGCACGGTTACGGTAAGACCACACCGGCGAAAGAGTATAAGATCCAGAACCGTGGCGGCTCTGGTATCAAGACCGCCAAAGTGACCGACAAGACCGGTAAGATCGTCCGCGGTCTGATCGTGACCAGTGAAGAAAAAGTTGATGGGGAGTTGGTCATCATGAGCAAGAAGGGTCAGGTCATTAAGCTGCCGCTTAAGGATGTGCCGACCCTTGGTCGTGATACACAAGGCGTGCGAGTTATGAAGATGCGTGCCGGTGATTCGATCGCGAGTGTGGTGTTTGTTTAGACTGCAGAAAAGAAAAGCGGCGCCAGGGGGGGGGGCTCCAGGCGGCGCGTTTGACAAAACCAACCAAACCCAC
>CAZFSB010000023.1:0-12489 GCA_964521645.1 uncultured Candidatus Saccharibacteria bacterium | reverse complement strand
CTTTCGGGTGGGGGTTTTTTTTTTTTACTCCACAATATAAACCCGCCGCTGGGGGGGGGACCCTCCGGGCGCCGCTTTTCACATTCCCATCCTGACCACGTCAATTTTCCATGTATAATGGTTTCATGAATACACTAATTGGCGGTCGCTTCGTAATGCCAGATGTCGTGACCACACATTTTCATCTTAAAGAAGGAGACCTAGTTGCAGATTTTGGTGCGGGCAGCGGTTTTTTCTTACCGGTATTAGCTAAAGCAGTGGGGAACACTGGTAGGGTGTATGCCTGTGAGATACAGAAGGGGTTGGTTGAAAAATTGGGCGAACTCACCCGCCTGCAGAATCTCAGTAACGTCCATCCGCTGTGGTGCGATCTTGAAGAGCCGAACGGCATCAAGATCGCTACTGGCGAGCTCGATGCTGCTATTTTGGTCAACACCTTATTTCTGCTCGAGGATAAAGTAGCATCTATTCAAGAAATGGGCCGTACCATTCGTTCGGGGGGCAAGTTCTTTGTGATCGATTGGACCGAGTCCTTCAGCGGTATGGGTCCACAGCCAGAACACGTGATAACCGCTGCAGCCGCGACGGCGTTGATTGAAGCTAATGGATTCGTGCTCGACCGCGAGTTCCCTACCGGTGACCACCACTATGGCCTAGCCTTTCGTAAAATATGAAACTGAGACCTTTTGAACTCGCGCTCGTTGTCATCTTTGGTGGTATGGCCATTGCCTCACTCATCATCATTAATATCTATAATCCGAGTCCCGATTCCGATGATCCGACGGTCATACAGATCGGTCAGGTCGATATTTGGGGTACTATGCCGCCGGAGGGAGTCGGACAGGTGCTTTCAGAACTCACGAAGGAGGATGATAACTACCGCTCCGTACGGTACCACTACATTGCCCCAGACGAGTACGATGATGTGTTGGTCCGAGCGCTTGCTGATGGCCGTGGCCCCGACCTTGTGCTCATTTCACAAGAGGAGTTGGTCGAAATGCGACCACGTATTCAGCCGGTTTCATATGAATCGTTCCCGCAGAGAGATTTTAAAAATTCATATGTCGGTGGCGCTGAGATCTTTGCGCTTCGAGATGGTCTGTATGGCTATCCGATCGCGGTCGACCCGCTCATGTTGTACTGGAACCGCGACATTCTGGGCACAACCGGCTACCTAACCGCGCCTAGGACTTGGGAAAATTTGATCAACGTCATGTTCCCTGATCTGATCCAACGTGATTTTGATCGAACGATCACCCGTAGTGTCTTGGCGATGGGTGAATACGACAATGTGCGAAACGCTTTTGGTGTTATTTCGGCTCTGCTTATTCAACAGGGGTCACAACGTGTTATTGAAGATCAAAATGGTAAGTATCTGGTTTTGTTGAACCGCTCTGAAGCTGATAGTGCCCCCCTGCAGACTACAGCCGATTTCTACACTAGATTCAGTAAGCCAAGTAATACTCTCTATTCCTGGAACCGAGCTTTCACCGACGATCGGCTACAGTTCATCGGTGAGGATCTGGTCTTTTACTTTGGCTACGGGAGTGAAGCAGCACAGCTGGCTAAACTTAATCCCAACCTCAATTTTGACATCGCTGAGATACCACAAGGGGAGACAGCCACCCTGCGACGCACGTACGGTAAGTTTTATACCCTCGCCATGTTAAAATCTTCCGATAATAAAACCGGTGCTGGTGCGATGATGTTGACTCTCGGTAATGCTCAGCGCACTGAGCAGATCGCAATAGCTAGTGGCATGGTGCCGCCGTATCGGGCCTATGTCGAACGGGGAAGCAATGACACGATCGGTCGGGTGACGTACCAGTCCGCTGGCATCGCTCTTGGCTGGCTGAATCCCGATATCGAATCCTCCAATGCTCATTTTGAGACCATGGTCCGCGATATCAACGAAAATCGACGGGATATTAGCGGGGCAGTTTCCGATCTACTAGTCAGACTGGAAAAGGAGTATTAATTTGTGAAATATATGCAATCCATACAAATACGCACCGCACACATCCTCTCAGGGTCTTTAACCACAATGCTGCTTCTCGTACCCGTTTTGACACACGCACAAGGTCTATCATTCAATGTGATCAGTCATCTTGATTCAAGTATCACTTCCATCGAAGGTTTCTTGGTGGCTCTCCTTAACATATTCATCATGATCGCCACTCCGATCATCGTACTGTTCATTATCTACGCTGGTTTCCTGTATGTCACCGCACAAGGCAACACCGAGCAGGTCAAACAAGCGACGCGAGCCCTCACGTACGCTATTATTGGTGGCATAATTGTTCTCGGTTCGGTCGCTCTTTCGCAGATCCTGGCAAATGTGGTAAGCGAATTCCAGGCATAATTCATTCTAAGATATGGAAAATGATAGCTTCAATAATCCACTTTCATCTGAGTTCGGTAGCATCCCCGATCTTATATTTGCCATTATCAATGTGCTCATCATCATCGCTCTGCCGATAGTTGTTTTCTTCCTCATCTTCGCTGGATTCATGTACGTGACCGCCCGCGGGAACCCAGAGAAGCTACAAAAGGCCTCGCAGGCGCTTCTCTACGGCGTGATCGGCGGCGTGATCATCTTGGCATCGGCGGCCATCATGACCATCGTAAAAAATATCGTTGTTGCCTTTTAACTTTCTTTCAATATGCCCACTACATACAGCGGTCTGGTTGACCACATCATCAGCATCATCGAAATCATCATCCCGGCGCTATTTGGCGTAGTGTTTGTCTACTTTGTCTGGAAGGTCATTGATTCCTGGGTCATCAATGCTGGTGAGGATAAGAGTCGAGAGGAAGGGAAGCAGTACCTGGTTGCTGCCGTGATCGCTTTCGTTGTCATGATCAGTGCCTGGGGTATCGTGGCAATGATCAAATCTTCCGTCTTTGGCTAGCGAAAGAATCACCCGCTGTACGATAAGCGTGTTCTTTGCGTATTATTCATGTGGCATAGCAGATACTACTTATGTTTACGTTTAATAAAATAACACTTTTCACTCTGCCGGTGTTGGTTACTTTGTTACCTCATCCGGCGTCAGCGCAGCTTGCAAGGGTTGCTAGCAGCCCTATGGAAGTACTCATTGTGAGGTTTTTGAATTTTGCCAACGAGACCTTGATTCCTGCCATCATTGGAATTGGCTTCCTCTTCTTTGTGTGGGGTGTCTTTCTCTACTTCATAGTTGGTGGAGCCGATGAGGAAAAGCGGGCGAAGGGAAGGAGCTATGTTATTCATGCCACGATCGGCTTTGTGGTGATCATTATTTTTTCTGGTATCGTCAATCTCATCACTGAAAGCATTGGTCTTGAGGGGCAGATACTTGAGAACGTACCGGGCCTACCGATGCCGACGAGGTAGGGCCTTGTGGATAGCAGTGAATAAATATGGTTGTGAATAAGTGCATTACCCCGTACTATAGTAGGTAAACGTTATAACGTTATAAATTTATACATAAATACGTATGAAAAAATTATTTTTTACCGCAAGTTCAGCAATGTTCGCATTTCCAATGCTTGCTTCTGCTCAGTTAATAGGGGGTGATGGTAATGCGGGTGAATTTCAGCAACTGCTAGAAGGAATCCTTAATTTCATTAATGACTTCCTGATCCCATTCATCATCGCACTTGGTTTCCTAGTGTTCGTCTGGGGTATGTTCCAGTACTTCATTGCCGGCGGTGCCAACGATGAAGCAAAGGAGAAAGGAAAGAGCTTGATGATCTACGCGACCCTTGGTTTCGTGCTCATCATCATCTTCTGGGGAATCATCAACCTCTTGACCACCAGTATCGGTCTTGAAGGTGAATCGATTGAGTTTACTCCAGGAATCGTTGTACCGGGTGGTGCCACGCCTCTCTAGATAGTAGGTAGTTAAACTGAGATTCTTATCAAAAGGCCGCGTATGCGGCCTTTTGTGTTAATAACCATATGCTAAAAAGCAAGTAGTCATGCTACGATTTTAGTAATGCAAAAATATACTTTTTTCTACCCGATGTTACTTATCCCCCTTACAATATTGTTAGCCCCATTCCTTTTGTTAGCAGCTGCTCCCGGTACTGAAGCCGCCGCTGGTTTTGTGAAAACTTTTAATGACGTCATTCTTTTTCCGACCATTGCGTTACTTAGTGCTGTCGCTTTTTTGGTTTTTCTTTGGGGCTGCGCCGAATATTTCTTCAATGCCACCAATGACCAAGCACGTGAACAGGGAGTAAAGCACATCACCTGGGGTATCATCGGTCTTGTGGTGATGTTCTCCGCCTTCGCTATTCTCAAATTAGCCGCTGCTACCTTCGGACTCGATGAGCAGCTCAATTGTGCCAATGATCCCTCCGGAACAGGTTGTGAAGATGCCTTTACTGTACCGGGGACTACCGGCGGTACTGCTCCTGGAGGAACTGGTGGAACTGGCGGTACTCTACCTGGTGATAGTGGAAGTACGGGTGGTACTACTCCTTAAACTTACAAATAGAAAAACCGCCAGTGTGATACTGGCGGTTTGAAAAAAAGAACAAACATCATCCTCCGCAGACGAAGCTGCCATGTTTTTCTCCAACGTTGAGATCGAAGAAATTGACGGTAGCTCCTTTCCTACCGCGGAACTCGTATTGACTAGCGCCAATGTCGGTCCGGTTGACAAGCTCCTGCGGGTTGTAAACCAGGCATTTACCCGTCTTGGCGGCTCGGTAATACGGGGTGTCTCCAAAGACCACTTGACGGCAATCTTCGAAACCCTCGTATTCCCCGGCGCAAGGCTTCTCAGTGAAAGGAATCGGTGCTGGGATGGCGACGACGCTCTGCCTTGCAGCAAGACGTTGTCTTTCTGACATCGCTGCAGCCTCAACTGTAGCTTCGATCTTCTCCTCTTCCTCCCTATCCTTTTTAGCCTTGCAGCGAATGTTGTTTTCGTTTTCTTTCACTGCGCAGAATGCCGCGGTGTCGACGCCGTCAACCACGTCTTTTACCCACATTCCGATGCCAGACCCAAGTAATATTGAAGCAAAGGCTATCCAGCCAAAAGACCGGAAGCCAGTTTGCCAATAACTACTGATGATCGGCATCTTGGAGGCGGCGTTGGCTGCTGCAAACAAAGCTGCAACAGATACGAGTCCCCAAAAGAACCCGATGCCACTCTTTACCAAGATCACAGAGATCGTAATCAGAGCGATGACGATACCGATATTTATGCCGACTTTGATACTGGCACTTTTATCGGCAGTGCGGGTGGTGGTCGCCCGCTGCTGTTGGTTGACTGTATTACCTTGAATTCCTGCCATTTTCTACTCCTATTTGTTTTTGGGACGAGAGTTCTGTCCCGGTTGATTTTTGTTGCCGAGTATTGCCGCGATCGCCGGAGCTGCCTGAGCTACTGCTTTAACAGCATCAGAATCAATCCCGTTAAGACTGACAACGTACTCGTTTCGTTTGACTTCGACTCCCTCAAGGTTGCCAGACATCGACATTGCTGCATACCTGGCCCGCTCGACATCGTCGTTGGTGATGAGGCCGCTATTACGCTTCTGATCGAACTCCGCTTCAGACTGGACACCAAGTACCGTGAGTATTGCACTGCGGATTGCCGCAGCTTCGGCTTTTGCAGAGATCGTACGCATGAGCTCCTTGCTGGGCAAGAGTTGACTCACTGTCACGTCTGATATCTGAACTCCAAATGCTACTTCAACGGGATGGTTTCTGGTGAAGTTCTTTAGTGTTTCGTTGAGCTCGTTCACCTCACCAATGGCCTGTATGACAGTCTTCCCTTGAAAGCGAGAAAAGATGTCGGATTTGATCAAGTCACTGATCTCGTCCGCAACTGCCGCGACACCCGTTAAAAAGGCGACTGGTCTTTGCATGTCAGGCCTCATCCGGTACGATCCCTTGACGGTTAGTGTTCCGTCAGAGCAAATCACATCAAACTCAAATTCGTTTGTTGCTTCTTCGAGTGAGATGTTGTTGTTGGCGATCCTCTGTTCCCACGGAAATGAGATGTGGAAGCCGGGGCCGTAGTACACGTTGACATTTTGAGATCCGAGCAAGCTCTGGAGCGTGTCTTGCGTGACAAACATACCAACAGTGTCATTCTTGAGGAAGAAGAATACTGTGGCAATGTAGTACGCGAGAGCAAGACCCGTAGCTAGTCCGATGGCCACACTGATTTTTTCCATCACTGCACTGTTGTACAGCGAGGATCCTAACACCAGAAGAGCAATGGTCGTTACTGCAACGATGAGAGTCATTGCCGACACAAACACAATAAACCTAGTAAAGCGATCCCGCTTGATGTCAGCATCGAGCGGGTGAGTGATCTTATCAAGATCACTCGAACGCTCAGGTGCTGTGGGCGAAAAGATGCTTTTGAGTATATTTCCCATGTTAATTCCTTTCATGTCAAAGCGGAGGGGTTGCCACCGCGAACAAGGTTTGAATAGGGGAGATCCCTACCCGATCTATTTTTAATGATAGCACAGATAAAGCAAAAAGTCAAGCATAAGGGGCTGAAACCAGCCTTTATTTACAACGATATATTGGCCATTTTGCTGTTTTGAGGTATGATTTGCGCCATGGAAACAGCTATGAAGAAAGACTTGCGTAGCCGCGAGCAGAAACGACGCGACGCAGCGGCGGATACACGGCCACGCACAACGCTGTCGTTCTATCGATACGTGCGAATTGCCGATCCTCAGGAGTTTCGCGAGCGGCTGCTGAAAAAGTGGTCAGAACTTGGCTGCCTGGGACGTATTTACGTAGCCAGTGAGGGTATCAACGCCCAGATGAACGTTCCAAAGATGTACTGGGATCAATTTGACGCCTGGGTGCAGAATCAACCAGAACTGAAAGGTATCCCATACAAAATTGCCGTCGAAGAAGGTGAAATGCCGTCATTCTTCAAGCTCACTATCAAAGTGCGTCCCAAGATCGTGGCGGATGGTCTCGATGATAGTTCGTTCGATGTCACCAACACCGGTGAGTATCTCACCGCGGCGCAGATGAATGAGTACGTCGACGACCCGGAGGCGGTCATCTTTGATATGCGGAATAACTACGAGTCAGAGGTGGGGCACTTTGAGAAGGCTATCACCCCGGATGATTTTGTAACCTTCCGTGATGAGCTTAAACGCACCCCTGAGTTGCTTAAGGACCACAAGGACAAGAAGGTAGCGATCTACTGTACGGGTGGTATTCGTTGCGAGAAAGCGAGCGCGTGGCTGAAGCACAATGGATTTAAAGATGTGCGACATCTCAAGGGCGGAATTATCGATTACGCACGGCAGGTACAGGAGCAAGGACTGCCCAATAAATTTAGAGGCAAGAACTTTGTGTTCGATGAACGCTTGGGAGAACGAATCAGTGATGACGTTATTGCTACTTGTCACCTGTGCAAGAAGACCAAGTGTGACACACACCACCATTGCCAGAATCAAATATGTCATGCGATGTTCATAGGATGTGAGGAATGTATGGAAAAGCGAAAGGGATACTGTTCGTGGAGTTGTGAGCAAGTAGATAAACTACCACCGCGATACAAGAAGACATTAGCGCGCTGGTACAACGAATATATTCGCAGAGGGAAACCATTCACCAAGACGCCATTACATACGATGAATTAACGGACAGAAGAAGTTTGTTTGAAAATCGCTGCTTCAGGTTTGTTTCAGTCGACGTCTACTGTACAATGAAATTGTAATGTCGATGGAACAACCGTCAGAAAATGAGAAGAGGAATGAGCAAGATAGGTCACTGCTCGATGTCCCGGCACTCGATGAAGAGCTGTATGGAAAATTTTCTGAACTATATTTTGATGATTACGAATATCTGTCTGGAAGTCCGCAGTTTCGCAATGAGCAAAAAAAGCTATTCCTAGCGGGGGAGATAAGGAATCCCGAGCTTGATTACCCTAGACTAGTTGCCTTTGATTTTGTTGGCCGGGAAGCAGCAATGATCGCATTGAAGGAGGAGTCGATAAGACACGAGAATAGAGCGGTTTCTCAGGCGTACCAGTGGCGTATAAATGAAATGCTGGCTCAACTACGCATGTTGAGGGCGACCTATGATAAGGATGATAGACAGTTTGCTCGATATTCAGAGTATGTTTATGGAAGACCGAGTGAAACGGTCTTTGAGTATGACAAGGCACAGTACCACCGTGTACGCGATAAGGCCCTCGCTTCTGGTGATTCGGAACGTATCAGTGCGGCTAACGAGCTAGAGGGTTTATTGGGCGATATGAGTAGAAGGTTGCAACGGTCAAACTTTTCTGAGGCATTTCCGAATGCGGCTGGGATTGATATCGAGAAGGTTTCAGCAAAGGAAGCCCTCGCTCTTTTTATTGAGGCGGTCAAAGAACTCGGTTTGGACGAGTGGTCAGTAGTTTTGGATGAGTCGGGTGAGCGTACCGACTTTAGTGTAAGTCAGGAATATAAGACCGCGTATATTCCTGGTGATGAGGTGCTCAGTCAGAGAAAAAGCATTCTTACGAAGGAAAAAGTGAAAGCCTTGATCGAGCATGAGCTTGCCACCCATGCTCTTCGTCGTGCAAGCGGTGAGGGTAGTAAGCTGCGCTTGCTAGGTCTAGGACTTGACCGATATCTTAGAGGAGAAGAAGGCTTGGCTACGTATAAACAGCAGCAGGTCGAAGGTGCTGTTGATTTTTCTGGATTTCCTGGTCATTTTTCCGTTGCAATCGCCAAAGGGGTCGATAGGACTAATAAGAAACCACGAGATTTTCGGGAGATTTTCGAAATAGTTAAACGGTATCATCTCATGAGTATGACCAGGATAGAAGATGATCGTCCTAAGAAGGCAGAGCAACAAGCCTGGAATTCCTGCGTGAGAAGATTTCGAGGATCAACAGGCAACAGTCCTGGTGCGGTGTTAACTAAAGATATTGTCTACCGAGAAGGTAACGTTGGAATCTATCAGCTGATCAATCGTAAAAGTGTTGAACAACATCGATTCATGGTCGGAAAGTATGATCCAACGAATGAAAGACACCTTTGGGTTTTAGATCAGCTAGGTCTCTTTGGTGCTGATCCTGTCGATCTGTCAAAATGATCTTTGACAAGCGTTCATTTTAATAACGCACACTGTGCGCGGGAGTGGACTCGAACCACCATGGGTCGCCCCGCTTGCTCCTAAGGCAAGTGCGTCTACCATTTCGCCACCCGCGCGTGTGGGCGAGTATAGCAGAGATTCTAGTGATGTGCGAGTGACTCTTGTCCTCACGAGTTACTAATTATTTTGCTCCAAGTATTCGCAAACTAATAAGTACTCGCGAGCCCGCCTCACTTGCTCGTAAACTCACATCGTTCCGGCTCGGACAGACGCCGCAAGCAAAGCAGTTTGCTTGCTAAAAAGCCGCAGGATTTTCGGAAGAAAATCCTGCGGCTTTTTGCGTCTGTCCGCCCACGAGGGCTCGAACCTCGGACCTTATCGTTAAGAGCGATCTGCTCTACCAACTGAGCTATGGGCGGATGGGTTGGTTCGGAAGAGTGTAGCTCATTATCAGTGTTTTCGCAATAGATTTTGTTATGAAACAAGCATGTTTGAGAAAAGACGACAAGTGCCACTTCTGATCATGCACCCGGGGCGGGATTCGGTCACGAATAATTTTCTTACAGAAAATTTTCTCGACCCCACCTCATTCGTTCGTCGTAAACTCCTCACATCATTCCGGTCTTCGAATCCCGACGAAAGGTGCGCAGGCACCTTTCTCCCCAAGTCCCAAAATAAAAACCAGACACAAGGTCTGGCATTAATTTTGGTACCCGGGGCGGGATTCGAACCCGCGCGGCCTTGCGGCCACAAAATTTTAAGTCTTGCGCGTCTACCAACTTCGCCACCCGGGCGGATGACTTGCTTTAGCAAGTGAGTCCTGGGTGGGATTCGTCCCGCTGTCACTAATTCACTTCGTTCATAAGTGCAGCTGGACGCGGCTCGCAGTTTTTTGTGCTAGGAAGGGCACAAAAAACATTGCTCCGCCGTTCGAATCCCAACGAGATGTGCACTCGCACATCTCTCCCGGACTCACGGACCAGGAACCGCTTGAAGCAGTATCTGATCCATGAGTCCTGGGTGGGATTCGAACCCACGCGTGGCGGTTTTGCAAACCGCAGCGTTAACCACTTCGCCACCAGGACAGTATTTTCGTACGCTGTACTGTAGCATTATTTTGCGGTCTGTTCAAAAGCTTTGCCTGATGAATAGAAATGGCCGGCCCCGTAGGGGCCGGCCATTTCTATTCCTTATTCTTATTCTCGATCTCTCGCACAAGTTCGTCCATATGCTGTCGGTGGCGTTCGCCGGCATCAACCATGAATTCTAGGTGGGGAATGTTTTTGATACGTGCCTTCTGTTTGAAATAGTTGCGCATGTTGGTGCCGTTGCGCTTGAGGAAAATAAGCGCGTCTTTCTCTCGGCCATCGGGAATGGTAGTAAAGAAAATAATGGCACGTCGGATATCTGGTGAAACATCAACACTGGTTACGGTGATGAGCGGGTCGGTGTTCGCCTCTTGTCTTATGTAGGTCGCGGCGAGCTCTTTGAAGAGTTCGGTGGCGCGGATCTTGCGGTCAGACATATGCTATGAGATGACCGTGTCAAAAGGCTTTAGGTAGTCTCCGGGCGCGATCTCGGCCTTGGTCTCGAGCTGCATGCCAAACTCACCTTCGTTCACCTGTTGCACATCCGACTTCATTTGTTGCAGGTTCTTGATGGTGCCTTTGCCGATCGGGATGTCACGACGGAGAATGTTCACGCGTTGGTTCATCTTAATCACTCCTTCCTCAACTCGACCGCCGAGTACGTGGATGTTCTTTTGAACACTGAAGTGTTTCAGGATCTTTACTGAGCCAGTGATGATCTCTTCTTCTTTCTTAGGGGTACGGTCTTTGAGAGCGGTTTCAAGCCATTCTGACAGCTCGTAGATGATATCAAAAGTGTTGATCTCGACGCCGAGACGCTCGGCGAGCTCCTTCGCAGCGCGGTCAGCCTTTACGCTAAAGCCAACGATGATAGCATCCTTAGTGGCACTCACGTTTTGCACATCGCTCACGGTGATGTCTCCGACTCCCTTATCTATCACTCGCACGCAGATGCGGTCTGATTCGAATTTTTCGAGTTCGTGTTCGATCGCATCAAGCGTGCCAAGGACATCAGCTTTGATCAGGATCGGAACCAGCGGGAGGGAAGAACGTTTCTGCGGAAGAGTAGCGTGAGCATTCGATCGGTTCGTCAAGATCGCTGCTTCAGCTTCCTTTTTGCTTGAGACGGTGAAGAATTCGCCACCTACTTCAGGGATGTCGGAAAAGCCGACGATCCCTACTGGAGTGGAAAGTCCGGCTTCTTTCACTGCTTTGCCTTGGAAATCTTCCATGATGCGAACAGGGGAGTAGACATCGCCAACGACCACGAATTGGCCGCTTTTAAGGGTGCCGTTGGTGATGAGGAGAGTGGCGGTGTTACCCCGCTTAGGGTCCATTTTTCCCTCGATCACCTTTCCGATGGCGGGAGCATTGGTGTCGCCAGTGAGCTCGGCTAGGTCGGCGGTGAGGACGACCAGGTCGAGGAGGTCGTCGATGCCGGTACCGGCTTTGGCAGAAATTGGCGCCCAAGGAATATCGCCACCCATCCCCTCGATGTAGATCTCGTTTTCAATGAGACTGGCCTGAGTGCGCGGAATGTCTGCGCCCGGCTTGTCGATCTTGTTGATGGCAACAACAAAAGGAATGCCTGCGGCCTTGATGGATTCTAGTGCTTCGAGGGTTTGCGGTTTCACCCCATCTTCGGCCGAGACCATCAAGATAGCGACATCAGCCACGTCCGCGCCACGGAGACGCATCTTTTGAAAGGCCGCATGACCAGGCGTGTCGAGGAAGGTGATGAGTTCTTCGGCTCCTTCTTTGGTCTTGTGTGGTACGACGTACGCCGAAAGGTGCTGGGTGATACCGCCAGCCTCGCCGTCAACAATATTACTCTTACGAAGCGTGTCGAGTAGGGTCGATTTCCCGTGGTCGATATGTCCCATCACGACAACGACCGGCGGCCGCTTCACAATGTTTGGAGTTTGTTGTTTTGATTTTTTAGCCATAGTTTCTGCGTATCACGTCATAAAACGCCCGGGGTGGCGTTTAGCTGATAAATAATTGAGGCGAGTATAGCAGGGTTTTGTCAATTTATCTAGGAAAATCAAGATGAAACACGACTGGCTCATCACTCAGCGAATCAGCGACTATGCGCGGGAGGGTTTGGCTGGGGCGCGCAAGGAGCGTGTGAGTCGAGGGATGAGCCTGTCGTGTTTATGGGTGGAATCTGGCTACTAGACGTTTACACTAGTGATGTGCTGTGACATGATTTGGGAATGAGATTTTGGGAAAAGGAAACGAAGCGGGTGTATCTTGACTGGGCGGCAGCGACGCCGCTTTTGCCGGAGGCAAAAGCGGCGATGGAGCCGTGGCTGATGGGTGAGTGGGGGAATCCAAGCG
>CAZFSB010000022.1:0-16526 GCA_964521645.1 uncultured Candidatus Saccharibacteria bacterium | reverse complement strand
ATGCACGACATTTCAAAATTATACAGAAACGTACGAAAAACAAATATGCCTATATAAGAAACATCAACCGTGACTTTGCGGTATGTCGTAAGAAAAGAGCCAGTATGGTGTATTTAAAGACCGAAAATATATTGAAAATACTATATATTTTACTAATACCGCACCAAGTAGCTTGCCCCGAGAACACCGCTTTGGTTGGGTCGTAACGAAATACACCAAGTATATTGTGTTCTTGGACTAGATTTGTTCTTGAGTATTAAACTTGAAATAAAGTGAAAAGTCATATTTATAGGCATATATTTGGTACCTTATGCACGACATTTCAAAATTATACAGAAACGTACGAAAAACAAATATGCCTATATTAGAAACATCAACCGTGACTTTGCGGTATGTCGTAAGAAAAGAGCCAGTCTTGGTATGCCAAAGACCGGCTCTATGAAGGATTTAAAACTAGTTAATTGCCAGATTCCTATCTGTTCCCCTTTGCTCTATTGTGTGTCTTGCAAAGCATCTGACAATTTTTAGCGTCTGTTGCGCCGCCTTTACTCCATGCTGCTACGTGGTCAGCATCCATGTCACTCAAACTCCAAATCTTTTCCTTATTGGCATCATGTCCGATTGCACAAAGTGGGCAGTTTGAAATACCTTTCTTCTTAGCGTCAGCTGTTTGTGATTCGTACACCGATCGTTTAGTTGGGTCATCAAATACTCGTACTTCCAACAATTTTGTATCAACTTCACCGCCTAGAACATATTCAAAAATCCCTCGACGATTCTTAACGAAACCATCGCCGTAAAGCTTCTGAACTGAAGCGGATATTTTAGCTGGGTCGTATTTTTTCTTGTGGTAAGTCTTGTAAAGTCTATTCCACTCCAGACCTTTCATTTCGCTCTCAACATCAGTAAAAGTAGTTGATACCCAATTAATGACAGTATCAAAGTGCTTCTTTAGTTCGGTAATATTTTTATCATTGCGGTGCTTGCTCATGTAGTTGTCGACTGCACCATCAGAAACCCAATCTAAAGCTCGCTCCAAGTAAGCTTGCCGTTTTATATCACCCGCGATGTAAACGCTCCATTTTTGCACGTTGGCATTTTGGCTATTACTAAACTCTTCACGAGCAAGAGTGACGAATGGTCCAGAATAGACTGCATTTAAAATCTCCTGTTCAGTTAAGGGTACGCCAGCGATATTGATAGTTTTGAACCAGTCTTTGATTTCAGGTTCGTCACCTTCACACACATACACCAGCAACTTGGTATTCAGTATCTGCTTGCGCTGACTATCGGCCATACCACTATAATATTGCTCGTGTCCGTTCTTGTCTTTTACAGCAAATTTACCCGTCACAAATCGACCGATACTGGTGATCCGCTGTTGACCGTCGAGAACCTCAAACTTATCTTTGCCAACCTGATTGAAATAAATTAAACCGATTGGATAACCTTTCAAAATTGAATCAATTACAGCGACATCTCTTTTGCCGTCGGCGTAAATGTAGTTACGTTGGTATTCTGGTTGAATAGTTAGTTTGCCAGAGAGACCAAACAAACCTTTTCCTTCCAGCTCGTTGTAAACGAAGCCGTCGCAGACTTCTTCAATCGTGATGTCATCTTTTAGGGTTGTTTTCATAACTATTTCTTTTTGTGCTTAATAAAAATTCTCTTATATGCCATCTTTGCGACGCCATCTTCATAATAACCAGCTGTTGGATTGCCTTCTATGTATGCTCCTGTACCACCCGCTTTATAATAGTCGTCAACAAATTGTTTTGTTAAGCCAGGTGTTTTCTTGTACTCATCATCTACAAGACCATTGTCACTTGTTCCCAAAATTTCAAACTGTTCAGGTGAATACTTGTCTAAAAAACTAATTGGTACACCCATTACGCCATTGTAGTCTTTAGGGATATTCTTAACTAGCGCTATCTCAATAGCGTCGTAATTATCATAGTGTACAAATGGCTTATTAGTGCTGAACTTCAAAACATCCGCTTCAGACATTAGTGGAATTGGTTGGTGGAGTCGCCCGTGATCAAGATTCGTAAACCAACGCACACCTTGAACTCTTGTTATGTATGTTTTTTTACCGTTTTCGTCAGTCTTAATTTCTCGAACTTGATCCAAATTTACAACAGCTTCTGGAATTTCGTAGAACATAGCGCCACCATTAACTCTTGCATTGTTTCCTAGCCAAACTTTGTTCGCTTTAATCATCGGGAAAACCTCTTTATAGGTTATCGCATTGAGGTTTCCAATAATAAGAAATTGCTTTTTGTGTTCGAAAAGTTGCGTAATGTATTCACGAAATAAACTAAATGGTGGATTAGTAACTACAATGTCGCTCTGCTTAAGAAGATTCACACATTCTTCACTACGGAAATCGCCATCTTCTTCAAGTGGTGTCCATTCGTTGTTTTTGTTAGCTTTGAGTTGTAGAGCAATATCTTCTAGCGTAAACGAACCGTCACCATCAACATCACCAACTTCGTTGATGATGAATTTGTTGGCAGTGATTTTCGGCCGTCCCTTAACTGGCTCAAGAGTAACATCATCACCAAACAATCCGATTTGAGTGTTAGCTACAGGTGATGGTTTGTAGCTGGTTGTGATAAGTCGTTTCAGGCCAAGTCTATTAAAATTTAAAACGAAGTAGCGAAAGAAATTACTTTCATACGGATCGTCACAGTTGCTATACACTACTTTACCTTTGAAAGTATTGGGGTCGTACTCAAGATACGACTCAACTTCTTTTGAATATCTGAAAATTGAGTGTAAAACTCGTCATTTTTTGCCTTTTTGGCATTTGTGAGATTCTTGTTTGCCATAATTATTTCAAAAGCTCATCGGTCGTCACACCAATCGCACTTGCTAGCTTAGCAATGGTTGAAAGTGTTGGATTTGTTTTTCCGTTCTCAATATTGCTAACAAAACTTCGGCTGACGCCGAGTGAACGTACGATATCGCCCTGAGTAATTCCTTTCTCTGTGCGAATACGCTTTAAGTTTTTACCCAGCTTTGCTGACTCCTTGTGCATGTGCACACAAGTATACCAACACTTACATTATACATAAATATTATAGTATAATGTAATAGGTGTACACCTCCAGAAAAATCCTTTTCCATATCCAAAAAAGTATCCCCCGCCAAAAAAGAAAAAGGAATACTGCAAAGGATTTTTCTGGAGGGCGTACCGCCGGAACGACAGTGGAGGCGGAAGGAGGCGCGTATCGAGTCACCACGCGAGCGGAGCGTACGATTTAGTTCAAAGCCACCACGCACGCGGAGCGTGCGAAGTCAGTCGCTTCGCGACTGGAAATATGTTCGGATTTCATCATATAGACGGAGCCAGTCAGGATTCGAAACTTACAGTTTCAGTATCCCAATTGGATAATTTATTTCGTTCCTCATAAATTATCTCAATCGGGCTTCGAATCCTGACGTAACAGTCTCCCAGGCTGTTACTCCCGGGGAGCATTAAAATCCAAAGCCACGCAAAAGCGTGGCTAAGATTTTATATGCTCCCCGGGCAGGATTCGAACCTGCGACCAATCGATTACACGGATCCATTCATTACTGTATGGGGTGGACTATATCATCACCGGTCACATTGCTGTGCTGACGGTGCAAGGCGCTTCGTACATTTACATGCACTACTCCCTTTCGGGATAGTCTCTGAACCTTCAGTTACTTGCGTAACCGCTCGGCTGCTGATTGCCCTCGCATGTGCGGTGGGGGTTCCAGCAATTCACCTTGTTTTCAAAATCGATTTCTCGATCAGGCTGCTATTTTGAACATTGTCCAATGTTACAGTCGACTGCTCTACCGCTGAGCTACCGAGGAATATTTGGGCGGTGTACTTACATTTCGTAAGTAGCTGCTATTCTACAGTTTTTTGCGGCGATTTCAACCTGCAAAATTTGGGGGTGGTGGTATAGTACAAAACATGCCAGAACTCCCGGAAGTTGAGACCGTGCGCATGCAATTGCAGCATAAAGTGGGCAGAAAGACGATCAAAAAGGTCGAAGTTCTTCACGGTAAAACGGTAGTGTATGATGATCGAATTGAGGAAAAACTTCGAGGTAAGACGATAGATGAAATTGACCGGGTGGGTAAACTTCTGATCTTTTCGTTTGTAGGAGAAAGCGATCTGTTCTTGTTGGCGCATCTGAAGATGACCGGGCAATTCTTCTATGTCGATAGGCGTGGTGAGGTGGTCGGCGGCGGTCACTCACCACAGGAGTACTTCCGTTTTTCTAGTCGCTCCACTCCTGAAAAACCAGGTCGCCAGACCGCCGCCGACCACCAGTTACCCGGCCGACACACTCGGGTCGTCTTTCATTTCACTGACGGCACTTCCCTGTTCTTCAATGACATGCGACTATTCGGCTTCACTAAAGTCGCTACTGCCGAGGAAGTCGCAAAAGCTCGGGCCGGCTTTGGGCCAGAGCCGATCGCGTCTGATTTTGACTGTGAATGGTTTGTCGGCAAGGTACGAACACGCAGGACTTCTATCAAGGCCGCCCTACTCGATCAGTCCTTCATCGCTGGTCTTGGCAATATTTATGTTGATGAGGCACTTTGGCGCGCCAGGGTGCGCCCGACATGGCGCGCGTAGAGTGTGACCACGAATGTGGCGGCGGCGCTATGCGCCGCCGCCGGTGACGTCATGAAGGAATCCATCGCTGTGGGCGGCACCACCTTTCAGCACTTCAAAGACACTGGTGGTGAAAACGGAAATTTCACCGACTACCTCAAGGTATTTGGCCAGCACGGCAAGGTGTGCGGACGCTGTGGCACAACCATCAAGAAAATCCGTTGTGCTGGTCGCGGGACACATTACTGTCCAGGGTGTCAAAAATAGTTATCTTGTCTGCACCGGTACGACCGCGCGACCCCACGCCACTCTGCCCCAGGCACGCTCGTGTCCGTAGTAAAAAAGTAACTTTATCACTACATCTGCCACGCCAGCATGAGCCATCAGCTCAACGCTACCACCAGTCGCCCAATAGACTAGTGCCATCGTGGTTGATGTCGCGATAACTCGCCACGTAAGACCCTTCGCAACACTTCGAATTCGTGAATCTTTCATACGCTTTAGTATAATCCCCTTTATGCACATAAAAATGGAACCCTCGTGGAAAACAGCGCTTCAGGCTGAATTTGAGAAGCCATATTTCAAAGAACTTTCAAAAGCAGTGAAGGAAGCGTACTTTTCTCGCGTCGTCTTCCCTGCTCCGCAAAATGTTTTCAGCGCCTTTGCGCTTTGTCCGGTTGACCAAGTGAAGGTGGTCATCATCGGGCAAGACCCCTACCACGGCGCCGGCCAGGCTCACGGGCTTTCCTTCTCAGTACCAGACGGTGTCAAAACACCACCCTCACTGCAAAATATTTACAAAGAGATCAAAGCTGACATTGGTACCGAAGTACCAGCTAGCGGAAATCTCGAACGTTGGGCCAAGCAAGGTGTACTCCTTCTCAACGCCACGCTCACCGTCGAACAATGTCAACCTGGCTCACACCAAGGTCTCGGCTGGGAAACCTTCACTGACGCGGTCATAAAAACTATTTCTGATCAAAAAGAGCACGTGGTCTTTTTGCTCTGGGGTAACTTTGCACGCTCCAAAGCTGCACTCATTGACACGACAAAACATCTCGTTTTGGAAGCTCCGCACCCTTCCCCGTTCTCTGCACACAGTGGCTTCTTCGGATGCAAACATTTTAGTCAGACCAATACCTACTTAAAGGAACACAAACTTGGTGAGATCAGTTGGTGAAAAAAGCCGGCGCCCGAAGGGCGCCGGCCTTGATAGATGACAGTTAGTCAAACCACTCATCTGGAATGAGTTCAACTTTGAGTTTGTTTGAAACAAAGTGCTCATGTTCAGCTCTTGCCCCACCAGACTCTTCCCAGCGTGGCATCATATAGACTGCAGTGATGAGTCCTGTCTCAAGAATTGGTTGATGATAGTAGTCCATCACCTCATTACCCACGAGAGTAAGATCTTTAATGATTGCTTCGTCGTCATTATCTTCAAAGTAATCAAAAACGGTAAAGCCATTTTCACGCAAGATCTGCTGAGCTTTGATGAAGCGACGAAGATTTTCCTCGTAGCCAAAACCACCACTAGTGATCGGCCCACTGACCCGAACCACTGGTTGTGGCATTTGCCCCAGACGCCCAATAGCACCTTTAGCTAATTCAGTAAGTATTTGAACTGGTTCCATATCATTTCTCCTAGACTATCTTTAGATAACCTTATCATATAGCAAAAATTTAAAAAGCCGGCGCCCGAAGGGCGCCGGCTTTATTATATAAATTTCTGAAACCTGCAGCCGCTCCTTTTGAAGACCTCGCGGAGCAGGGTTTTTGTCAAGACATAAAATGTCTTTACTAAAACCCGTCGCGAGCGGAGAGCTTGACTCGTGTCTGAAAAAGGGGCGGCTGTAGGTTTTCTATGATCCCTCTTTAGCGAGGATCATCGCTTTCACACGCATGGTCGAGACGACCGCGTCGCGGTTGCGCTCATCAAGCTGCATGGTAATGAACTTGATCGTGTCGTTGAGATTGGGAATGCGCACATTCTCGAGCGCAGACACGCGCCGGCGGGTCTTTTCGATCTCTTCTGCCAAGTTCTCCGCCGTCTTCTCGAGTTCTGCCAACTTCAGGATATCCACGAACACTTCATCAAACTTCACCATCGCATTGTCGAGGTCGCCGGTCGTTTCGAGCATGCCGTAGGAAAATGCCGACCCTTTCTTCTCGATAGTGAATTCGGGGATCTTCACCGACATCACGCTATTTACCTTCACGCCCAAGTCGATCTTCGCGTTTGGCACCATGAACGCAGTATTCAGGGCGGCCGCCGACGCCATGCTACTGGCGCGCGTATAGGAATCGAAGGCCGAGCCGAGCCGAGCCTCCACCGACTCACGGAGTGCCTTGGTCTCATGAATGATCGCCATGAATTTCTTCACGAGACCATCTCGCTTGTCCTTGAGGAGCTTATGTCCCTTCTTCGCGGTACGCAGCTCTTTCTTGAGACTGAGTAGCGCAATGCGAGTGGGATTAACTTTTAAAATAGCCATAGCGTTTTTACGATTACGCCGCTACCTTTGGTAAGTGTTTATCAACCAACTCTGGCTTCACGCGCTTGAGAGACGTGCGTGGCAGCATTGCTAGTAGTCGCCAACCAATGTCGAGAGATTCTTCAACCGAACGATTCTCAAACTCTCCCTGTCCAACGAATTCACGCTCAAATGCCTCAGCAAATTTGAGGTGCGCACGGTCAGTATCATCGAGTGACGCTTCACCGAGCACCACCGCCAGCTCACGTACCTCACGACCAGTCGCGTAGGAAGCAAAGAGCTGGTCCTTGAGAGCTGAGTGGTCGGCCCGGGTCTTTCCTTCTCCTACTCCCGCTGACCAAAGTCGTGAGAGTGAACCCTGTACGTCTACTGGTGGGAACACGCCCTTACGGTAGAGTTCGCGAGATATCACGAACTGACCTTCGGTGATGTAGCCGGTAAGGTCTGGCACTGGGTGGGTCTTGTCGTCGTCGGGCATGGTGAGGATCGGAATCTGGGTAATAGTACCCGCCTTCCCTTTCACGCGACCAGCTCGTTCGTAAATAGTAGAAAGGTCGGTGTAGAGATAGCCCGGGTAACCACGACGTCCTGGCACTTCCTTACGAGCTGAAGACACTTCTCGAAGCGCCTCACAGTAGTTGGTGTGGTCAGTGAGAATGACGAGTACGTGCATCCCTTTTTCAAACGCGAGATATTCAGCGGTGGTGAGCGCCATACGTGGAGTGGAGATACGTTCCACCACTGGGTCGGCAGCCGTGTTGATAAAGAGTACTGAACGTTCAAGCGCGCCAGTCTCTTCAAAGCCACGGCGGAAGTATTCTGCTTCTTCAAAAGAAACACCGAGTGTTGCGAAAACAATAGCGAAGTTGCCGCCGTCTTTCACCTTGGCCTGGCGAGCGATCTGCGCCGCGAGACGTGCGTGCGGCAGACCAGCACCCGAGAAGATTGGAAGCTTTTGTCCACGCACGAGCGTGTTCATGACGTCGATCGAGCTGATACCGGTCTGAATGAAGTCGTTCGGGAATTCGCGTGAGTACGGGTTGATCGGCTCTCCCGCGATATCGCGGCGCTGTTCGGCGACCAATTCTGGACCACCGTCAGCTACCTTTCCGGCTCCGTTGAACACTCGTCCGAGCATATCTTCTGATACCCCAAGCTTCAGTGTTTCACCACGGAAACGAGCGCGTGTTCCTTCCGCGGTCATGCCGCTGGTCGGGTCGAACATCTGCACCACGGCACGGTCTTGCGATATATCTAGCACTTTTCCAAAACGTGGCGCACGCTCTCCTGGTACGATCACCTCAACGAGTTCTTCGTACTTCACTCCCTCTACTCCTTCTACCACTACGAGTGGTCCGGCGATCGAGGAGATATCTGTGTATTCTTTTTGACTCATGATAATGATATTACTTATGCAACCAATGCTTCCAGTTCAGCACGAACCTTGTCTTGGAATGTCTGATAATCGGCCTTCTTCCAGTCTAATTTTTCCTTCAGCCGGGCCACCTCCCCGTAGGTAGGCACTGAGCTGAATCGTGCAAATTCAAAGTCTGGTTTTTGCACTACCGCCTGCCCCACTTCATAGAAGGTGATGATCGACTTGAGGATACCGTACTGTCGCTCGAGTGAGGTGAACGCGTCATCTTTATCAAAGGCGTTCTGGAAGAGGAAGTCTTCACGGATCATACGCGCCACTTCAAGAATGAGTCGGTCACTGTTTGAGAGTGATTCCATACCCACGAGACGAACGATCTCGAGCAGCTTTGATTCTTTTTCGAGGAGGGTCATGGCAGCCGTGCGTACCGCAGAGAAATCTTCGGCTACTTGCTCCTTCCAGAACTGCTCAAAGTTCTGCGCGTAGAGTGAGTATGAGTTGAGCCAGTTGATCGACGGGAAGTGCTTCTTGTACGCCAGGTCTGAGTCGAGTGACCAGAAGGTCTTGGTCACACGCAAGGTCGCTTGTGACACTGGTTCAGAGAGGTCTCCACCTGGTGGCGATACCGCGCCGATCACCGTGAGTGAACCGGTACGTCCCTCGCTACCAAGCGTCTTCACGATACCAGCGCGCTCATAAAATTCTGCAGTGCGTGATGAGAGGTACGCTGGGTATCCCTCTTCACCGGGCATTTCTTCAAGACGACCTGAAATTTCACGCATCGCCTCTGCCCAACGTGAAGTTGAGTCGGCCATCAGCGCGACATTGTATCCCATGTCGCGATAGTACTCAGCGATCGTGATACCGGTGTAGACCGAGGCTTCGCGAGCAGCTACTGGCATGTTGGAGGTGTTCGCAATAAGGATGGTGCGCTTCATGAGCGGCTCACCAGAGTTCGGGTCGATAAGGTGTGGGAATTCTGAAAGTACTTCAGTCATCTCGTTACCACGTTCACCACAACCGATGTACACGATGATCTGCGCGTCACAGAACTTCGCGATACTCTGCTGGGTCACCGTCTTGCCGGCACCGAACGGCCCAGGAATACAACCAGCACCACCCTTCGCTATTGGGAAGAAGGTGTCGATCGAGCGACCACCAGTACGGAGCGGTTCGCTTGGGAAGATCTTCTGTGCCTTGGGACGAGGCTGACGGATCGGCCAGTACTGTAGCATCATGATCGAGTCGACAGAACCATCTTCGTTCTTGAGACCAGCGATCTCTTGTGTAACATCAAATTCACCGCTCTGGATAGACGCAACCACGCCGCCTTTTCCGGGAGGAACCATGACCTTATGCATGATGAGCGCAGTCTCTTGCACCTCACCAAGCACATCACCAGCCACCACCGTGTCACCAACCTTGGCGACTGGTTTGAACTGCCACTTCTTCTGCATATCGATCGCTTCCGCTTCGATACCACGTTTGATGAAACAGTTACCGGCAGCTGCTTCTATCTTCTGCAGTGGGCGCTGCACGCCGTCGTAAATAGACTCAAGCAGTCCTGGCGCGAGTGCTACTGACATGGTCCGCCCCGTGCGGTATACCACGTCGCCAGGCCCGATACCGGCGGTTTCCTCATACACCTGAATAGCAGCAACATCGCCGTGCAGTTCGATGATCTCACCGAGGAGCTTTTCGTCAGATACCTTAACCACCTCATACAGCTTAGCTTCTGCCATACCATTGGCGCGTACGAGGGGTCCGGTCACGCGGAGGATCACCCCTGCTTTGATGTCTCCGGTCTGTGTGGTTGTTTGTGAATTGGTCATGATGATTTTGTAATGTGAATAAAGAATTTTCTAAATGATGGCAGAGCCAACGGCTCGTTCGGCGAGCTGCCGTAGCCGCTCGAGGGCGAATCCGCTACTGCCGGTCGGCCCGGGCAGGAGCACGACAGCGGGTAATGGTCCGGCGACGATCTTGGCATATTCGGCCTGGTCGACCGCCGTCACCAGATCTTCGATGATACAGACGACCGCGTACTTTTCGTCCGACCCCGGGTCAGTCGTTACTTGCTTAATAGTACGTAATTGCTGCATAGCTTCGGCAGCAGTCTGGGCCGGGAACGTGGTCACCCCGAGCGCTTTAAAACCAGAAACCGTGTCCTGCGGCCCAATGATGGCGATCTGGTATTCTTGGTTAATCGTTGACATAAGCAAGACGTAAATTAGCGTGGATATCTTCGGCTTTCATGCCACTATTCTTCCCCACCACGATACTTCGGACGTTCGCAGCGGCCTGACGACATTTGAGGTAATACAGGACGAGTGAAGCAGAAGAGAACATGTCACGACTTCCCTCCTTCGCTACCATAAGCAGACGATCGGCTACTCGAGCGTCGAGTCGGGTGAAGTTCCCGGTTTCGGCAAAATACTCAAGTGCCTCCTTCCAGTACTCCGCACCGCCCTGTCTCGCAAACAAAGCGAAGGTCTGCTCCATGGTCTCGATCTGCTTTGGACCAAACGTACCCCCTTCGACAAACTCAGGAGAGAAACTCACTGCAGTATTTTGCAGGTGTCGCAAACGACTGCGTAGGTTGGAGAGGTCGATCAGTGTCTTTAAGTACGAGGACAGAAACGCGTCGCCAAACGTCTCGACGATCCGTTTGCTGGTCGCGAAATATAGCTCGTCGAGTACTCCGTCTATCTTCCCTAAATCACCACTCGCAGCGGTTTGCAGGGCTTGCTCATACGCATCCTGCCAGTTGATCTGCAGACGGTTGAGGGTTGCGTCTTGCACGTGCTCGTAGAGGTAAGCTGGCTCATAGATACCTCGTTCTGATACATACGGCAGACACTGGTCGTAGGTGAGACCAGCGGCTGATGCTTTCGCGAAGACGCGGAGATTGTGGATGTCGTACTGGACCCACAAGATGCGGAACATCTGCCCCTGTGGGGTGATACGAAAGATGAGCTTCTTAGCATGCTTCAATGTTTCCTCGATCGCAAGAGAGACATCTTCATGCGGGACGTGAAGCAGATATTCGGCAAGGTAGGTCTCCTTTAATGCCTTTTGCAGATCTTCACCTGGTTCGGCCACCAATAAACGCTCAATATCCGTCTTGTTCAGCAAAAACTGAGACAAGGCATTCACTTTACTAGCACTGTAGATATATGAGGTTTGCATGTGTCTGGTTAACTCATTACGGCGGTCATCACCTCCATTTCTAGCGCGGTACGCCGCTCATCCAGGAGACGGGTCAATGTAACATCGTACGCACCATCGGTAGCATGAAGCATGAAGCCTGCCTTGATGGTATCGTCGGGTGAAATGTCACCCACAATGCCCTGCGCGGCAAGAATTTGTTTGGTCTCCGCGAGGCGATCCTGTGGTGCTCGAACAGCAGTCACGGTCACTCCAGCAGGAATGACGGCAGCGGCATGCTTCGCGAACGTGGCAACGTACTCTTCTGCAGACAACTTGATCAATGCTTGCTCGACATCAGCGAAAAGTTCGTCGATCGCTGTTCGCTTGGCTGCTTGCACCGCAAGCTTCCCAGCCTGCTTCGCGCGTGCTACGGCAGCAAGCTCTAATTGAGCGAGCTTCTTTTCCTCAACTGCGTGGTGCGCGCTTCGTAGCGACGCGAGAGCAGCTTCCGTCTCACGTACAATGGCCTCAACCTGCACCGCTCCGGCGGCTTTGATCGCTGCGACTTCGAGCGCTGCATCGGCTTTGATCTTTTCTATCAGTGTTGCTTGAGACATAGTACGTGATAATTAACGGTGGCGATTAAATTGAGATGAGCAAGATGAAGCTGATGAGGACTCCGAAGATCGCCCAGGTCTCCACCATTACTGAGAGGACGATCGCGCGTCCCATGTTACTTTCATCCTTTGCGATCATTGAGATACCTGAGGCAGCCACAATACCCTGGAACATACCAGAGAAATAACCAGCCACGCCGATCGGGATGCCGGCCATGAGGTACTGCAGTCCGGTTGCGGTGTCGATCGCCGCAGCGCCTTCACCACCACCAAGCACGCCTGAGAAACTCAGAATGAGGAAGGCGCCTACGAGACCATAAATACCCTGTGAACCAGGAAGGGCCTGCATGAGCAGCATCTTTCCAAAGAGATTTGGCTTCTCACTGAGGACACCAGCAGCAGCCTGACCCGCGTGCCCCATACCGATAGCCGAGCCACTAAAACCGAGCGCTGCTGAGATGGCAGCTCCCGCGAACACTAGTCCGATTCCAATCATTGATTCCATATTTTTATATTAAATTAACGGTGTATAAATTAAATTCTCCTCTCTCCATCACGATCATTCATCAGTGACCGTAACATGTTTTTCACTGCGGGAGAGCGGGGCAAATTCCTTGCCGGTGCCGACGATGAACTTACCAAAGAACTCCACGAACTGCAATCGAGCGCTATGAATGAAGGCGCCGAGGGTATTCACGACGAGCGTGAAGAGGTGGCCGACCACCAGTACGATAAGTGCCAAGAGAGCACCAATGTACGGAATGTCACTGATCATGCCGGCAATGAGGTTGACCGCAAACGCGAGCGCGGTGGTCGCGAGGCCGAGCGCCAAGAGACGTGAGTACGACAAGATGTCGGAGAAGTAGCCGATGCTGTCGTAGAGACTGAGGGCCGCGCTCCGCACCTTTTCCAGTACGGTCTTTCCCTTTCGACCACTCGCGAGCACGATCATGACCACGCCAACATAGATGAGATGGACTACTTGCGTGGTAGAAACCGCTTCAACGTAGCCAAGCACAGTCGCGAGATACAAGATACCGAGACAGAACATGAACAACCACGGTCCTTGGTCGAGCAGCCCTTCCATAAAGCGACCGTTCCGGTAGTGACTGTATATCTTGAGCACCATACCCACCATCACCTGCACCACTCCGAGGCCCAGCGCGGTGTAAAAGACCGGAAGCGGGTTGCCGATCGGGTCAAAGAGTTGGATCTTCTTAAGGATCTCGGGGAGATGTTCCGGAGCGATACCGAGATAGCCACCAAACAGCATACCGACGAGTACGGTCGAGAACCCAACGAAAAGCAGCAGCTTGGCAAAGAGCCGGATAGCTGGCGCGACTTTGAGCAAAGTAAGAATGATGACCGACACCACCATCAGAAACAGACCGTAGCCGACGTCGGTGAGGGAAAGACCGAAGAACAGGAAGAAGAAACCAGCCAAGAAGACGGTCGGGTCGAGATCCTTGTAGCCCGGCATACCATAGAGGCGAGTCACCGCTTCGAATGGTTGGATGAGCGGTGAGTTTTCGATCTCAACCGGCGGCTCCTCTCCCTCCTCTGGTGTTAGCACCGCAAACCCGGCTGGGATGTCGCGCTTTTTGAATTCTGCCTCAATGAGGCTTCGCTTATTGAGGTTGAGCCAACCATCAAAGATGACCGTGTACTTGGTCGCACCAGCTCCATCGACGACCGCAAAGCGGTCTTTTTGCCATGAGAGGACTTCTGCAGCTATCTGCAAGGTATGAAAATGGGTGATGGCAAAATGCTCGGCTTGGTCATGGAGCAGTGCTTCCTCTCCGCGAGCTGCCGCCAACCGATCAGAAACCGCTACCAATTCGATATCAGGGGTCTCTACTCCTGCCGGCGGGGTGGTGATGGTGAAACCAGCAGCCTCGATCAGCTGTCGAGCGCGTTCGAGTATTGCTTGATCTTGAGGAATCGTCACCGCGACCGCAAAGTCTGACACCACTGTCAGCACATATGGCGTTGCTGCTTCTTCAAATATCTGTGAGAGAAGCGTAGCCAATGTTTCTTCCTCTTTTTTAACTCCGTACTTGGAGATCAAAAGTGTCTCTGTGTAGCGGGTGGAAAGTTTAGAAAGTGCTATCGGTAGGGTCTTCCAGGTCTCGAGTATCTTATGTGCTTCTTCCAAGGTGCGCACCTTTTCATTTGCTTCAGCGAACTCCACTTGCAGGTCTTCTAGGTCCTCGACGATAAGAGCGATGGCATCGGTGTCCTCAAGTTTTTGTGTCACCTCTCTTTGGGTGAGTGTTACCTGTGACCCTTCACGCAATTTTTTCCACAGCTTGCGCTTAGGAGCGTACGGGTTCAAAAACTGTACCGCGTGCTGTACTCGGGGCAACAGCTGCGCATGCGGGAAGACTGCCGTCGAGGCGACCGGTTGGTCGTGGTTGGTCTTTCGGAACTCCAACGCACCCGCTCCCTGTATCACCGTCAACGCTTCATCTACCTGAGAAGCATGAACGACCAACCGGACCTTTTGCATTGGAACAACTGCCATAGAGGATCATTTATTGAAAATGCTGCAAAAGTACTCTTTGCAGCTCTGAACGTTTACCTCCAAATCGTTGGGTGATCGCCGCTACCTGAATGTCGGTATCTGACTCGATCTTTTTGACCATGTCGGCCACTTCAGCTTCTCTGTCCTGAAGCGCTTTTACGGCGGCAGCCTCCAGAGCAGCCTGCTCTGCTTCACGGTGCTCTTTGCCAGCGGTCCGGGCTTGCGCGACCGCAGCTTCAACCTCATTCTTCGCTTGCGCGATAGCTTGTTCTGCCTCTTGTTCGGCTGCCATTACTTCCTTAAAAGCGGTCATAAAATAAAAAAGCGTTTGAAACTAATGTGAATAACGCTCTAATGGGCGTCGTACGGCGTGCAAAACCCTGCTGGTGAGAATGGTCGAAAATACGACCTGTTTTGCGACTGCATACTACTACTTTATAGGTCACAGTCAAGCAAACCGGCTTGATAACCGTAGAAAGTAGTCCCTGTCAAACTCGTTCTTTAGCGTGACCGTCTGCTATACTTTTCTTGTATGAAATACCTACTTATTGCCATTGGCCTATTCATTCTCTTACTCATAGTAAATTCTTTCTTGGGTGGTGAGCCGCTTGGGTAAGTCACGAATTCGTGTCATCATGCGGCAATGGAAAAGTTTGTCGTCCTAGAAAAGAAAGTCGGTGAAACCCCACTTTCTTGCGCCGAGGCGTACCGCACCACGCGACCGGAACTGGCCGGCGTGCCGATGGCCTATGCTGGCCGGCTGGACCCGATGGCTTCGGGGAAACTGCTCGTGCTCCTTGGCGACGAGTGTAAGGTGCAGGAGCAATATCATGGGCTTGATAAGGAGTATGAGTTCTCGGTACTGTTTGGAATCGGGTCAGATACGCATGATGTGTTAGGGAGACTTTCGGTTTGTCAGGAAAAAGGCGCCAAGCTACCTCCTGAGAGTGCGCTCGAGGGCGCTAGCCCAAGCTTTACACTCTCAGGAGGTAGCTTGGCGCCTTTTTCTCTTAACCATATCTGCCAGAGTCTCATCGGCCCGATCGAACTCCCTTACCCGCACTTCTCCGCTAAGACCGTCAAAAACAAACCGCTCCATATGTGGACCTTGGAAGGTCGACTCCATGAAATTGAGATCCCGACCAAGGAATCAACGATCTATGAATTAGAACTCACCGGAATTGAAACGAAGCCGCGTACAGACGTTGCGTCCGAGGCGCGAGCCAAGATCGACACCATTCCACCCGTCACCGACCTTCGTAAGGCGCTCGGGAATGACTTCCGCCGTGTGGATGTGCGAAAGGACTGGGCCGAAATTTCCACCGGAAAATTCGGCCCAGTCCCCCACCCCCACGAATACACCAACGCCCACATCCGCGGCATCGCCACTTCGGACGCGACCTATGCGAAGGTGAAGGAGCTTTCGGAAAAGTTTGGCAAGGTGCCGGTCGAGTGCAACGATTCGCCCGGCTTTGTCTCGAACCGGGTGCTGATGCCGATGATCAATGAGGCGATCTTCGCACTTCATGAAGGCGTCGCGACCCGCGAGGCGATCGACGAGATCATGAAGCTCGGGATGAACCACCCGATGGGGCCGCTGACGCTTGCGGATTTTATCGGGCTCGACGTCTGCCTCGCCATCCTCACCGTGCTCCACGAAGGCCTCGGCGACCCGAAATACAGGCCCTGCCCACTGCTTAAGAAGTACGTAGACGCCGGCTGGCTCGGTCGCAAGTCGGGCCGAGGGTTCTATGACTATCGCGGCGAG
>CAZFSB010000021.1:13283-16841 GCA_964521645.1 uncultured Candidatus Saccharibacteria bacterium | reverse complement strand
TGATCATCCCGAGATGACCTTTGGCGAATTGTACGCGCGTTGGATGATCGAATCAGGGATGCGATATCAGCAAGAGAAGAGAGGGAGAGCAATTTAATTCACAGGTGTTGATACTGATAGTATCCCGACCGCAAACAAATGATGCTATGATGTCATCATATGGCGAACGATAGTTCTTTGCTGGGGGATCAATTTGCTTTTGATATAGAAACTCAAAAAGGTTTGCTTATGCTGCTTGCTGCGGTCCGCGCGAGTGAGCTTACTGCTGCTCAGAAGAATGAGATACGTGACCTGGCTTTTTTGTACACTAATGGCGGTCGCGACGCTTCGGTTCGAATTTCGTTGCAGCAGAAAGTGCAGGCTTATGGTCTGCAGCCGGTCAAGGGTGCGTCAGTAGCCGCTGTTCCGGCGGCAGTGCCGCCACCTGCTTTTGGTACGTCGCGGCCAGCTCCGACCTTTTCAGCCCCGGTCGTGGCCGTCGTTATGCCGCCGGTGGTGGAAAGCAAGCCTCAACCAGAGCCCGCACCTGCTCCTGTTCCACAACCTGCTCCGGTGCAGAGCGTGCCACCGCCAGTCGTTCCTGAACCGGTTCCGCCGGTACCTGAACCCGTCCCGCCATCAGCTCCGGTTGCCACACCGGCTCCAGTCGTATCGGTACCACCTCCACCTCCTCCAGCCGAACCAGTCACTCCCGTGGTAGATGTGCCAGTTGCTCCGGAACCAGCAGTACCACCAATGCCCGAGGTGCAACCACCTCCACCGCCTCCTTCTCCAGAACCAATACCGGTAGTGACCCCTCCTGCTCCGCCTGTCCAGCCAGAGGCAGAAGCTGCGGTGGCCTATGACACAGAGGTGGCGGCGCAACGGATTCGTGAAATAAAATCACTGGTCAATGAAAAAGTCGGCAATCCGGTAAATCTCGTTGATATCAACAACGAGGTCGGCCGGGAGTACATGTCGGCACTTCTTGATGCTATGAAGAAGATCAGTAGCGGCACTTCTGTCATCTCTGCCATGAAGCGGCTGGAGACTGCTTTTGTGAGTGTGCAGGAAACCCTCCGTGCACATGAGCTTGGTCAGGCCCAAGTTCCGACCCCGGTCGTTCCGGCACAGCCAACTCCTGCCCAGGCCACGGTAGTAGAAGAACCGGCTCCCGCAGTCGAGACACCCGCAGCCGCGCCGCTACCATCCTTTAGTGAGCCAGCACCTATGACTCCGGTTCCGCCATCCGCCAACCCAGTGGCAGAGGAGCCAGCAGCTATTGAATTGGAAGTGAGCCCTCTCTCCGAGATGCCATTTCCACCACGCGCTTCAATGCCGAGTGATGAGCCTGATTTCGTACCACCAGCTCCGACCCCGATTGACGGCGAACGCGATAACGATTTCGAACCAGTTCCGCCTATCGATGATGTGATACCGCCAGCACCAGAACCGGTAGCAGAAAGTGCAGAGTCGGTCCCTTCTGAAGTTGAAAGAGCACGTGTGCTGCCAGCTGGCGCCCCAGCCCCCATTCCAATGAAACGAAGTGAAGGTGGTATTGAATCAGCTTGGGGTCCAGCCACTGACACCCTCCCGCCGGTCACAGACACGAGGCACACCATCAGTTCATTGGCGGATAGCGGCGAGAGACTACGCTCGATAGACGAACTACCGAAAGCCTCCGATATTTCTACCGCAGTTGGAGGTGACCCGCTGTCCACGAAGGAAGTTGATGATGGTCTTCAGCAGCTGCTGTCGGAGTGGTCTCTCTTCAAGAAGAGTGGGCTGTTCGGAACCGGACCAAAAGGACGCCAACATCCGCTATTCATGAAGATCGCTGGTTTACAGATACCACTCCTGCTCGCCGGCCGTTTTGAGGGGGCAACCCAAGAGGTCAAGCAAAGTATCACTGATTACATGAACGGTTGGCGTTACGAGCAGGGGATAATCTACGAGCAGGGGGAAACCTTTGAACACTATCTCCGCCGCGTGATACGACATATCCTCGATTTGCAAAAACGGCGTCACCATTCATAATGGAGCTCATGGAAGGGTCTCACCACGCATGGTTACTACGCTCAGGGTCACCGGAGGAGTGTGTTGTCTTACCAACATCTGCTGATATGGTCCAGGTCTGTTCCTCCTCGGACAGTCTGGGTATCAATGAAGTACGAACCTTGATCGAACAGGCGTACCAACGCCCTTCGAGTGGGTCTCGGCAGCAAATCGTTGTTAGAACGCAGTTCATCACGCATGAAGCACAGAATGCGCTCCTTAAGGTACTTGAAGAACCGCCACTTTCGACGGAATTCTTGTTTGTCCTGCCGCATGACTTCGTGCTGCTTCCGACGTTGCTATCACGTCTACAGATGCACACTGCAGCGGCAGTAGCTACCGATGAAACAGAGGGGGAAACTTTCACGGACTTTTTGAGCCAGACATACGCGGAACGAATAAAGATCATCGAAGAACGTCTGAAGCGACAGGATATTGCGTGGCAGCGAGCCATGAAGCGAGGATTGATCACTCAGCTCGGCCGCGGTCCGGCTGCCTCACGACCAGCGGCTGTCGAGTATGTGGCACGCACGCTTCTCACGAGAGGAGCATCTAACAAGATGCTGCTTGAACAGCTTGCCCTCAATTTGCCGGTCTCGTCGCAGCGTTGATTAAGTGGTACACTGGCTAGGTAATTTTGATAGATAGTATTACGTATGGATAAAGAGATCACACAACGACTACAAGAAACCAAAGAATGGCTACAGAAGGAGTATGCTGGTATTCGAACCGGGCAAGCTAATCCTGGTCTGCTCGATAACGTTCGCGTTTCAAGTTACGGCTCGTTCATGCCCCTTAATCAGGTGGGAAGTATTGGTATCGAAGACGCACGTACGCTCCGGCTTTCACTGTGGGATGGTTCTCAGGTCTCAGCAGTTGAGCAAGCGATACGAGATGCTGACCTCGGCGTGTCTGTCGTAACCGATTCGTCTGGTGTTCGGGTTATTTTTCCTGAATTGACAGTAGAGCGTCGGGAGCAATTACTGAAACTGGCAAAGAGTAAGCTCGAAGACGCGCGGATCGCTGTCCGCGCCGTGCGAGACGAAGTGATGAAATTCATTGATAAAGCAGAAAAGGATGGTGATATCAGCAAGGACGAACGGTTTGCAAAGAAGGACGCGGTCCAAGCGGCCGTCGATGCGGTGAATAACGAGCTCGAAGGTCTCTTCTTGAAAAAGGAACAAGAATTAAAAAAGTAGTGTATGTCAGTTCTCATATTCTTCATTGTCCTGTTCATTCTTATCCTCGTGCATGAGTGGGGACACTTTATCGTGGCAAAAAAGACCGGCATGCGCGTCGATGAATTCGGTATCGGCTTTCCGCCGAAGGTGACCGGGATAAAGAAAGGGGAGACTGAATACACGTTCAACTGGTTGCCGATCGGGGGGTTTGTTCGGATCTGGGGGGAGAACGGGGAAGCGGAGACGGAGGGGTTGCCGGAGGCTGAACGGGCGCGCGCCGTCGGCGGGGCCCCCCCCTGGGGCCCAAACCCAGGGAAAATAGGCGGCGGGTCGAAGAAAAAAG
>CAZFSB010000021.1:0-13273 GCA_964521645.1 uncultured Candidatus Saccharibacteria bacterium | reverse complement strand
CCCGGGCGGCCCCGGGGTCCCGGGAGCCGGCGGGGTGGCGGGTGGGTTACGGGGCGCGCGCTTGCGGCCCCCGCCCCAAGTGGGCCCAAGCCCTCGTACTTATCGCCGGCGTGACGATGAACATCGTGTTCGCCTGGTTCCTTTTTGCGGTCACAGGCCTTATCGGCACGCCAGTGCCAGTCGATGAAGCGGTGGCAACCGCCGACGCTGAGTTGTACCTACTTGATACGCTGCCTAATAGTCCGGCCGCGGCTGTGCCGGCTGGTGCTGTCATTACAGAATTGCGCTCCGGCGATACCGTTCTCGCTCAGCCGACACCGACAAGCTTTAAGGAGTTTGTGCAGACTATCGAAGGGACGCCGATGATGCTCGAGTATCGACTTGGTGATACCAGTGAGACAGTTACCATTACGCCCACCCAAGGACTCATTGTCGAAGATCCAGAGCAATTTGCGGTAGGTGCCTCGCTGTCACTGTTTGCTGTGGAGCAAAAGGGATTCCTTACCGCGGTGGCCGATGGTTTCACTATGACCTGGCAAGGTCTCCTCGCGATCACTACCGGTCTGTGGACATTGTTGAGCCAGGCGGTCACCGGTGACGCCGACCTCTCGCAGGTCGCTGGTCCAGTGGGGATCGTGGGGATGGTGGGTGATGCAGCTTCCTATGGCATCACCGCTTTACTGACCTTCACGGCGATCATCTCGCTCAACCTCGCGGTCATTAACTTGCTCCCATTTCCGGCGCTTGACGGCGGTCGTCTGGTCTTTGTCGCTATCGAATCGGTGACCCGTAAGCAGATACCGCCAGTTTGGGCAGGGCGGGTCAACCTGGTTGGCTTTGCACTCTTAATGCTACTTATGGTTGCCGTTACCTACAACGACATTCTGAGACTTTTATAAGAATCGTCTACGTCGTTGGATGGGGCGAAAATTCACTCAATGTACAGCAAAGTACACATCGTGAATTTTCGCCCCATCCGCCTCGTATCCAAAGCTTCTAAAAGTCCCAGAAAACGATGTGAGTAGACAGCCTTAAGATTATCCATACAATTACCTCTATGCGACAAACACAACTTTTCACGAAAACCAAAAAAGAGGCGCCGGCCGACGAGGTGGCGAAGAACGCGCAGCTTTTGATCCGGGCAGGCTATATATACAAGAACATGGCCGGCGCCTACTCTTTTTTGCCGCTCGGCTTGCGCGTGGTAGACAAGATAAACAACATCATCCGAGAAGAGATGAACGCGATTGGTGGACAGGAGATGTACATGCCGAGCTTGCAAGACCCTGAGCTTTGGAAAAAGACCGATCGTTGGAACGATGAGAAAGTCGATGTGTGGTTCAAGTCGCAGCTACAGGCGGGTGGTGACATCGGCTTTGGTTGGACGCACGAGGAAGTGGTGACGGACATCATGCGTCAGTATGTTTCTTCATACAAAGACCTGCCGTTTTCGGTCTATCAGATACAAACAAAGTTCCGTAATGAAGTACGTGCCAAGAGTGGTATCATGCGCACGCGAGAATTCTGGATGAAAGACCTCTACTCATTCTCTGCTTCACAGGAGCAACATGACGACATCTACGAAGCAGCAGCGGGAGCTTACGAAAGAATATTTGAACGTATCGGAATTGGTGAGAAAACCTACAAGACCTTCGCCTCCGGCGGAGCATTCAGTAAGTTCAGCCATGAGTATCAAACGCTTGCTGAGGCAGGAGAGGATATTGTGTACGTGTCTGAAGCAAAGGGTATCGCGGTCAATGAGGAAGTGCTCGAAGAAGCAGACCTATCTGAACTTGGCGTAACACGTGATGAGCTTGAGAAACGAAAGAGTATTGAAGTCGGTAACATTTTTTCACTTGGTACCAAGTTCTCAGAAGCGATCGGGCTCACTTTCAAAGACGAAACAGGTGAGAGTAAGCCGGTCATTATGGGTTCATATGGCATCGGGCCAGCTCGTTCCATGGGTACGGTTGTTGACCTCTTGTCTGACGACAAAGGTATTGTCTGGCCAGAGAGCATCGCTCCATTCACAGTGCATTTGGTAGGGCTTAATCTTGAGGATCCAGAAGTGCGTGATTGGGCGGAAGGCATCTACAATGGTTTTGTCGATCGGGGAGTCGAAGTGCTTTTCGATGATCGTGACCTACGACCAGGGGAGAAATTTGCAGACAGCGATCTACTTGGCTTCCCGTACCGTGTCGTGGTGAGTCGGAAGGGTAAGGAGTCTGGGACATTTGAGGTGGTAACCCGAAAGACCGGTGAAGTCCGCAACCTTACCGAAACTGAGCTGTACGCTGATTTTGACAACGACCCAGAGACCTAAAGAAAAAGCTCTGGTGTGACCAGAGCTGGGACCGGCGGATGGGCCGATGATTACCCAGTGAGCTTCACGTAAGCGTAAGCAAATAGGGGTGTGAGTAGTACGAAGAAAACAATTAAAATACCGATTCGGTGATGTTTTTTTTCTTGCATGGGGATCCTCTCCTGGTAAAGAACTGCCTCGCGAATCGAGGGTGAGAAGAGTATGTAGGAACAGTTCATAAAAAGCAACCGAAAAGTCCATCTCTAAGGGGACATTTTGGCGCTAGATGAAATACATAGTATAATGACGAAAATGAACGTATTTACGCGACAATTCAACGCGCTCCTTTCAGCTGTATCGACTGACATGGCTATTGACCTAGGAACAGCCAACACGTTGGTCTACGTAAAAGAAAAGGGAATTGTTTTGAATGAGCCGACCATTGTCGCGATCAATAAAAAGACCGGCCAGCTGGTGGCAGTGGGGAATGAAGCAAAGACCATGCAAGGTCGTACCCCTAGTCACATCGAAGTCGTTCGACCACTGGTGGATGGAGTGATATCGGACTTTGAAGTAGCAGAGGAAATGCTCGCGTACCTGATCGGAAAGGTCAGAAGTGACATGCGGTCACTGATCGCTCCACGCATCTTGATCGGTGTTCCTTCGGGTATCACGAACGTCGAGATGCGCGCTGCCCGTGACGCCGCCAAGAACGCTGGCGCGCGCGATGTCTTCCTGATCGAAGAACCAGTTGCGGCGGCCATTGGCTCCAAACTTCCGATACAGAAAGCGATCGGCAGCATGATCGTCGATATCGGCGGGGGAACGACCGACATCGCGGTGCTGTCTCTCAACGGGTTGGTAGTATCACGAAATCTACGCGTGGCCGGCGACCATCTCAATATGTCGATCATGTCGTACATTCGCGATCAGTTCAAAGTGCATGTGGGAGAGAAGACTGCTGAAGATGCCAAGATCGCACTGGCTTCCATCGCCAACACCGATGCTGGTAAAGAGCTGGTTGCTCGCGGCCGTGACGTGGTGACCGGCCTCCCGCGTGAGGTCATCATCACCGATGCTGATGTGCGCGACGCCGTCGCCGGACAGGTAGACACGATCGTTGAAACGGTAAAGTCGGTACTCGAAACCACCCCGCCAGAAGTGTTGGCGGACATCATGCAACGCGGCATTCATCTCTCTGGTGGCGGGGCGTTGATTCCCGGCTTGGCACCGCTCCTCGAACATGCCCTACAGGTCCCGGTCATTGTCGTTCCCGACCCGCTGCGCGCGGTCATCCGCGGTGCCGGCATCGTTATTGAAAATATTGATGATTATCAGGAGATATTGATCGATCATGAGGGTGCGATCGCGACACAGCTCTAAGCGCTTAAAGACGATCCGGACTGTACTCATCAGTCTGCTGGTCATTGGCCTGGGGCTGTTTCTCCCTAGTCTTTTTTCAGCGGTCGCGACCATGGCCATGGCCCCGGTGCACGGAGTGAACCAGTGGCTTGAAAACTCCTCTAGTTTGGTACCTACCTTCTTTCGCGATAGGCGTTCGTTAGAGCAACAGATCGAAGACCTCGAGAATCGTCTCTCCATCTCCGAACGCACCAGCCTCACCCAGCAGCGGCTTTGGGAGGAGAATAATCGACTGCGCGGATTGCTTGGCGTCGCTGACGATGAGCGTCTCCTCGCTGCGGTCATTGCGCGGCCGAGTGAACTTCCGTACGACCTCCTACAGATAGACCGGGGTAGCGACCATGGAGTCGAGATCGGCGCGCCGGTCTTTGTCGGTCGTGATGAGGTGGTTGGTCTCGTCGTACATGTCGCACCAACGTACTCATTTGTGGAAATGCTCACCACCCCAGGTTTTGAGACACCGGTTTTCATTTCTGGTCCAAATGTCGTTGTTACCATGGAAGGACGAGGAGGTGGGGTAGCGCGCGTGCGCGTCCCGCAAGGGGTGCCACTTGCGGTCGGTGACCTCGTGTACCTGCCGAGCGTGGAACCGGGAGTCTTCGGTCGTTTGTCATACATAGAGAATCAGCCGACCCAACCCGAGCAGTACGGATACATTTCTCCCGATATTCCACTCTCGGGCATCTATCAGGTGGCGGTCGGGAAGCAGTCACAGATCGCCCAGTCTGTCACCGTGGTGGACGAGCAAGTACGCAGTCTCATCGAGCAGAGCTTGCTCCGCAGTACTCTGATGAATCAAGAGTTGGGTACGACGAGCACGGCAACCACCAGTGAAGAGGAAGCTCGCCCTCTCGAATGATCGTATGAAACCATTTCTCGCCATCGTTACACTTTTCGTGATCATTTTTTCTTTTCTTCAAAATTGGCTATTGCTGGCGCTCGTTCTGTCCGTCTTTTATAGCTTGCGCTTTGGTGCGATAATACTTATTCCGGTAGCGATACTGATCGATGGCTACTTTGGTAATTTTCACACTTGGCCGTACCTGAGTCTTTTGGCGGTTGTCTGGTACGTCATCATCGAGTACCTTCGACCGAAGCTGATCGATCGGCTTGAAACAAAAGAGCTATGAGTAAACTAAAAGAGCGATACACCAAGCAGGTAGATGTTGAGGAGGTCTTGCTCGACGCTTCGAATATTCCCGCCTTCAACCACGCGCGAATGGAAGGGAAGCGAGAACTACCCATCAGTAAAGCCAGCGTCTGGACGGTCGGCTTTTTGTTCGGACTCATCTCCTTGGTTTTTTTTGTGAAGATATTCTCCATGCAAGTTGTTCATGGCGAGGAGTATCGGCTGATCGCGGAAAAGAACAGTGTCGATAAAGTGCTCATCATTGCCGAGCGCGGCGTCGTGTACGATCGACGGGGCGAAATGCTGGTCTGGAATGAGGTCGACGAGACTGGGGAATATGATTTCCCGATCAGGGCTTATACCGACCGGGCTGGCTTGGGGCAGGTACTCGGGTATGTGAGCTACCCGAAAAAAGACGCCCGCGGCTTCTTCTATCGCACCGACTACCTCGGACGCAGTGGCGTCGAGCTCGCCTATGATGAGATCCTGAAAGGAAAGAATGGGAGCAAGATCGTCCAGGTTGACGCGCTTTCTGATGTGATCAGCGAGTTTGCTATCGATATGCCCACCTCCGGTGGGGAGATAACCCTCTCCATCGATGCTGAGCTCTCTGAGGCCATGTACGACATCATTGCCACCTCTACGATGCAGGCCGGCTTTCGTAGTGGGGCAGGGGCCATCATGGATATTCATACTGGTGAGATCCTGGCCCTTACCAGTTACCCTTCCTTTGACCCGGAGGTCATGGCCGACGGTGATGATCATGAGCTCATTGAGCAATACAATCAGGATCAACAGTTTCCATTCTTGAACAAGGTCATCAGCGGCGCGTACACCCCAGGGTCGATCGTGAAACCGTTCGTGGCCTATGCTGCCCTCGAAGAAAAGGTCATTTCGCCGGAAAAGGTGATCGTCAGTGATGGGTATATTCTGGTGCCCAACCCTTACAATCCGAGCAATCCATCACGCTTCAATGACTGGCGGGTGCAGGGGCCGATGACCATGCGTGAAGCAATCGCTTTTTCTTCAAACGTGTATTTCTACATCATTGGTGGTGGGTACGGTGAGCAGAAAGGTATCGGTATCACCAAAATGGCAGAAAATTATCGCCGGTTTGGTATGGGCAAACTTACCGGAGTCAACCTTGCGCAAGAACAAGCAGGTATCGTACCAGATCCGGAGTGGAAGAAAGAAGTGTTCGATGACGATTGGCGACTAGGAGACACGTATTTCACTGCCATCGGTCAGTTTGGCTTTCTCACCACTCCGGTGCAAATGTTGCGCGCCTACGCCGCGCTCGCCAACGGCGGCTATCTGCTCACCCCACACGTTGAAAGCGGGAGAGCTAGCGAAAAAGAGAACATCAACATCGATCCGCAACTCATGAAGATCATCCATGAAGGTATGCGAAAGACGGTCAACTACGATGGCGGCACGGCTCGCTCACTCGAGCGGAAAGACGTCGCTATTGCTGCCAAATCGGGGACGGCCGAGGTGGGGGTCGGGAATGCCTACGTAAACTCCTGGGCAGCCGGTTTTTGGCCCTACGAGGACCCTCAGTACGCGTTCATCCTCATGATGGATAAGGCGCCGCGTAGCAACGCGCTTGGTGCGACGCGCATCATGGGAGATGTGATGCAGTGGATGAGCGATAATCGTCCCGAGTATTTAGGTATAGAAACTGAGGTATCTGAGGCCGAATAGTTATTCCCATTGACCCGCCGGCCGTCCTGCGTATAATGAGAGAAATTTTTAACGTTATGAATGATACACACGCCTTTTTGACCCCAGAGAAGTTCAGTGAGCTGAAGAAAGAACTCGACCACCTCAAGACCGTTCGCCGCAAGGAAGTGGCAGAATCACTTGAGTACGCCCGTAGCCTCGGTGATCTCTCAGAAAATGCAGAGTACCAAGAAGCACGAGACATGCAGGCCGCTATCGAGGAGCGTATTGGGTATTTGGAAAAGACCATCAAGGAAGCGAAGATCGTCTCACCAGACAGTCATGGCGATGTGGTTGGACTCGGTTCCGTTGTGGCGATCCAAAAGGATGGGGACAAGGACAAGAAGGAGTACACCATTGTTGGTTCTGATGAGGCAAACATTCATGAGCGCAAACTCTCGTATCTTTCACCGCTCGGAGAGTCGCTGATGGGGAAGAAGAAGGGTGATGAATTTGAGTTTGAGACTCCAGTTGGAAAGCAGAAGTATAAGGTCCTCAAAGTCGCATAAAGCACCCATCTGCTTTGTTGCACTACGAAAAAAGACCCTCACTGGGCAATCAGCCCCACTCGGGTCTTTTTTCTTGTGCGCCTCGCATCTAGATACTTTATGCGACTTTTAGTTCGACGGTGAAAAACGCCAAGGCTGGCAGCTTCACCACAAGAGTACTTCCATTTTTATAGTCGGCAGTCGCCTCTTTAAAAATTAGGTCGCGCTGCCGGCCTCTGAAGAACCGCACTCCTTGGTACTCAGGGAGTAGCGACTATGCGTGGGTGGGTTTGGCTGGGGCACGCAAGGAGCGTGCGATTCGAGTACCAAGGAGTGTGGTTTTTGGTAGTAAGTTTTGATGTTGGCCTTGGCTTTTTTCATTACCCACGCTAGTATAAGCAGCATGTCAAACATCGAGGATCTACGAGCCGATCGCGAACGCAAGATCGCCCGCTTACAAGAATTGGGGATGAACCCGTACCCGACGAAAGCCAATGTCACCCACGCTATCGTTGAAGTGACTGATAATTTTGAAACATTATTAGCCGTGAATGAGGGTGTGACCATTGCTGGTCGGGTCCTCGCGTTTCGCGAACACGGCGCCATTGCGTTCATGGATATCATGGATGGTACCGGCAAGCTTCAAGCCTTCTGCTCAAAAGAAGACCTGAGCGAGGAATCATTCTCGCAACTCCTTGAGGTGATGAGTACGGGCGACTTTGTGGAAGTCACCGGCCCAGCGTATCTGACCAAACGCGGTACACAAGCAATCCTCGTAAAAGAGTGGCGCGTGCTCAGCAAAGCGCTTCAAAACATCCCGACTGAACACTTTGGTATCAAAGACGAGGAGGAACGTTACCGTAAGCGCTACCTCGACTTGCTCCTCAGTAGCGAAACGCGGGACCTTTTCGTGAAGAAGGCGCTTTTTTGGGACACGGTTCGCGGCTTCATGAAGCGACATGGTTTTCTTGAAGTCGACACCCCGACCCTCGAAGTGACCACTGGTGGAGCCGAAGCGCGACCCTTTGTTACTCATCACAACGACTTTGACATGGGTGTCTACCTGCGTATTTCAGTCGGCGAACTGTGGCAGAAGCGCCTCATGGCGGCCGGCTTTCCAAAGACATTTGAAATTGGTCGTGCCTACCGCAACGAAGGCAGTAGTCCAGAGCACCTCCAGGAGTTTACCAACTGCGAATTCTACTGGGCTTACGCTGACTACCAAGATGGTATGAAACTCGTTCGTGAACTCTATATTGAAATTGCTGAGAAGGTATTTGGTACTACTAAATTCGAAGCCCGCGGACACAGTTTTGACCTAGCTGATGAATGGCGAGAAATCGACTATGTGAGCGAGGTAGAGAAGCAGACTGGCCTTAATGTTCTCACCGCTTCGGAAGACGACATGCGAGCGAAGCTTACCGAACTCGGCGTGCAGTACGAAGGCGAGAACCGTGAACGACTCACCGACACGCTTTGGAAATACTGTCGCAAGAATATCTCTGGTCCGGCTTTTCTTGTTAATCACCCAAAGCTGGTGGCACCGCTCGCGAAGTCACGTGCTGATGGCCAGACGGTGGAGCTCTTCCAACCGATCATCGCTGGTAGCGAAGTGGGGAAGGGCTACAGCGAGCTTAACGACCCAATAGACCAACGTCAGCGTTTTGAAACCCAGAAGCAGCTCCTTGAAGCGGGCGACGAAGAAGCAATGATGCCCGACTGGGAATTCGTCGAAATGCTCGAATACGGCATGCCACCAACCTGCGGCTTCGGCTTTGGTGAACGCCTTTTCTCTTTCCTTGCCGGCAAACCGATCCGCGAAACGCAGCTGTTTCCCCTGATGCGACCTAAAAATCAAGGAGACGAGTAGTCGACTATGATTTTGGAAGTACTCTCCTGTGGTGAGACCGAAACATGCGACGGGTATAGAACATACCGCAGAGTAGTCAAAAAAGAAAAAGCTGGTCATGGACCAGCCTTTTTGGTGTCATTGCAACACCAAGGGTCACTTCGTACCGTAGTAACGGCAGAAGCTATCAATCTTTCCTTCGGGAGTGAGTATGTGCGTGCAGCAGGCGTTGATACGGTCAGTGTCCCAGGTCCGCATATCCATGAAAGGCTTTATGAAGACCATTTTGATGTCCTTCCGCTCTAGTCCAAGCTGTTGTAGGTACTCTTCCAAATTGTAATTGTCACATCCACATGCGCTGAGCTTGTCATCGGTGTCGAAGTTCATGCGATCGACAACGAATGGTGTCAGGGTCTTCAGGTCAATGAACTGAGATACTGGCAACCATTCTTCATCCTGACGCACCAGAAAGCCTACCATGCCACAGTTTGGATCACTACAAGGAAGGGGCATCCACGAACCAAGGTCCATCACTCCACCACGATTGACGCTGTGAATGATGTCGGCCACGTTGATGGGGACTTCAAGCCGTTTTTCTGGGTCATTACGACCAGAGATGAACTCTGGCTGAAAGACCACCCAGCGAATGTTGTCATCCGAGAGTGCTCGTTTGAGGGCTGTACTGCAATCGAACTTGTTCTCGTGAGATACGGTCATGACGAGTGCGACTGGGATATTCGCGAGCTGGCATTCTTTCAGTGCACGTGAACGAATGGTACGCATGTCACCACCGCGCAGTTCCATCTGTCCCGCGTCTTGGTCTCCATCGTACTGGAGATAGACACTAAGGCGACCAATGGGCGCTACAGCTGCCAAACAGCGTGTGAAGAGCGGGTCAGCCAACTTACTGCCGTTGGTATTGAGTAGTATGTCAGCAACACGGTCTTCCTTCCCAAGCCATTCGATGATGCGAAACAGCTCTGGATGTAGCGTTGGCTCACCGCCAGAAAGTTGCAGGATGTCGATCTTGTCCTGACGGGCCAGGACTGCTTCCACTTGCGAGACAAAGTCTGCAAAAGGGAGAGGATCGAGCTTATCAGCGCCGTTTGCTTTGGGGCTGTCGGCGTAACAAGTTGGACAAGAGAGATTGCAGCCACGGACGATCTCTACGACCAAGGTGCAGGTGTGGAGTTGGCTTGCGGTCTTAGCGTTTTCACCAAGTAGACCCGGTGAACAGTCGCTTTGATCACAGTTACAGGCACCGACAGTTTCGGTCGTGAAGTAGAACCGTGCATCACTGGAGAGGCGAGAACTGGTCACGCCACAATCAGGGCAATACTTGCGCATGTAGGTGCGTGGTGGTATGTCGTTAGAACGCCACACTTCCGCTTGTACTTCCTTGCCACAACTATTGCACCGTGAACGCTTCTTCTTGAGTAATGATCCATTGCCACAAAAGTGGTCAAGGGTCAGGGAATTAGCGCAGCAAGCACCTTCACTCGGTACCACTTCGGTCTTATGAGCATTCATCTTGACTCCTTCTTGGAAATTGAGGGGAACTATACTGCGGCTACAATAGCAAAAAATACTCTATTTACCAGCTTTTCGATAAACCTTCACCAAGTCCTTTAGGTACCAGATCACAAAGAGGATACAGACAATCTGGATGCTGTTGATGTTGAGAAATAGCGGGTGAGTATCTTTGAGAAACTCTATGCCAAAGCGAAGTGAGAAATAGCCAACGATAAATAAGCGAAAAGCAGCTCCTGGTGTGTTCAAGATAGGGAGGAAGAAGTTCGGTCGTAGTTGTTTCACCTGGTGATAGGCAAGAAGGAAAAGTGTAATGAAGGTAATCTCATACAAAGAGTTCGGGTGACGGAAGATTCCGTCGCCTTGTTCAAGACACCAAAAGTAGTCACAAGGGCCACCAACTGTCCCGTCTTGCACACCCGCCACAAAACACCCGATACGACCGATGATAATAGCTACCGCAAGCGGTACTAGGGCGCGATCACCGGTCCAAACTGAAACTTTTAAGAACTTCTTGACGATTTCGATACCGAGAATGCCACCTGCTATGCCTCCAATAATGGTTTTGTTGACAATATAATAGAGGTGATCAGGTGCGGTGAGAAACAGAGCAGGATCTTCAAGTGCTGCAATTACTCGACTTCCAAACAACGCTCCCAATAGCGCACCGAGAATTACAAATAGTCGTTGATCTGGTAAGAGAGTGTCAGAAAGTTTTGAACGTAGATAAAGCTGTACGCCGATAAGTGTTGCGAGAAGGTCTGTGATGTAATGAAATGTTTGTTCCATCTGTTCATCTGTAAACCGACACTAAAGTGCAATGAGCATGCCGTAGCTACCCCAAAAAGCACCCCAACCACCAATGACGAGCGCAAATAGAGATATGAATATTTTTATAAATATGTTCCACTCTTCTTTAAGTACTCGAATGATTGCCATGAGTCCCAGAAATGCTGCTATAAGGTACATTGCACTGGGAAGTACAAGAAAAGACTCCTCGCTTAAGACAAGAGAACATGTCCCAAACCCAACCAAATCAAGCATCAATGCCGCGGATAAAAAACGGAGAGAGCCCCATTTTATTTGCTGCGGCGCAGTGTCTGAAATAAAGGTTTGGGTGCGGGGAATAAATGTTGTCGGCGCGGCGTTAGTTTCGTCGGTCGAAGGAGTGGCGACGAAATCTTGATCTAAATTATTTTCATTCATATGAGAATGATATCATGGCATCACATCCACATCACGTAGAAAGTGGCTATATCGAGTGCTGAGACGCTAGTCCATACTTTGAAAGCATTTTGAAACACATAAACCGTAACCATTTTTTGCTAGAAAGAGAATTGTTAAGATCCTTTTGAAAAACAGCGCCGACGAAGTCGGCGCTGTTTTTTGTTTCTAGTTGATATTCCGTAAGACGAGACAGGCACTGGTGTGTGAGCGGAGGGCTTTATTGGGGCGGCGGGCGCAGCGAACATACTAGTGCCTGTCTCGTCATCCTTTTATGTAGTGGGGCACCTGTGTATAAAGTGTTTGCCAGTGGGTTGAAGTGGTATACAATGTGGGAGTGGTGGGAGATAGTGGTATACTTTGAAAGAAGTAGACCGGATCTAGTTTCCGAACCGATCGCAACTCTCCACACGGAGGGGGATGTGTCTGAGGACTGATTACCAGAGCTTTCAGACATGTCAGTGCGAACCTGGTTTGTTGGAACTAGAGCAAGCATGAGCCTCCGCTGTTGTGGTTGGTTCGGAAGCTAGATCGAGCTATCAAGTTTATGTTAATTGGCGAATACAAGCATACGTTGGATCCTAAGAAACGGCTGTCCTTGCCGTCTAAATGGCGCAAGGAACTTGGGAAAAAGCTTGTCGTCACCCGTGGACTTGATAACTGTCTCTTTGTATATCCGCTCAAAGAGTGGCAGAAGATCACTGAAAAAATTGGTCAACTGCCGCTCGGCCAAGCGGACACAAGAAGTTTCAATCGATTCTTCTTATCGGGAGCAGTAGAGGTGGAGGTAGATTCAGTTGGACGTATTCTCGTGCCAGACTTCTTGAAAGATTTTGGCCAGCTAGACTCAAAAGTAGTTCTTGCTGGAATCCATGATCGCATCGAGATTTGGGATGAGAATCGATGGGAGACCTATAAGCGCTCAATCGAAAAGCAGGCCGATCAGTTGGCCGAGAAGCTTGGAGAAATTGGCGTCCTCTAATCACCTTACGTATGAAGCACACAACCGTCTTACTGCACGAAGCAGTCGAGGCACTGACACTGTCGCCGACCGATACTGTTGTGGATGCAACATTCGGTAGTGGCGGGCACGCCAGGGAAATAGCACAGCACTTAGATAAGCGAGGTTGTTACATCGGGATCGATGCGGATGAGACCGCGCTCGACTCTAAGAAACTAGATGGAGTATCTCCACAGATACATCTGGTACACGACAACTTCAGCAATATCACGAACATTCTTCGTTCTTTACATATCGAAACGGTAGATGCCATTCTGGCAGACCTGGGGTGGCGAATGGAACAATTCGCCGATGGGAGTAAGGGCTTCTCGTTTATGCACGATGGCCCGCTCCACATGACCTTCGGGAAACCAGAAGATTACCCATTCACCGCAGAGGACATCATCAATGACTGGGAAGAACATGTCATTGCGGACATTCTGTATGGGTACGCAGAGGAGCGATTTGCGAGACGGATAGCGAAAGCCATAGTCGAGCAGCGGCAGTATTCACGAATATCTAGTACCAAGCAGTTGGTGGAGATCGTGGAGGGGGCGCGGCCCCAAGCCGCGCCGAACCGAGGAACGCAAGGAGATCGACAAGCTCG
>CAZFSB010000020.1:16636-18113 GCA_964521645.1 uncultured Candidatus Saccharibacteria bacterium | reverse complement strand
AAAGAAGATCTGTCTATTGATCTAGCTGCAGATTTCAATAAAATAATTTTGGACCAGAACATTTCTGAATGTAGTGGTGCAAAATGCGAGATACCAGAACTCGGTATATCACTTGATGTGTCTGCTATGGGACAGGTAACATATATCATCGGTAGAGATACACTGGGTGAAGAAGTGAGAGCACAGTTTTCGACTAAAGAATTACATGAATTTGATCCAGAGAAACGATGGTGTTATCCCGAACATTCGCCTGTCGGCATGATGATCAAGGCCGATAAGGTTAAGCTCTGGAATCGCTACAAAATATTAAAAAAAGAGATTGGAGAGGAAAATATTTGGTGGGGCGCAAATCCAGAATCCCTATCAAAGATAGCCGCTGACCCCGCATCACTGACGCTAGCATACGAAGATAAGGATTTCTTCATTTATTATATCGGGCCACAAGCAAGTTGCACGGGTGACCTTGAGGGGGCACTCATACAAAGTGAGTTGGTTCAAAAATTAAAGCAAGCATTTATCGAAGCTAAAAATAATTCGCAACTGTGTACATATTGCCAATAAGTGCTATCACAGCTTTTAGCCCCACCTAGGGCTCTCCTAGGCAAAGTCCTACAATTATCTGCTACAGCCGCCTTCGATAGATATTTTGCTCAGAAACAATATGTCCCTGGAGCTCCATCATCATGAGAAACTGCGACGCTTCGTGGACGGGGAGGGTGAGTTGGCGAATGAGCTCGTCACGGTGGATCGGCTGTGTGAGGAGTTCAAAGATCAGCATTTCGGTCGGAGAGAGTGAAAGGTTTTGCTGCTGTGGTTCGCCGCCGCTTTTTTCTATATGAAGTGCTTCGAGGATGTCGTCGCTCGAGGTGACCGGAATCGCGCCGAGCTTGAGGAATTGATGAACGCCTTTGCTATTTTCGGAAAAGATACTGCCAGGGACAACGAGGAGGTCACGATTGTAGTCGGTGGCGAGGCGAGCGGTGATGAGGGTGCCGGACTTGGGTGCGGCTTCGATGAGCAGCGTGGCGCGGCTGATGCCGGCGACGAGCCGGTTGCGCTGTGGAAAGGACCAGTTAGTAGCGCGGAAATCTGGTTCGAATTCAGAGAGGAGGCCACCGCCACTTTCTAAAATACGATGAGCGAGCCGCTGGTGACTAGCGGGGTAGAGGACTTCATCAGAGAGACCGCCCCCGGGAATGGCGAGCGTGTAGAGGCCGTTTTTGAGGGCGGCTTCGTGAGCGAGTGAGTCGATACCAAGGGCGAGGCCGGAGACAATGCCGATAGGGTAGTTGCGGAGGCCGCCGACCAGTTCGTCGATCGCTTGCTTGCCGTAGGTGGTGTATTTGCGCGAGCCGACGATGGAGAGAAGGGTCAGGTCGGCGGCTGGTAAGGTGCCACGGTAGTTGAGGGTCTGGGGCGGCGTGGGCAAAAATACAAAAAAAAATACGAAATAAAAAACCGGACACCAAAAGATTAT